>NZ_NKIG01000086.1:0-1100 GCF_002255865.1 Pseudomonas sp. PGPPP1 | reverse complement strand
ACGTCCTTGGCCAGCAGTGGGTCCCAGAAACGGCCCCAGATGACTTTGGTCACGTTCCACTGAGCACCGCGGAACACGCCTTCGAGTTCCTGGATGATCTTGCCGTTGCCGCGAACCGGGCCGTCGAGGCGCTGCAGGTTGCAGTTGATGACGAAGATCAGGTTGTCCAGCTTCTCGCGGCCAGCCAGGGAAATGGCGCCCAGGGATTCCGGCTCGTCACACTCGCCGTCGCCCAGGAAGCACCAGACTTTCTGCTTGCCTTCGGGGATGAAGCCACGCGCTTCCAGGTACTTCATGAAACGTGCCTGGTAGATCGCCTGGATCGGGCCCAGACCCATGGAAACGGTCGGGAACTGCCAGAAGTCAGGCATCAGCCAAGGGTGCGGGTAGGACGACAGGCCCTGACCGTCGACTTCCTGGCGGAAGTTGTTCATTTGTTCTTCGCTGATGCGACCTTCCATGAACGCACGGGCGTAGACGCCTGGCGAGGTGTGACCCTGGAAGTAGATCAGGTCGCCGCCGTGTTCGTCGGTCGGGGCCTGGAAGAAGTAGTTGAAGCCGATGTCATACAGGGTTGCGCTGGATGCGAAGCTGGAGATGTGACCGCCCAGGTCAGAATCTTTCAAGTTCGTGCGCATTACCATCGCCATGGCGTTCCAACGTACCAGCGAGCGAATGCGGCGTTCCATGAACAGGTCGCCAGGCATGCGTGCTTCGTGGGTAACGGGGATGGTATTGCGGTATGGCGTGGTGATGGCGTAGGGCAGTTGCGAACCGCTGCGGGTTGCGAGTTCACCCATACGGGTCATCAGGTAGTGAGCACGGTCTTCGCCTTCTTTGTCGAGAACCGATTCCAGGGCGTCCAGCCATTCCTGGGTTTCGACGGGATCGAGGTCTTGCATGGCTTGCTCCAGGGCGGAAAGGCTACCAGAATCGGTTGCCTGAAGTTTGCGACTGGCCTTGTGGGCAGACGACATAAATTCTTGGATGGCCGAAGGTTGCTTCGGCGTCCTGTAGTTTTACTACAAATCGTCGGCCATTTCAGCCTTTCGAATGTATATACGAGTAGTAAAACTACACAAGACCGAGCGTATGGCTCG
>NZ_NKIG01000085.1:0-1115 GCF_002255865.1 Pseudomonas sp. PGPPP1 | reverse complement strand
AAGGTGCCATCCAAATAGCAGCCATCCGCGCGTACGGCGAGAGCCTCAACGGCTTCGTCAAGCAGTACGGTGATGTGGTTAAAGCCGCTATCAATAGTCACAGGATCAAATCACGCAGTTCATCAGGCATAGCGCCCGGTTGTTGAATAGCAGCCAGGTCCGCTGCAGACACAGCATCCCAGGCATCTTCGTCCCACAATTGGAACTTGTTCAGTTGGCCCACCAGCATTGCGCGCTTATCGAGCTTGGCGTACTCGCGCAAACGCGGCGGCACCAGGAAACGACCACTGCCATCGAGTTCGAGGTCGACGGCATTACCGATCAGCAAACGCTGCAAACGGCGGTTTTCTTCACGCAATGAAGGCAGAGCGCGCAACTTGGTTTCAATCAACTCCCACTCATCGAGCGGGTAAACACATAAACAAGGATCAACGGCATCAATGGTGATGATCAGTTGCCCGGAACTTCGCGAAATGAGCTCGTCACGATACCGGCTCGGCATGGCGAGACGGCCTTTTGCATCGAGACTGATAGCGTTAGCTCCGCGAAACACAGATGCGTTTCTCCAAATTTTAGCGTTTTACGTTCAAAAAACCCACTTTGTGCCACTTTCCGCCACTTGCGCACACTATAGGAATGCGCCCACCACACCGTCAAGGCGCGGATTCAAGGAAAAGCCTTACAGAACGGAGATTTAGGATCGTAAAAGGAGGAGAAACCAGAGTTCGGCGATGTTTTTGGCCCAACAAGCGCTAATAGCTCAAAGAGCTATGGCTTAAAGTTAAAGTGATTTATTAAGAGTAAGATTTTTTTGGTATTACGAAGATGCATCTGCCAATGATTCGGCAGGGAGGGATTCTTGCGTTATTACCGGGTTTCTGCCCGAGATTCGGACAGAAGGAAAAAGGTGGAGAGTCGATCTATAAGCCGGGTTCTGTCTTGAACAGTCATTCGTCTACGATGGCCATCACTGGACATCTTTAGCAACCTACCCGGTCCCAGCGCGGGCCACGCCTTGGGACCCTATTTGGTCTTGCTCCAAGTGGGGTTTACCTAGCCACGAACTGTTGCCAGTCGTGCGGTGCGCTCTTACCGCACCTTTTCACCCTTACCGG
>NZ_NKIG01000084.1:0-1136 GCF_002255865.1 Pseudomonas sp. PGPPP1 | reverse complement strand
ACGCTGTCTTCGTACAGCTTGATCTTGCTGGCGTACTGCGGCATCACCTGGCGGATGAAGGTCAGGGCTTCGTCCTGGGCTTCAACGCTGTCGATCAGCACTTCGCCGATGTCCTGGCGCAGGTAGTCGCGGATAGCGCGGATGATCACGTTGCTTTCCTGGTAGATCAGGAACGGCGCGGAACGATCCAGGGACGCTTCTTTGATAGCGGTCCACAGTTGCAGCAGGTAATCGAGGTCCCACTGCATTTCTTCGCTGCTGCGGCCCAGGCCGGCAGTGCGAACGATCAGGCCCATGTCGGCAGGTGCGATCAGGCCGTTCAGCGCTTCGCGCAGTTCGTTGCGCTCTTCGCCTTCGATGCGACGGGAAATGCCGCCGGCACGTGGGTTGTTCGGCATCAGGACCAGGTAGCGGCCAGCCAGGCTGATGAAGGTGGTCAGGGCTGCGCCCTTGTTGCCACGTTCTTCTTTCTCGACCTGAACGATGACTTCCTGGCCTTCGCTCAGGACGTCCTTGATGTTCACGCGGCCTTCGGGGGCTTTCTTGAAGTATTCGCGGGAGATTTCTTTAAGGGGCAGGAAGCCGTGGCGCTCGGAGCCGAAATCGACAAAGGCAGCCTCAAGGCTTGGTTCGATGCGAGTAATACGGCCTTTGTAGATGTTGGCCTTCTTTTGCTCGCGTGCACCGGATTCGATGTCCAGGTCGTAGAGGCGTTGGCCATCTACCAGTGCAACACGCAACTCTTCGGGTTGAGTTGCGTTAATCAGCATTCTTTTCATGTTGTACCGTCGGTTTCCGGGCTGCCGGAAACGGCGTTCGGCACACACGACTTCTCACGGTCGGTGTCAGGTGCGTCAAGAGTGGTTGGCCACTCCAGTGTCCAGCAAACACCGGCCAATTGGGCTGGTATCGCGACGGACGCGTCCTGCTTGTTAGCGGTGGTGACAAAGGCACCACTTCAACAAAAGCTAAGGTCAGGAGGAGGAATCAACCGGCGACTGTGGACGAGATGAAGCGTCTAAATATAAGCCTAGTGCTACACGGTCCGACGGTTGTGCATCTCCACCCTACACGTATCCCTGATAATTCGGGTGCTGCCGCGCGCAGAATCCGCAGCGGGTTGGCATTTACCGTGT
>NZ_NKIG01000083.1:0-1155 GCF_002255865.1 Pseudomonas sp. PGPPP1 | reverse complement strand
CCGGTCGAAACGATCGAGCGCATCGAAGCCGAGCAGCACGCTCGCCTGGTCGCCGAGAAGAAAATCCCGGCCAACCGTGTAGAAACCTCGTTGGAACAGGCTTAAACCATGTCGAACTTAGTGACCAATGCTGGACACGCCCATGTCGATGACCATGGGCACGATGACCATCACCACGACTCGGGGCCGATGACCGTTTTCGGTTTCTGGCTCTACCTGATGACCGACTGCATCTTGTTTGCGTCGATCTTCGCGGTGTACGCGGTACTGGTAAACAACGTAGCGGGTGGCCCGTCGGGCCACGACATCTTCGAACTGCCTTACGTGCTCGGCGAAACCGCCTTGCTGTTGTTCAGTTCGATCACCTACGGCTTCGCCATGTTGGCCTTCTACAAGGGCAACAAGAAAGGCGTACTGAGCTGGTTGGCACTGACCTTCCTGTTCGGCCTGGGCTTCATCGGTATGGAGATCAACGAGTTCCACCTGCTGATCTCCGAAGGCTACGGCCCGCACCGTTCCGGCTTCCTGTCCGCGTTCTTCACGCTGGTAGGCACCCACGGTCTGCACGTAACTGCCGGCCTGCTGTGGATGGCGGTGATGATGTATCAGGTCAATAAACACGGCCTGACCAACACCAACAAGACTCGCCTGAGCTGCCTGAGCCTGTTCTGGCACTTCCTGGACGTGGTCTGGATCTGCGTCTTCACCGTTGTTTACCTGATGGGGACTCTGTAATGGCTAATGCACACTCCCATGACCATGACAGCCATGATGCGAGCCACGGCAGCGTTAAGTCGTACGCCATCGGCTTCATCCTGTCGGTAATCCTGACGCTCATCCCGTTTGGTCTGGTGATGTACCCGACCCTGCCAAAGTCGATCACCTTGATGATCGTGCTGGCATTCGCGGTGATTCAGGTTCTGGTTCACCTGGTGTACTTCCTGCACCTGGATCGCTCGAAAGAGCAGCGCGATAACGTGATTGCGTTCGTGTTCGCAGGCCTCGTAATCCTGCTGCTGGTTGGCCTGTCGATATGGATCATGTTCAGCATCCATACGTTCATGATGGCGAAGTGAGGTAAGACCCGATGTCGCTTAAGCACTTTATCCAAATCACCAAACCGGGGATCATTTTCGGTAACGTGCTTTCTGTGGC
>NZ_NKIG01000082.1:0-1156 GCF_002255865.1 Pseudomonas sp. PGPPP1 | reverse complement strand
GAGCCAGTCGATAAAGACCAGGTGATGTTCTACAAGGAAGACAAGAAGGGCCAGATCCTCGAAGAAGGCATCAACGAAGCGGGCGCCATGAGCTCCTTCATCGCTGCCGGTACTTCGTACTCCAGCCACAACCAGCCGATGCTGCCGTTCTACATCTTCTACTCGATGTTCGGCTTCCAGCGTATTGGCGACCTGGCTTGGGCAGCAGGCGACAGCCGTACCCGTGGCTTCCTGATCGGCGGTACCGCTGGTCGTACCACGCTGAACGGCGAAGGCCTGCAACACGAAGACGGTCACAGCCACATCCTGGCTGCCACCATCCCGAACTGCCGCACCTTTGATCCAACCTACGGCTATGAGCTGGCGGTGATCATCCAGGACGGCATGAAGAAGATGACCGAAGAGCAGCAGGACGTTTTCTACTACATCACCGTGATGAACGAGTCCTACCAGCAGCCAGCCATGCCGGCCGGTGTGGAAGAAGGCATCATCAAGGGCATGTACCTGCTCGAAGAAGACACCAAGGAAGCAGCGCACCACGTACAGCTGATGGGCTCCGGCACCATCCTGCGCGAAGTGCGTGAAGCGGCGAAGATCCTGCGTGAAGAGTTCAACGTCGGCGCCGACGTGTGGAGCGTCACCAGCTTCAACGAACTGCGTCGCGACGGCCTGGCCGTAGAGCGCAGCAACCGCCTGCATCCTGGTCAGAAACCAGCGAAGAGCTACGTCGAAGAGTGCCTGGCCGGCCGTAAGGGTCCAGTCATTGCCTCTACCGACTACATGAAGCTGTTCGCCGAACAAATTCGCCAGTGGGTCCCGTCCAAGGAATTCAAAGTCCTGGGCACCGACGGTTTTGGCCGCAGTGACAGCCGCAAGAAGCTGCGTCACTTCTTCGAAGTCGACCGTCACTTCGTGGTGTTGGCAGCCCTGGAAGCCTTGGCTGACCGTGGTGAGATCGAACCTAAGGTGGTAGCAGACGCTATCGTCAAGTTCGGGATCAACCCGGAAAAACGCAACCCACTGGACTGCTGAGGAGATTTTTTGTGAGCGAACTCATTCGCGTACCTGACATCGGCAGCGGTGAAGGTGAAGTAATCGAGCTGTTTGTGAAGGTCGGCGACAAAGTCGAAGCCGACCAGAGCATCCTGACCCTGGA
>NZ_NKIG01000081.1:0-1166 GCF_002255865.1 Pseudomonas sp. PGPPP1 | reverse complement strand
GCTTTTTCGATGTCGCCGTCAGCCTTTTCCAGGGCTTTCTTGCAATCCATCATGCCTTCGCCGGTACGCTCACGCAGTTCTTTAACCAACGCTGCAGTAATTGCTGCCATTTTCAAATTCCTCTTGGATAGGTTTTCAACCATTCCACCCGATCGAACGGGGGATCAATTCTTCCCGAATCACCCTTGTAGGCTGCTGCACGTTACAGTCGCTAGGTTGCGCTGCCACAAGTGGGCGCCGACAAATGGTTTTCGAGGTGGCAAAAAGGGGGCCAAGCCCCCTTTTTGCTTACTGAGTCAACGCCAGGGCGTCAATTACTCAGCGGCAGCTACCGGAGCTTCTTCAACGAACTGCTCGGTACCACCAGCAACGTGGTTGCGACCACGGATTACAGCGTCAGCCATCGAACCCATGTACAGCTGGATAGCGCGGATTGCGTCATCGTTGCCTGGGATGATGTAGTCAACGCCTTCCGGGCTGCTGTTGGTATCGACTACGCCGATAACAGGGATGCCCAGTTTGTTGGCTTCGGTGATCGCGATGCGCTCGTGATCAACGTCGATAACGAACAGTGCGTCAGGCAGACCGCCCATGTCCTTGATACCACCCAGGGAACGATCGAGCTTTTCCAGGTCACGGGAGCGCATCAGCGCTTCTTTCTTGGTCAGCTTGGCGAAAGTACCGTCTTCGGCTTGCACTTCAAGGTCACGCAGACGCTTGATGGAAGCACGGATGGTTTTGAAGTTGGTCAGCATGCCGCCCAACCAGCGGTGATCGACGTACGGCGAACCGCAACGTGCTGCTTCTTCAGCAACGATCTTGCCAGCGGAACGCTTGGTGCCGACGAACAGGATCTTGTTTTTGCCCTGGGCCAGACGCTCTACGAAAGTCAGAGCTTCGTTGAACATTGGCAGGGTTTTTTCAAGGTTGATAATGTGGATCTTGTTACGCGCGCCGAAAATGTATTTACCCATTTTCGGGTTCCAGTAACGGGTCTGGTGACCGAAGTGCACACCGGCCTTCAGCATATCGCGCATGTTGACTTGGGACATGATAGTTCCTTAATAAGTCGGGTTTGGCCTCCACGTATCCCAATGACCAACCAGCGGCATCAAGGCCTCCGGCACCCAGGTCATCGTGTCGACACGTGTGTGGATTTAAGCTCT
>NZ_NKIG01000080.1:0-1213 GCF_002255865.1 Pseudomonas sp. PGPPP1 | reverse complement strand
ACCCAACCTTGTATCTCTCCTGGGTAATGAGATTAGCTACCTCATTACCCGGAGCCGGTTAAGCACCTACCCAACCTGAGCACTCGATGCTGTGTCGTAGAGTGTGCCTGCCGGCTCCCTTTCTCCACATCCTGAATGGTATCCAAGCCCCTCTGCAGGAGTGAGGCTGTATGCACAAGGCAAGGAGCGAGAAATGGCGATCATTGGTATCGACATCAGCAAGCACAAATTCGATTGTCTGTGGCTGCGTGACGTCCCCAGCCTGAAGGTAAAAACTAAGGTCTTCGCCAACCGGTCCTCAGGATTCGCCGAGCTGATCGACTGGTGTTGCGCCCAGACGGGTGAGACGGTGGAACAGTTGGAGGTTTTTTTCGAAGCGACTGGGGTCTATCACGAGCCGCTGGCTCTGTATCTCCATGATCGTGGCGTCCAAGTCTTCGTCCTCAATCCCGCTCGGGTGCGCGAATACGCCCGCAGCCTGGGCATACAGGGCAAGACCGACAAGCAGGACAGCCTGGTACTGGCGCGCTATGGCGCGACCCAGCCCGTACGTCCCTGGACGCCGGAACGACGCGAGGTCCGCGAACTCAAGGCATTGATTGCTCGCCATGAGGCGCTGCAAGACGATCTGCAACGTGAGCTCAACCGGCGTGAAAAGGCGGAGGTCAGCGGAAGTCCAGGCGTCCTGGCTTCCATCGACAACCTGGTACAGGCGCTACGCCAGGAGGCAGAGCGGATTCGCCAGGACATCGACGACCACATTGATCGGCACGACGATCTCAAACGCGATCGTGCCTTACTGCAAAGCATCGATGGAATCGGCGAGGTGCTGTCGCGCCATCTGTTGGCCCTGCTGCACAGTCGCAACTTTGGCGACGCTCGACAATGCACTGCCTTTGTCGGCTTGGTGCCCCGCCCTTGGCAATCGGGTAAGACGGTGGAGGGACGCACGGTATTGAGCAAGGCCGGTTCCCCGCTCATCAGAGCCAAGCTGTACATGGGCGCCATAGTCGCCAAAGAGCGCAACCCCGACGTGAAAGCGCTGTATGAACGACTACTGGCACGCGGCAAAGCCCGAATGAGCGCCTTGGGCGCCGCCATGCGCAAACTGCTGCAGATTGCCTATGGCGTGCTCAAGACGCAGCGACCTTATCAACCACGACAGGCCCTTTAGAGGACCTGTTGTGATTGGTGGGAGAGATGGTATCTACGG
>NZ_NKIG01000016.1:0-161560 GCF_002255865.1 Pseudomonas sp. PGPPP1 | reverse complement strand
GTCCCTATCTGCCGTGGACGTTTGAGATTTGAGAGGGGCTGCTCCTAGTACGAGAGGACCGGAGTGGACGAACCTCTGGTGTTCCGGTTGTCACGCCAGTGGCATTGCCGGGTAGCTATGTTCGGAATAGATAACCGCTGAAAGCATCTAAGCGGGAAACTAGCCTCAAGATGAGATCTCACTGGAACCTTGAGTTCCCTGAAGGGCCGTCGAAGACTACGACGTTGATAGGTTGGGTGTGTAAGCGCTGTGAGGCGTTGAGCTAACCAATACTAATTGCCCGTGAGGCTTGACCATATAACACCCAAGCAATTTGCTGACCTGAAAAGGCACCAGATTGCGGTGTGTGAAGACGAAATGAACCGAAAGTTCGACGTTCACAAAACACCGAAAGCTGTCACATACCCAATTTGCTGAAGCGAGACCAACAGGTCACGACTCAGTACCCGAATTTCTTGACGACCATAGAGCATTGGAACCACCTGATCCCATCCCGAACTCAGCAGTGAAACGATGCATCGCCGATGGTAGTGTGGGGTTTCCCCATGTGAGAGTAGGTCATCGTCAAGATTAAATTCCAGAACCCCTGATTGCTAACGCAATCAGGGGTTTTGTTTTGGGCGATCGAAAAGCAGACCCCGCAACACCGCAGCTCATTCCATGTAGTGAGCGGGGCTTGCCCCGCGCTGGGTGGCGAAGCCGCGCCAACACCCGACACCGCGGCATCCCTAACGCGCCGAGTCAGATCGAGCTGAATGGTTTGGCTATTAGGCGCAGAGGAGGAGTCTTGTTGCTCCAGGCCTGCCGACATAGGGTTAGGAGAGCTTTTCTAGCGCAGTGAGCCGCTATCGCTTGGCGTATAGAGCATATAGCGCCTCGCAGCCCGCCTCCGCGCCTTCAGTCTCAGGAGCTCTCCAGCGGGTGCTGGAGGCCCGTAAACATGCGATGAATGGTCGTGAGCAGATTGCGCCAGATGGGCCTATCAGCAAGCCGTCGACCGCGAACACGGGACCTTTGGCCTGGAAGCCTTCCTGGAGCCGAAACCGGTCCTCTCCTGACCAAACAGCATGCCGTTGGGGAAATCGATGCAAAGTGTTTCTGCATTTTTGGTATGGTGCAGCACATTTTCACAGGGAATGATCTTTTATCCGCAGGACGCGGCGTCGACCTTCTTCAACGAGATGCTGTAGAAATGCCAGAACCGATACCGATCAAGGACCACGAAAAAGAAAACCGCCTGGTCAACAAGCGCCTGCTCGCCTGCGCCCTGTTGGTAATTGGCATCACATGCGCCCTGGTAGGGCGTATGTACTTCTTGCAAGTCGTACAGTTTGATTACCACTCCACGATTTCCGAAAACAACCGCGTCCACGTACTGCCGATCACGCCGACACGTGGCCTGATCTACGACCGCAACGGCGTGGTGCTGGCTGACAACCGTCCTAGCTACAACTTGACCATTACCCGCGAGCGCACCACCGATCTCAAGGGCGAACTGGACGCCATCGTCAATCTGCTGCATTTGCCCGCTGAAGACCGCGCTGTCTTCGACAAGGCTCTGAAGCAGGCACGTCATCCCTTTGTCCCGGTGACACTGTTTTACGAATTGACCGAAGAACAAATCGCGGTACTGGCGGTTAACGAGTTCCGCTTGCCTGGCGTCGACGTTGAGCCGCAATTCGTCCGGCATTACCCGTTAGGTGCGCACTTTGCCCATTCCATCGGCTACGTAGGACGAATCAACGAGAAAGAGTCCAAGGCTCTCGACTCGGTCGAATACCGTGGCACGCAGTCCATCGGCAAGACGGGTATCGAACGTTTCTACGAGTCCGAGTTGCACGGCCATGTCGGCTATGAAGAGGTCGAGACCAACGCCCAGGGCCGTGTATTGCGCGTGCTTAAGCACACCGACCCGATCCCCGGCAAAAACATCGTGCTCAGCCTCGACGTTCATCTGCAGGAAGCGGCGGAAGAAGCCCTGGGCGACCGCCGTGGCTCGGTGGTGGCCCTCGATCCGCAGACCGGTGAAGTGTTGGCCATGGTCAGTAAGCCGAGCTTCGACCCGAACCTGTTCGTTACCGGCATCAGCTTCAAGGAATATGCCGCACTGCACGATTCTATCGACCGGCCACTGTTCAACCGTGTTCTGCGAGGGCTCTACGCACCAGGTTCGACCATCAAGCCGGAAGTGGCGATCGCTGGCCTCGACAGCGGCGTCGTCACCGCCCAAACCCGTGTGTTCGACCCCGGTTACTACCAGTTGCCCGACTTTGACCACAAGTACCGCAACTGGAACCACAGCGGTGACGGCTGGGTAGACATGGATGCGGCCATCATGCGGTCCAACGACACCTACTTCTATGACCTGGCCCACAAGCTGGGCATCGACCGCCTGCACGACTACCTGGCCGAGTTCGGCCTTGGCCAGAAAGTCTCGCTGGATATGTTCGAAGAGTCCGCAGGCTTGATGCCGTCCCAGGCTTGGAAGCGCGCTACCCGCCGTCAGCCCTGGTTCCCGGGCGAAACCGTGATCCTCGGTATCGGCCAGGGCTACATGCAAGTCACGCCGCTGCAACTGGCCCAGGCCACTGCGCTGATCGCCAACAAAGGCGTGTGGAACCGACCGCACTTGGCCAAGACCATCAATGGCGTGCCACCGGTGGACGAAAACCCGATGCCCAACGTCGTCCTCAAAGACCCGCGTGACTGGGAGCAGGTCAACCATGGCATGCAACTGGTGATGCACGATCCACGCGGCATCGCCCGCGCCGCCGCGCAGGGCGCGCAATACCGCATCGCCGGCAAGAGTGGTACCGCGCAGGTGGTGGCGATCAAGCAGGGCGAGCGTTACGACCGTAACAAGACTCTGGAGCGCCATCGCGACAACGCTTTGTTCGTCGGCTTCGCACCCGCCGAGCACCCGAAAATCGTGATCTCGGTGATGATCGAAAACGGCGAGGCGGGTGGCCGTGTCGCGGGCCCTGTGGTGCGGCAGATCATGGACGCCTGGTTGCTTGACCAGGAAGGCCACCTTAAGCCGCAATATGCGACGCCAGCCAAAGCACCCGGGGATCCGAAGGTTTAAGTCACACTTTCCACTCGTCCCATTGCTCTACGTCTGCGTAGGCAAGCCAGGGCACATCGTGGGCGGTCCAGATGTGCGAAGTGGGTCTGACGCCTGGATCATCATCCAGCGTCGCCACTCGCACGATCACATGAGGTTGATGCCCACGTTCGGCCATCAGATGAGAGCCACAGCGCGAGCAGAAATGCCTGAATTTGCCCGGCGACGATTCATACGACGATAACAGCGCCTCGCCTTGAGTCCAGCGAAAGTGCTCACGCATCACGCCCGCCGTCGAGACGAACGCCGCAGCGTGAACCTTGCGGCAGCTTTGGCAATGGCAGTGGCTGATGGGCATATCCAGGCTATCCAGCTCGTACCGCACAGCCTTGCAAAAACAACTTCCATGGAGCTGTTGAGTCATGGTGCGTCACCTCGGGGGGAGGGGGACAATCTACCTTCCGCCGCCACGCTGTGCATCAGAGTGATACAAATCATTGCCCTTATCCCCGCATTACTCTAAATTGCGAAGCGTTCTCATTCACGCGCAATATTATTATGCCTCTGTCTGGTGTACCCCGTTCCCCCCACGAACCTGTTGGCCAACTCTACGGTGACCACCACCGCTGGTTGGTCAGCTGGCTGCGTGGGCGGTTGGGTTGCTCCCATCAGGCTGCAGACTTGGCCCAAGATACCTTTATCCGTTTGTTGTTGGCTGAGCGCACTCAGCCTCAGGTCGCCGAGTTAAAAGAGCCCCGGCACTTTCTGGTGACGATTGCCAAGCGCGTGATGATCGACAGCTTTCGTCGCAAAGCCCTTGAGCAGGCTTACCTCCAGGCCTTGGCCGAACAGCCGCAGGCCTATGCCATTTCGCCGGAAGAGCGGTTGTTGATCATCGAAACCCTGCAGCGTCTCGACGCGATGCTCGATGGCCTTGGGCAAAAGGCCAAACGCGCTTTCTTGCTCTCACAGCTGCAGGGTATGCCCTACAAGGACATTGCCGAACAGCTACAGGTATCGGTGAGTTCGGTGACCAAATATATCGCCAAGGCTACCGAGCACTGCCTGATCTTCTCGCTGGAGCTTTGACGGTGGCTCACGACTCACAACACCAGGCCCTCAGCGCCGCAGCCCACTGGGTCGCGCGTTTGGCCGCCGAGCCCGGTGACCCGGCACTGCACGCGGCTTGGCTCGTCTGGCGAGATGAAACCCCGCTGAACCAGTGGGCGTGGCAGCGCGTGGAACACCTTCGGCATCAGCTCCAATGCTTGCCCGGTGCATTGACCGTCAATGTGATGGACGCTGCCGCCGACCAATCCCGCCGGTTTGGGCGCCGTGCGTTGCTCAAGGGCGTGGTGATCGGTGCCGGAGTGAGTGCCATCGGTTGGTCTGGATATCGACAGGCTCCGCAGTGGATGGCTGACCAACGCACCACCACGGGTGAGCGTCACAGCCTGCAGCTGGACGATGGCACCCGGCTGTCCCTCAACACCGCCAGCGCCGTGGATATCCGCTACAACGCCGAGCAACGGCTGGTGATCTTGCGGGCCGGAGAAATCCTGGTGGACACCGCCCCCGACCCTCGGCCCTTTCTGGTGCGCAGTGCCCATGGGGAAATGCGCGCGTTGGGCACCCGTTTTGACGTGCGCCAGTTCGAAGACTTCACCGCCATGAGCGTACTGCAACACGCTGTGGCGGTGCGCCTGGGCCGTGAGCCCGCGGAGACGGTGGTGACTGCCGGGCAGACGGTCACGTTCGACGCCCAGCGCATGCTCTCCTTTGGGGCTAACGAACCCGGTGAAGGCGCATGGGCACAGGGGCGGTTGGTTGTCGACAATTGGCGACTGGATCGTTTAGTGGCGGAATTGGCCCGCTATCGCCCGGGATACTTGGGGTGCGCCACTGAAATCGGCCACCTGCCGGTTTCGGGTGCCTATTCCCTGGACGATATCGACCTGACGCTCAACGCCCTGACCCACGCGCTGCCGATACGTCTCACTGCCCACACCCGCTATTGGACGACATTGGGTCCTCGCGCCTGAAACTGAAAATAATTCTCAACCGCCATTGTCGATTTGCTACACCTCGTTCGACTCCTCCTGCAAACCCCCTTCATTCGTTTCGAACCACCAGGAGTCAACATGCGCGCAGGGCAAACCTCAGTCGCCAATCAACCACTTCGCTTGTTTCGCAAAAAGCCCTTGCAGGTCGCGTTGTTTGGCGTATCGCTGATGTTGCAAACCGGGCTGCTGGCCCCCATGTTCGCCACGGGCTCCAGTGCTATGGCAGCCAGCCAGCAACAGGCGTTCGCCATTGCTCCCGGCCCACTGGGTTCGGTATTGAGTCGCTTTGCCAGCGATGCCGGCGTGGTGTTGTCCTTCGATTCCGGCCTGACTGCCGGCAAGCAAAGTGCTGGCCTGCAGGGCACTTACAGCGTTGAACAAGGTTTTGCCCGGCTGCTGGCCGGCAGCAATTTGGCCGTAGCTGCCAACAGCGACGGCAGCTACCGCCTGGGGCTCCAAGCCAGCAGCGGTGCCTTAACCCTTGGGGCTACCAGCATCAATGCCGAAGGGCTGGGTTTGACCACCGAAAACAGTGGTTCCTACACCACTGGCGCGGCCAGTACTGCGACCAAACTGCCGCTGTCACTGCGCGAAACGCCGCAGTCGGTGAGTGTGATCACCCGTCAATTGATGGATGACCAGCACCTGTCCACCCTCAGTGAGGTATTGACGTTCACCCCAGGCATCAGCAGCAACCACCGTGACAGCGAGCGTTATTCCTTTTATTCCCGTGGTTTCGAGATCCAGAACTTCCAATACGACGGCATTCCGTCCCAGATCGCCAACGAATCCCAGCAGTACATCGGGCCGCTTTCCGACATGGCGATCTACGACCGTGTCGAAGTCGTGCGGGGTGCCACCGGCTTGATGAGCGGTGCAGGCACGCCGTCCGCCGTTATCAACCTGGTGCGCAAGCGCCCGACCAAAGACTTCCAGGCCCATATTTCGGGAGAGGCCGGCGCCTGGGACCGCTATCGCTCCGAAGTCGACGTGTCCGGCCCATTGACCGAGACCGGCAACGTGCGCGGACGCTTCGTCGCGGCGTATCAGAAGCAGAACTCCTTCGTGGAGTGGTACAAGCAAGAAAAACGCGTGATGTACGGCGCGCTCGATATCGACTTGAATGACACCACCACCCTGCGCACCAGCCTGGATTACCAGAACAACGATGCCAATGGCACCAGCTACGGGCATATTCCGTTGTTCTACAGCAATGGCCGCCAGACTAATTTCCCCCGCTCATTCAACCCGGCTACACGCTCCAGTTACATGGACAACACCACCTATACCTTCACCACGATGTTGGACCATAAACTGGACAACGACTGGAGTTTGAAGACCGCCTACAGCCATCAGTATTCCTACCGCAAAGGGCAGGGGGCGTCCGCCAGTGGCGGCTACCCGGACCCGATCACTGGCCAGGGCGCAGGCGCATTCATCTATCGTTTAGACAGCTACCAGACCCAGGACATGCTCGACGTGTATGCCAGCGGGCCGTTCCAGTTGGGTGGGCGTGAGCACGAACTGGTGGTGGGCGCGAGCACGTCGCATACCCACCTGAACTTTCCAAACTACAGCAGCACCTCTGCCGATCAAGACGGTGATTATGGTGACGTGGACAACATCTTCAGTTGGGATGGCCGGCAATTTGGGCGCCGTTCCTACAATGAGGTTGGCGGCGCGGTGACCACCCTGCAACAGACTGGCGTGTACGGCGCACTGCGTTTGAAACCGATGGACCCGCTGACGCTGATTCTCGGTACCCGCGTCAGTTGGTGGAAGCAGCTTGATGAGGTGACGGATTACGCCCCTTACTCGCAAACCACCGACAAAACCAAGAAAAGCGGCGTGGTCACGCCCTACGCGGGCATTATCTATGACCTGAACGACACTTACTCGGTCTACGCCAGCTACACAAACATCTTCCTGCCGCAGACGTTCTATAAAACCGCCAGCGGTGGTTCGCTCGCACCGTTGGAAGGGGATAACTACGAGATCGGCCTCAAGGGTGAATTCTTCGACGGTGCGCTGAACGCGAGCATCGCGCTGTTTGACATCGAACAGAAGAACACTGCTGCCGACTCGGGCAACGATGCCACTGGCAAGACGGTGTACAAAGCCATCGCCGGCACCACCACGCGCGGTGTCGAAACCGAAATCTCCGGTGAGGTGGCTGCCGGTTGGAACGTGTTCGGCGGCTACACCTACCGCGAATCCCACGCCAAGGACGGTGAGCGCGTACAGGTCAACCAGCCGATCAACCTGTTCAAGCTCGGCACCACGTACCGACTGCCAGGCGCCCTGAACCGCTTGACCGTGGGTGGCAATGTCACCTGGCAAAGCGAGATGTACGCCACCTCGCAGATCAACTACACCGGGCCGTACTACAAGGCCGTACAGGATCCCTTCGCGGTGGTGGGCCTGTTGGCCAACTACCAGGTGGATGAGCACCTGTCCGTCGGGCTGAACGTCAACAACCTGTTCGACAAGAAATACTACGACGGCATGGGCACGTTCAACTCGGGCTCCTACGGCGAGCCACGCAACGCGATGGTCAATGCCAAGTGGAAGTTCTGATGCCGTAGCAACGCCAATGCGTAACCCAAAGGTTGCGCATTGTTCGATGTCGCCTACTGTCAATGGAGGAGGTGACTTATGCACGTATTGGATCGCATAGAACGAAAAGTCCTGCTCAACGCTTCACGTAAACAAGTCTGGGAAGCACTGACCGACGCCGAGCAATTCGGCAACTGGTTCGGCGTCGCCCTTCAGGGCAAAACCTTCACGGCAGGGGAAACCCTCGAAGCACCGATCACTTATCCGGGTTACGAACATGTGATCTGGAAGGCCAGGATCGAACGCATCCTGCCGCAAACACTGTTCTCGTTCTGGTGGCATCCGTTTGCGGTGGAGAAGGGTGTCGACTACGACCAGGAAACCCCCACCCTGGTCGAGTTCACCATCGAGGACCGTGCCCCCGGCATTCTGCTGCGGGTGGTCGAGTCCGGCTTTGACGCAGTGCCCGAAGCGCGGCGGCAGAAAGCCTTCAAGATGAATTCCCGTGGCTGGGACGAGCAAATGGGCAACATCGAAACCTACCTGAGCAGGGGCTGACCGATACGGGCATCATCGCTGATGCCCGTCTTCATTGTGCTCAGCCTTCATGCGCCGTGGTGATTTCCAGGGTGTCGGTAAAGGTTACCAGCACACTCTGGCCGACCTTGAGGTCTTTGAGGCCGGCACGAATTTCCGGTTTCTCAACGTTCAACACTTTTGTTGCTCCGGCAGGGTTCTCCAGAGTGACCTGGTTTTTCTTCAGGTCAATATGGGTGATCTTCAGCTGCACCTGAACCTGGCGGAAAGCCGCGCCGCCGGGGTTGGGGTTGTCGGCAGTGGCGCGCACCACGCCGGTTTTTTCACTGGCGTCCGGGGCGCTCTTGTCCACGTCGGTGTCCAGCACGGCCGCGACCGAATGGGTGGTCAGCACCTTGACCTGGTCCCCGACCTTGAGGTTGCCCAGGTCTTTCGCGGCATCGGTGAGTTGCACATGCACCTCACGCCCTTCGGCGCCCGCGAGAACCACTTGTTGCTTAGCCGCATCCACCGCCAGCACTTTGGTGGTGACTTCATCGGCTTCCAGGGATTTGGACAAGGGGATATCCGCTGCGTGGGCGACGAGGGTGCCGGCAGACAGCAAGGTAGCCAGGGCAACGGCCTGGCGCAGGGAGCGGGATAGCTTCATTAAAAGGACTTCTATGTAAGAGGAGCCCTGAGTCTAGTGGAGGGTCGCAGAACCACAACTGCACAAACGACGCAGGTGTTTTAGCGATTGCAAAGCGCCATGGCTCACGTAGATAATGAGATGAATTATCATTAACGTCTGGCCTCTGCGTGTCCACACCTACTGATCCCAAGGCCTTGCTGGCCGCGCTCTATGACGACAACCATCGCTGGCTGCGAGCGTGGCTGTACCGTCAGTTGAAGTGCCCCCAAGATGCGGCAGACCTGACCCAGGACACCTTCATCCGCGTGCTCGATGCGCGCCAGCTCACCCAGCTTGAAGAGCCCCGGGCGTTTCTCAGTACGGTGGCGCGGCGCTTGCTGTTCAGCTTCTGGCGACGCAAGCGCCTGGAGCAACGTTATCTCGACAGCCTGGCGTTGCTGCCGGAGCGCTACAGCCCATCGGAAGAAGACCTGGCGCTGGTCCGCGAAGCCCTGGAAAGCATCGACCGCCTGCTCGATGGCTTGCCCGCACGTGTGCGCCAGATCTTTATTCTCAGTCGCCTCGAAGGACTGTCCCAACCGATGATCGCCCAGCAATTGAACGTCTCCCTCGCCACCGTCGAGCGTGACCTGCGCCGGGCGTTCCTGCATTGCCTGGCCGAATCGGCGGACCTGGCATGACGCAACCCAAGGTTGACGCCACCACCCGCGACGCCGTCGATTGGCTGCTGCGCCTGGAAGCCGCCGGCGAAGACTCAACCCTGCATCAAGCCTTCGATGCCTGGTTGCGCGCCAGCCCCCAGCACGCCGCGGCCTGGCAGCGCGTGGGCAGCCTGTTGCAACAACCGATTGCCGACCTGCACCGCGTCGAAGCCCATAGCCCTGGCCAGCTGCGCGCAGCCTCCAACGCGTTGATGACGCCCGATTCTGCATCGCGCCGCAACGTGCTGCGCGGTGGAATAGCCTTGATGCTCTTCGGCGTCAGCGGTGCCGCCGTGTTTGACCGCGTCCAGCCACTTGGCGGCGTGTGGGCCGACCGGCATACCGCTACCGGCGAGCGTCAGACCTTCGAACTGTCCGATGGCACTCGCGTGAGCCTCAACGCCCGTAGCTCGGTGGATATCCGCTTCAACGACCAACGCCGTGTCGTGCACCTGCGTGAAGGCCAGGTGTTTGTCGACGTAGCGACCGACACGCGCCGGCCCTTTGTGATCTCCACTGCCCAAGGCGAGGTGCAGGCACTGGGCACGCAGTTTATGGTCAGCCAGGAATCGGCCGGCAGCCTCACTTCGGTGCAGTTGCACAGCGTGCAAGTCACCACGTTGGGCGGCAGCCAACGGCGTGTGGAGGCGGGGCAGGCGGCGTGGTTCAGCGAAAGCGCGGTGCGCCCGGTGCCACTCTCGATGAGCGGACGGGTGGACTGGCGCGACGGTCGCATCGACATCCGCGACGAACCCCTTGGCCTGCTGATAGACGCACTGCGCCCGTATCGCCGTGGTGTGCTGCGCGTCAGCCCGCAGGCGGCGGCGTTGCACGTTTATGGCGTGTACCCGCTCGACGATGCCGAGCGCACCCTGCAATCGCTGGCACAAACATTCCCGCTGCGTATTCAGCACTACGGGCCTCTGTTGACGCTGATCGACGTGCGCTAGGCAATTATCTTCAACCACGGTGAGGGGATCGCTCGTCTCGCGAGTCAGGGTTAGAGAACGCCCACCTGACAACGAGTATCCACCCCTTATGGCACCCTTGATGATCCGTCCTTGCCTGCTGACGCTGGCCATGACCTTGGCCGTTATCGGCCAACCCGCAGCGGCCCGGGACACCACCCAATACTTCGACCTGCCGGCGGCTTCCCTCGGCGAGACCTTGAGCCGCCTGTCCCGCGAAAGCGGGCGCACGTTGTCGGTTACGCCGGCCTTGCTGCAAGGGCGCCGCGCGGCTGCCGTACACGGCCAACTGACACCCGAGCAGGCCGTGCAACAGGCGCTGGTGGGCAGTGGGTTGGGGTTGATCGTCACCGAGAACGGCACCTGGAGCCTGTACCCGCTGCCCGAAGGCAGCACACTGAACCTGAGCCCCACCAACATCACCGGGCAACTCAGCGAAAACGCCTGGGGCCCGGTGGACGGTTATGTCGCCACACGCAGCGGCACGGCCACCAAGACCGACACTCCGATCCTGGAAATTGCGCAGACGGTTAACGTGGTCACTGCCGACCAGATCGCCGTCCAAGGCGCGCGCAACCTCACCCAAGCGTTGCGTTACACGCCCGGTGTCGACACCAACGGCTATACCGACCGCAATACCATCGCTGATGAAGTCGCCAGCCGCGGTTTTGCCCCAACCCTCTTGTACCTCGATGGCGCCTACCTGCCATACGCCGGCAGCCTCGGCGGCGCGCCGCAGATCGACCCCTACACCCTGGAGCGCATCGAAGTGCTCAAAGGCCCGGCCTCTGTGCTGTATGGGCAAAACCAGCCGGGCGGCATGATCAATATGGTCTCCAAGCGCCCGACCACCGAAGCCCGGCACCAAGTCAAATTCGGCATTGGCAGCTATGACCGGGTTAACGGCGCACTGGACTTCAGCGGCCCTATCGATGAGGCCAAAGCCCTCAGCTATCGCCTGATCGCCCTGGCGCGCAACGGCAACGAAATGGTCGACCACGCCACCGACAGCCGCAGGTTGCTTGCCCCCAGCCTGACCTGGGCACCGAATGATGACACCGCGTTGACCGTCTACGCCCAACTGCAACGCGACAAGTCCCTGGCCGACTACCAGGCGCTGCCCGCCATTGGCACGCTGTACCGCAACTCTCAGGGCAAGCACATCGACCGCGATATCTTCCTCGGCGACTCGGACTGGAATAACTACATCCGTGATCAATACGTGCTGGGCTATGACTTTTCGCATGCGCTCAACGACAACCTCGAATACCGCCAGACCGCGCGCTACACCGACGTCAATGATCGCTACAAAGGCTTCTACCTGAACAGTTTCGTCACCCGCGCCGACGGCAGCACCGACGACACCCGCGCCACCCGCACCAAACTCGACTGGAACCAGCACAACTCGGCGTACACCATCGATAACAACCTGCAGTTCAAGTTCGCCACCGGCGCCCTGGACCACACGTTGCTGACCGGCGTCGATTACCGCCAGTTCACCCGCAAGTACCAGGGCTACAACCTGTATGGCTCGGAGATAATCGACCTGTACAACCCCACCAACTACCACACCCTCGGCCAGCCCACCCTGACCACCAAGTGGGACAACACCATCAAGCAGACCGGCTTGTACGCCCAGGACCAGATCAAGCTGGACCGCTTCATCCTCACCGTCGGCCTGCGTGAAGACTGGGCCGAAGTGGAAAACCGCGACCTGTTGGCCAACAGCACGGTCAGCCAGAAAGACAAGAAGCTCACCCGGCGCATTGGCCTGACGTACCTCACCGATTTTGGCCTGGCCCCCTACGTCAGCTACGCCGAATCGTTCTTCCCGAGCATTGGCAGCCAGGCCCCACAGCGTGGCGCTTCGGCATTCAAACCGGTGGAAGGCGAGCAATACGAGGCCGGGGTGAAATACCAGCCCAATGACCGTTCGTTGCTGACCTTGTCGGTGTATCAGATCAAGCAAAAGAACGTGCTGACCGGCGACATCGAATACCCGGAATATCAATTGCAGGAAGGCGAGGTGCGCTCGCGCGGCGTCGAGTTCGAGGGCAAGACGCGGATCGGTCAGTTCGAGGTGATCGGCGCGGTGGCCTATATGGACTCGTTCTATACCAAGAGCACTTATGGCGATGAGGGTAACCGCAATGAATCACAGGCTCCCTGGACCGCAAGCAGCTGGGTCGACTACCACTTTGCCAGTGACGCCCTGGCCGGCCTGACGGTTGGCGGTGGTGCGCGCTACACCGGCAAGAAGTACGGCAACTCGGCCAACACCTTCAAGACGCCATCGTTCGTGGTGTATGACGCCACGGTCAGCTACGACCTGGGCCGTGTCAGCCCCTCGCTCAAGGGCGCCGAAGCCAGCCTGAACGTGCAGAACCTGTTTGATCGCGAGTACGTGTCGGCGTGCAACTACGCTTTCGGTTGCTACTACGGGCAGGAACGCACGGCGTCCTTGCAAGTGTCCTACGACTGGTAACCCGCAGCGGGTGGCAGCCATCGCCGCCACCCGCCGTTGATCAGAAGTCCACCGTCGCCGACAGCTTGGCCACACGTGGATCGCCCTGGGTCAAATAGCCACCCAGTGCCGATTCCCAGTACTTGGTGTTGGCGACGTTCTCCACGGTAGCGCCCAGGGTGACGTCACGTTGTTCCACTTTGAAGGTGTAGCGTGCACCCACGTCGAAGCGGTTCCAGGTCGGCAGGCTCAGGTTGTTGGCCGCGTCCGCGTACTGGCCACCGGTGCGCAGCATGCGTCCGTTGACGCTGACGCCTTGCAGGCCTGGCACATCCCAATCCACCCCGGCGTTAAGCTGGAATGTCGGCACGCCAATGGCGCGGTTGCCGTCGTTGGCGCCGCCGGCGGTGCCGCTGACTTCAGTATGAATAACCGTCGCGCCGCCCAGCAGGCGCAGGCCTGGCAACGGTTCACCGAAGACGTTGAGCTCTACACCCTTGTTGACCTGGTTACCCTGGAATACATAGGTCGTGCTGTTGTCCGCATTCAACTGGGAATAACCCTGGGTCGGTTGCTCAATGCGATACACCCCAAGCGTTGCGCCGTAGCTGCCCATATCAACCTTGATGCCTGCCTCGGTCTGTTTCGAGCGGGCAGGGGCGTAGGTCTGGCCGTGGTTGGTCAATTGGCTGCCATTGGCTGCCGTCTCTGGCGCCGTCGGCCCCGAAGCCAGGCCCTCGATGCGGTTGGCGTAGAACGACACGTGGTCCCACGGCTTGAACACCAGGCCGTATACCGGCGTGGTGATCGACTTGTCGTAGTTGGCGTTACGTTCCCCGGTGCCATAGGCGTAACCCTGCACCACCAGTTCCTGGCGACGCAGGCCGGCGGTGAACAGCAAGCGGTCGTCCATGAAGCCGAAGGTGTCCGACACTGCTGCGCTGCGGGCGAAGGTCTTGGCGGTGATGCCCGGGTCATTCATGTCGCCGCCGGTGGAACTGCCTTTGACCGGTTCAGCGACATCCACCGGATTGTAGATGTTGCTCGCGTGCCCGGTGAAGTCGAAGTCATAGGCGTTGCGCGCCTGGGTCCAGATGCCGGTCAAGCCGAAGTTCAGCTTGTGGCTGACCGCGCCGGTCTGGAACTTGCCGTTGAGGCCGGCCATCAGGCTGGTGTTGTCTTCCTGGTGGGCGATACGCGAGCCGGTCACGGTGGCGTTGCCTGCGTTGTCATTCACAGTGGTCGACGAGTACCGGCCAATCTCGTTGGTGTGCTTGGCGCCGCCTGCAACATACGCAGTCCAGTTGTCATTGAGGTCGTACTCGCCCCGCAGCATGCCGAAGGTGTCTTCGAGGCTGGTGGTGGCCCATTTTGGGGCGTAGTTGGTGTCGGCCGAAGGGGCTTTGGGGATGCTGGTCAAACCGGGCCCCAGAAATACCGAATTACGCCCACCGTTGACCTGCTGCTTCTGATACACAAAGTCACCCGACACCCGCAGCGCATCGCCGCGATAATCCAGGCCCACCGAAAACAGCTTGGAGCGCTGGCTCTCGTCGTCCACGCCGGTGTCGCCTTCGCGCTGAGAAATATTCACCCGCGCGCCAAAGCGGTTGTCTTCGCCAAAGCGCTGGCCGATATCCAGGTGCTCGCCAATCCGGCCATCGTTGCTGATATCGGTGCTGAAACGGCGCAGCGGCACGTCATCGGCACGCTTGGGCTGCAGGTTCACGCCGCCGCCGATGCCTGAACCGCCTGGGGTCACGCCGTTGATAAAGGCGTTGGGGCCCTTGAACACCTCAACGCGTTCCAGGGCGTCGGTGGACATCAGTTGGCGCGGCAGGATGCCGTACAAACCATTCAGCGAAATATCGTCGCCATTCAGCGGCAGCCCGCGAATCACGAAGGCTTGCGACTGGTTGGCATAGCCCGAAGCCTGGCGCACGGAAGAGTCGTTGAGCAACACATCACCGACCGTTTCGGCCTGTTGATCGCGGATCAACTTCTCGGTGTAGGAGGACATGCTGAAGGGCACGTCCATGATGTCCTGGTTGCCCAGCACACCCAGTTGGCCACCGCGTGCCACCTGGCCGCCGGCATACGCAGGGGGCAGGGCGCTCGGCGCGGGGGCATCGGCGTTGATGTTGGTGGCACCCAATTCCAGTGTATTGCCGTCCTGACTGTTGTTCGCATCCTGCGGGGTGACTGGGGTTGCGGCCTGAGCGGCGAGGCTCAGGGAGCAGCAAAGGGCGAGCAGGGTCGGGCGAAACGGCACAGCGAATGGAATACGGGTGGGCATGGTCGATCCTGACGGCGAACCGTCAAAGTGAGGAATAGGGCAACAAACGTTGCGCGTCCTCGCTGCGCGGATACGACTCCGGCGCAAATGATAGTGATTCTGATTAATGTTTTGCAACAAAATTATGAGATTGCAGTCTGCGTGCCGCTTTTGCGCGGATGCCGAGTAGAATCACGCCCTGAAAGCGATTCCTGAGGTGCGGTACGGTGGATTTACAGCAGGGTTTTGTCCTGACCCGGCATTGGCGCGACACCCCGTCGGGCACGGAGGTCAGCTTCTGGCTGGCGACCGACCACGGCCCCCGGTTTATCCGCCTCCCCATGCAGACCTCCGTGGTGTTTATTCCCGAGGCCCACCGCAAGCCATTGGACTGGTTGCTTAAGGGCGAGCGCGATATCGAACTGCGCCCGTTGCAGCTCTGCGATTTTCATCACCGCCCCGTCCTGGGCCTCTATACCCGTCAGCACCGCCAGTTGATGGACGTGGAAAAACGCCTGCGCGCCGCCGGTGTGGATGTCTACGAAGGCGATGTGCGCCCGCCGGAGCGCTACATGATGGAGCGCTTTATCACCGCCCCCGTGTGGTTCGGCGGCACCCCGGACGCCGACGGCACGCTGGTGGAGGCGCAGATGAAACCCGCGCCCGAATACCGCCCGCCGCTGAAACTGATGTCCCTCGACATCGAGACCACTGCCCAGGGCGACCTGTATTCCATCGCCCTCGAAGGCTGCGGCGAACGCCAGGTGTACATGCTCGGCCCACCGAACAAAACCTGCGCCGTCGACTTCAAGCTCGAGTACTGCGACACCCGCACCCAACTGCTCGAACGTCTCAACCAGTGGGTTGCCACCTTTGATCCCGACGCGATCATCGGCTGGAACGTCGTGCAGTTTGACCTGCGTGTACTCCACGAACATGCCCAGCGCCTCAACGTGCCACTGATGCTGGGTCGTGGCGGCGAAGCCATGACCTGGCGCGAACACGGCAGCCGTAATCACTACTTCGCCGCCGCGGCAGGGCGTCTGATCATCGACGGCATCGAAGCCCTGCGTTCGGCCACCTGGAGCTTCGAATCCTTCAGCCTGGAAAACGTCGCGCAAACCCTGCTGGGCGAAGGCAAGGACATCTCCACACCGTACCAGCGCATGGACGAAATCAACCGCATGTTCGCCGAGGACAAGCCCGCCCTGGCGCGCTACAACCTCAAGGACTGCGAGCTGGTCACGCGAATTTTCGCCAAGACCGAACTGCTCAAGTTCCTGCTGGAACGGGCCAGCGTCACCGGGCTGCCGGCGGATCGCAACGGCGGTTCCGTTGCGGCATTTACCCATTTGTATATGCCGCTGATGCACCGCCAGGGCTTCGTCGCGCCGAACCTGGGAGACAAACCGCCCCAGGCCAGCCCCGGCGGTTTTGTCATGGACTCGCGCCCCGGCCTCTACGAGTCGGTGCTGGTGCTGGATTACAAAAGCCTCTACCCGTCGATCATTCGCAGCTTCCTCATCGACCCGGTGGGCCTGATCGAAGGCCTCAAGCACCCCGATGACAGCGAGTCGGTGGAAGGCTTTCGTGGCGCGCGTTTTTCCCGCACCCGGCATTGCTTGCCGTCGATTGTCGCGCGGGTTTCCGAAGGCCGCGAAGAGGCCAAGCGCGAGCACAACGCGCCGCTCTCCCAAGCCCTTAAAATCATCATGAACGCCTTCTACGGTGTGCTCGGCTCCAGCGGTTGCCGCTTCTTCGATACGCGGCTGGCGTCATCGATCACGATGCGTGGCCACCAGATCATGCGCCAGACCCGCGCGCTGGTTGAGGCCAAGGGCTATGAGGTGATCTACGGCGACACCGATTCCACCTTCGTCTGGCTTGGCAGCGCCCATTCGCAAGAGGACGCCAGCCGTATCGGCCAGGCGTTGGTGCAGCACGTCAACGACTGGTGGCGCGAGCATCTGCACTCCGAATTCGGCCTGCAAAGTGCGCTGGAACTGCAATACGAAACCCACTTCAGCCGCTTCCTGATGCCGACCATTCGCGGCGCAGAGGAGGGCAGCAAAAAACGCTACGCCGGCTTGGTGACGCGCAGCGATGGCACAGAAGACATGGTCTACAAAGGCCTGGAAACCGTGCGCAGCGACTGGTCGCCCCTGGCCCGCCGATTCCAGCAGGAGCTGTACCAGCGCATCTTCCATCGCCAACCGCACCAGGACTATATCCGCGACTACGTGCGCCGCACGGTGAGTGGCGAGTTTGACGAATTGCTGATCTACCGCAAGCGCCTGCGCCGCCGTTTGGACGACTACGAGCGCAACGTACCGCCCCACGTGCGCGCCGCACGCCTGGCCGACGACTACAACGACCGCCTGGGCCGCCCGCGCCAGTATCAGCGCGGTGGCTGGATCAGCTACGTGATCAGCGTCAATGGCCCGGAACCGCTGGAAGTGCGCCAAGCACCCATCGACTACGACCACTACGTCACCCGCCAATTGCAACCGGTGGCGGACGCGATCCTGCCGTTCGTGGATGACGATTTCAGCACCCTGGTGGACGGCCAGATGGGGCTGTTTTAAAACGCTTGATTCGTCTGGGTAGGAGCCTGCACTCTCTGTGCCTGACGACCACCCCACGGCGCAGCCCCCCATGACTGAGATCACCCTGACCGGCACCACGGTTCAACTGCTACCCCTGCAACGTGAACACAGGGCCGCCTTGCTCGACGCCGCGGCCGATGGCGAACTGTGGAACCTCAAGGTCACCAACGTACCGGGCCCGGATACTGTCGATAGCTACATCGACACCGCCTTGGCCGGGCGGGATGCGGGCACGGTCATCCCGTTCACGCTCGTGCGCCGCGACACCGGCCAGGTGGTTGGCAGCACGCGGTTCTGGAAAGTCGACCGGGTTAATCGCAAGTTGGAGATCGGCCACACCTGGCTGGCGCAATCCACGCAAAAAAGCGCGATAAACACCGAAGCCAAGCTGCTGTTGCTGACCTACGCTTTCGAAGTGCTCGACTGCGTGCGCGTGCAATTCACCACTGACGAACTCAATGAAAAATCCCGCGCCGCGATCCTGCGTCTCGGCGCCGTGCAAGAAGGCATCGTGCGTCACGAGCGCATCATGCCCGACGGTCGCAAGCGCAACTCGGTGCGCTTTAGCATCATCGATTCGGAATGGCCGCAGGTGAAGGCCGGCCTACAGGCCAAACTGCAACGCTAGGAGGAAGGGCCCATGTACACGCTCTACGGCATCGACGAATCTGGCTCCTGCATGATCGAAATCGCCCTGCAGCGTTGCGCGGTGCCGTGGCGACGGGTAGATGCCGCCTCATGGGCCGAGGGCGAGGGCAGCGATGAATTGGCGCGCATCAACCCCCTCAAACAAGTGCCCACCCTGCTGACCCCCGATGGCCAGGTGCTGACCGAAAGCGCGGCGATCCTCATCCACCTCGGCCTGGAATTTCCCGCCTCGGACCTGCTGGCCGGCAACCGCGCACAGATCATTCGCGGCATGGTGTACATCGCGGCCAATTGCTACTCGGCCATCGGCATCATCGACTACCCGCAACGTTGGCTGGGCAACGTCAATGAGACGGCGCAGGCGCAATTGGTCACCGGCACCCGACGCTATCTGCACCAGGCCTGGGTGGTGTTTGCCGACCAGTTCGCCGAGCAGCTGTTTGCACCCGATGGCGCGCCGAATGCTCTGGGCCTGATGGCGGCGGCGGTGTCGCGTTGGGATGAGGCGCGCGAGGCGTTGAGCGGGCTGGCACCGGGTTTTGCACAAACGCTGGTGCAGGTGGATATCGATCCCGTCGTAGCCCCCGTGTTTGCACGGCATTGGCCGGACTGGAAGGTCTCATGATGTTTCTGCAATCAGTGGAAACAATGACTCCAGACCCCGACCAACCCCTTGCGTAGCGGGCGTCCTGACCTACGCTTTCTTAAACCGCTGTAGGAATCATCCTTGAATTTGACTGTCGCAGACATGAAACTCAAGAACCCTGCATGGAATTCAAAGGAGGTGCGCATGCTCATCCGGTCGCTGACCCTGGCAACCTTGATGGCTTTTACGGGGCCGTTGCTGGCCGCGGATGATATCAACCCACTCAAGCAGGACCTGGGCAAAGCCCGTCCGCTGGTAGTGGTGGAACTCGACTCCGGCAACCCCACGTTGGCCACCCTGAAGAAGCAACTGGAAGACCCTGCCACCAAGCAGTCCTTCGAAGAGCGCAACATGGTGTTCTATACCGTGTCGTTCGGCAGCATCGGTGCCGAAGGCGAGAAGTTCGCCAAGGACCCCAAAGACGCCAAGAAGCTCACCCCGCCAGAAACCAACGCACTGATCCGCGCCCTCAAGCTTGGCGCTGGCAGCGGCACCAAGGTGATCCTGGTGGGTAAGGATGGCGAGAAGAAAGTCGAGAAGACCGTACCGCCGGATACCCTCGACTTGAAGGAGTTCTTCAGCGCCATTGACGCCATGCCAATGGCCGAGAAAGAAACCGCCGCGCCTGCCGAGCCTGAACCTGCAGCGGCCGCCCCGGCCAAGGGCGGCAAGCCTGCCAAACCGGTCAAGGCCGGTAAGCAGCCTGCGCAGCAACTCGACGACTGAAATACATAAACGGGCTTGCTGTGGCGAGCCTGGCACACATCCAAATGTGGGAGCCCGCTCCCACATTGGGTTCAGCGGCGTGCTTCAGATTGTTTGCGCACCGGAAACGGAAAGTAGAAAAACCGCAAGAACGCCACCCGCTTGATCACTTCCCCGATCAACAACGGCACCACCACCGCCACGACCAGCCCAACGCACGCCGCCACAAACGGATGCAGCCCCACGCGCTCCATCAGATCAAAGGTCTTGTGCTGGATTTCGCCATGGAAGATCAACAGGATCAAGGTGGACTGGCCCACGTAGGTCATTGCTCGCGTCAGCAGCCCCGACACCATGACCACCCGTGCCAACGCCCAGCACAGGTACACGCCAATCACTGCCAGCAGGCTGGTCCACACCCAGTGATCGTAGCGTCGTTGCGCCAGGTCCATGGTGTCGCCTCGCCAGAGGAACACGGCTGCAAACAGCGCCGCTGCAACCAGCAAGGTCAGCAGCGAACCTTCATGCCGGCGCAACCAGTCCCGCAGCAGGTAGCCCATGATGAAACAGGCGCTGCTGATCAGGGTGATATCGATGCTGAACGGCAGGCCCGGCAGCACCCAAGTCTGCCCGCCGAAGGTCACGGGCAACTGCCAGAACAGCGGCAGTATCCAGGTGCCGATCATCAGCATCAGCGCCATCAGCGCGCAATTTACCGCCAGCGGCAGGCGTTGGATCAGCCGCAGTACCGCCCAACTGAACAGGATCACCACCCAAAAATGCGGCAGGAACCACAGCGCCTGCCACGGAATGGTGTCCACCGAGGCGTACAGCACGCCGCCGATGTCCGGCAGCAGCGGTTGGCCGCGCAGCACGTCGCGCACGATCACGTAGACCAGCATGGTGAAGAAGAATGGCTTGAGCAGGCCGTCGGCCTTGCGAATCGCCATCTCGCCGAAGGGTTGCTCCGGCTTGAACAGCACGCCGGACAGAAAGAAGAACAACGGCAACACGAACGAGGCCAGGATCGGGTACATCAGCTCCCGTGACGTGGCCACGAACCAGCTGTGGGCATACACGATCACCAGGATGCCGATGCCTTTTGCGATGTCCATTTGAATCCAGCGATTTTTCACCTGCGTGCTCCCGATCGAACGTTCATGCCTTGCGCCATGGCTTGAGCCACAGCCCCATCCCCAGCAACACCACGGCGCCGGCCAGGGTGCTCAGCCCCAGTTGCAGCCACACGCCTTCAATGCGAAACAGCGCCACTGCCGCCAAGCCCATCAGCACGGCGCTGAGCAGCCATTGCCGCGCCCAGGGCAGGGTGTCGAGCAGGGCCTGGCGTTGCATCAGCAGCAGTGCGGTGCAGATCACCCCGGCCAGCGCGGCCAAGGGGATGCCGGCGAGGCCGAACACAAAGGGCAGGGCGCCCAGCAGCAACACGTTGACCAGGCTACCCAAAAGTTCGCAGCGCAACGGCTGGCGCGTGTCGCCGGCGGCGTAGGCATAGCGCGCGAGCAGGGCGTTCCAGGCGCCGAACACCAGCGGCACGGCAAACCAGGCCAGCAGCAGCGGCAGCGGCGAGTCCGCCGATTGCTTGGGCAGCAGCAACGCCACCAGGCTTGGCGCCGCCGCCACCAGGCCGACCCCGGCGGGCAGGGTCAGCACGCTGGCGGTTTCCAGACCACGTTTGAGCAGCGCCAGGCGCTCGTCGCCCTGTCGGCGGCTCATCATGCCCAGCAGAACTTGGTTGAGGCTCATCAGGGCAATCAGCGGCAGGTTCATCAGCTTGCGCGCCAGGTTGACCCAGGTCACCGCGCCTTCGCCCAGCAGCGACGCCACCAACCGTTCGATCAACGCCAACCCTTGGCTGGCGCCGTTGCTCAACAACAACGGGCCGATGCGCTGGCCCAGTTCACGCAAGGGGACAAATGAAAGCTGCCAACGCCACGGCCGCCAGCCCTGGCGCCATACGGCCGGCAACATCGCGAGCGGCATCAACAGGCTGCCGGCCAGACAGGCCAGGGCCAGCGCGTGAGGTTGGGTCGCAGTGCCGGCCAAGGCGAGGTAGGTCACCGGCGGCAGGTTGAACAGCAGCGAACCCAGCCCCGCCAGCACAAAGCGTTCACTGGCCTGCAACGGAATGCTGAACAACGCATGCAGCATCAAGCCCGGCACGCACCACGCGACGATCTGCAGGTTGCTCGCCGCCAGCGCTGTGGCGGAAGCGGCCAACCCCGGGCCTAGCAACTGCACCAGCCAGGGCGCTAATAGCGTCAGCAACAGGCTGGTGACCAAGGCGATCACCATCAGCGCGGGAAACAACACCGCCAGCCAGTCCAACCGCTCGCCATCCTTGCGCGCCAGGTACAACGGTAATGCGGCAGCGCTCAGCACGCCGCCAGCGAGAGACATGCGTAGCGCCTCGGGCAAGAACAGCGCGATCAGGAACGCATCACTGCGCTCCCCTGCGCCCCAGGCCGCCACCAGCAGCCATTCGCGCGCAAAGCCCAGGCACAGGCCCAGCAGGGTCGCCAGGGTCAGCCAGACGGCGGAGCCGAGCATCAGTGGCGCACGCCATCAGGCAGCGGCTCGGCCACATCCACGCGCTTGACCTGGCGCAGCCGCGCCGGGAACAAGCGCCGCGCCTCCAGCACATTGATCCCCACCATCAACCAGAACAACGCCACCATCACCACCGCAAAGCTGAAGTAGTGGTCGAACAGGCCACTGACCAGCGCCGACAGAATCCCCGCTGTGGTACCCAGCCACAGCGCGTTGTCCTGGGTCAGGCGGATCGGGCCTTTCTCCGGACGCGCCTCACGCCACCAGCGCACCGTCACCGCGACGAAGAACAGCATGCCGACGATGCCGATCTTGTAGATGTAGTTCAGCCACAGGTTGGAAATCCCCAACAGATGGGTGCCCGGCACCGGTGGGTCGACCTTGAAGCCAATGCCCAGCGGATACGCCGCCACCGCTTGGGGGAACATGCGGTACTCGTCGAAGCGCACCTCGGTACTGGCGTTGTCCGACGAGAAAATCGTCGCCAGACGCTCCTGCAACGGTGGGTACGCCATCACCAGCGCCACTGTCAGCGCCGCGCCGATCATCAGCAGGCGGCCGGTGTAGGGCACGCGCCGCGAGGCCATCCACAACAACACCAACGCCAGGCTGACCATGGCGCCACGGCTACTGGCCAACAGCAATGCCGCCGCCCCCAGGCACGCCACGCCCAAACCCAGCGCGCGTTTCCAGCCTTGTTCGGTCATGCCGTAGCAGAACGCCAAGGGCAACAGCAGCGCCATGATCCCTCCGATGGCATTGGGGTGGGTCCAGGGTGAGCCCATACGCGGGGACATCGCCTCCAGGCCGAATTTCAAGGTCTCGAAGTTGGCGTAGTTGAACAACCCCAGGATCGGCGCGATGCCCGCGCCGGAGCGGGTGTACACAAACACTGCAATCGACAGCACCAGCATTGCCAGGGTGCCGAGCAGCAGGGCAATCACCAGGGATTCGCGGTGCTTGCGGTCCACCAACAACTGGGCGGCGAGGAACACCCCCGACAGGTTCAGCAACCAGCGCAGCCAGTTGGCCACGCCGCTGCTGTCGGCGTGTGTGATCACCTGGCCGACGATGAAGGGGAACACGCTGAACAGCATCAACCACAACAGCATCTGGTCGGTGGGGCGCCGGGCGAACGGCGTCCCATCGGGCATACGCGACAAAAACCGATGCCACACCACGGCGCCCCAGGTCAGGGCCAGGATCGCCTCGCTCACCGTGGTACGAATACCCAGGTTGACCGTTGAGTACGGCATGAACGTCGCCATTACCGCAAACAGCAACAGGCCCCAGAACGGAAAGCGCAGAATAGTCACCGCCCCTGCCAGGCCGATCACGGCAAGGAACGCCTTGGCCGGTGACAGCAACAGGGCCAGCGCCCCAAACAGCAGGCCGAACAGAATCGCGACGAGGCTTGCCAGGTTCACTCTCACGTCAGCTCCTCAATCAATTCGGCCAGGCGTTGGCGGTAGGCGTGCTGGTTGAAGCGCTCTGCCCACAACCTGTGTTGCTCGGGTGATTCTGCATCCGGGCGTGCGGCCAGGCTGAGCATCAACTGCACCAGCGCGGCGCCATCGGTGGGCGAGAAGCGTGGCGCTGACGGCGGAGTGATTTCGTCCAGTGAGGTACCGCTGGCCACCGCCACCGGTGTACCGACGCTAAGGGCTTCGATCACCGGCAAGCCAAAACCTTCGGCATAGGATGGTTGCCACAGGCGCGACGCCTGGCGATACAACGCGTGCAGTTCGGCATCCGACACGCCACTCAACGCGCGAATCCCAGGCAACGTGCGCTGGGCTTCGGGCAAATGCTCCAGGCTACCCACCAGCACCAACTCCGGTATTTCGGGGGATTGGCTGCGCGCTTGCTGCCAGGCGTCCACCAGGAAGGGCACGTTCTTGCGCAACTCGCGGGTGCCCACCAGTAACCAATAACGCTCAGGTAACTGGCGTGCGCTGATATCCGCGGGCCGCTCGAAAAAACCGTCGACCTGGTTGGGCAGCACACGAATCTTGCCTGCTGCCTTGGGAAACAACCGCGCGGTTTCGTCGGCGCTGTACTGCGACGGCGTCCATACGCGGTCGGCGCTGTGCACGGCCCAGGCAATCGACAGGCGATCACTGGTCTTGTAGATCAGCGCCTTCACGCGGTTGGCGTGGTAATTGTTCAAGGTGATCTGGAACAGGTCATGCAGCAGCACCACGGTGCGCAAACCCTTTGGCTTGGGCGCCAGCGGCAGGCCCATATTGAAGGTGCTGATGTACAGGTCGATGTGCTGCTCGCGCAACGCGCGTGGCAAAAAACCGGCCTCGAAGCGCAGGCGATGGTGTGGCTGGTGCATCGCGGTCTTGGCGCAACCCCACGCCGGGCAATGGGCCTGAAAGCGGGTTTCGTCGCCCAGGGGCGCCACGGTGAAGCGTTCAAGCTCGACGTTGGGTAAGGCCCGCAAGCCCGCTTCCAGCGCGTACACCTGGCGGCTGATCCCCGATTGCGGTGAGGTGCCGACGGTGCGGTAGTCCAGGCCTATACGCATGCGGGCTCCTTTTGATTCAACGGTGCCAGGGTCGCATACACCTGTTCCAATTGGCTGGCGGCGACGCTCCAGTCATGGGCGCGGCGCACATAGGCACGGCCGGCTTCGCCCATCGGCGCGGCAGCCTCGGGAAATTGCAGCAGGCGTACCACTGAGTCCGCCAGGCTGGCGGCAGTCTGGCCGCCCAAGTAGTCCAAGCCTTCCACCAAATCCAAACCTGAGACACCTTGCTCGGTACTCGCCAGCGGCAGGCCGGCGGCCAGGGCTTCGAGCACTTTCAACTTGGAACCACCGCCATGGCGCAACGGTGCGAGGAACACCGAGCTGCTCGATTGCAGATCTAGCAGGTTCGGCACAAAACCTTGCCACTCGATACGCGGGTCTTTCCAGCGCTCACGCCAACTGCCCGGCATGCCGAAGCCGCATACGCTCATGCGCGCGTCCGGGCAGCGCGCCCAGACCTTGGGCAGAATCTCGTCCAGTGCCCACTCGATGGCGTCCACATTGGGTGCGTATTCGTAGTTGCCGAGGAACAGCACACGGCGTGTCGAAGGGTCGGGCTGGGCCGCAGCGAAGTGATCGCAGTCCACGCCATTGACCACCACCGATACCGGTTTGCCGGCAATGGTTGCCAGCACTTGCGCATCGCTGTCGGTCACTGCCACCACGTGTGCGGCTTGGCGCATTACCCGGCGTTCCCAGCGCGAGTAGCGCCACTGATCGTAGCGAATGAACGGCAGCGCCCAGCCTGGCAAACGGTCGTAGGTCGCGGCGCCGAGTGCCGATTCGACGTTGTGTTCGGTCAGCACGAATGGCTGGGATTGGCGCGCCAGCACGTCCTCGTAGGGTTGGAAGGTGTAGCTGTGCTCGATCTGCACCACGTCCCAATGCTCGTCCAGCAACTGGTTGAACGTGTCCTGCAACGCTCCCGACAGCCCATTCACACTCGCCAGCAATGGGTAGGGCGCAAACAACCCGGCCAGCAGGGTTTTATAGCTGCGCAAAGGGCGACGCGGCAGGATGATCACTTGCTCCAGAAACGCCTCCAGCACCTGGCGGTCGGTGGGCGACACCGGGTGTTTGTCATGCAGCAGCAAGGTGATGCGATGCCCGCGCGCGGCCAGGCTGCGCAGCAGGTGGAACTGGCGCGTCTTGCCGCCGCTGGTGGCGGGCCAGGGCGAGTAGGGCAGGATCCATAAAATGCGCATGGCAGGCTCTACTCCCATACCAGAATTTGCAGGTTCGGTTTTACCGCGATGGTCAGCCCATCGCTGCCACTGACAGGGATTTGCGTGCTGCGCAACGGGTCGTACAAGGTGGCACTGGCCAGCCCGGGCAAGTGCGCGTTGCCGCCCTCTGCCGACCAGAAGAACCAGAGCTTTTTGCCGTCGGCGCGGGTCCAGCCGATGCTGAACAGGCCGTCAGGCAATTGGTCGGCCTGCGGAGGGTCGCCGGGGGTGAGTTGCGGGCCACTGACATCAAGAAAGTTTTTCAGCGCGGTGTACGCGGGCTTGGGGTTGGCGTCGATGTCGAGCAAGCCATAAAATTGGTCGCGCACGCTGGCGCGCTGGTCCAGGTCGCTCAGGGTGAACAGGAAGATCCGGTCGAAATCCATCGCACTCATCAGCGCCAGGCGCCGCACGATGTAATCGGCCTGGCCCTGTTGGGTGATGATGTCCTGCGCGTCCTTGGGGCCTGGGTAAGTGGACCAGCCCCACTCGGTGCTCCACAAGGTTTGCACGCCGCCGTTGCGCAGGGCCTGGTTGAGGGTGGTGGTCTTGGCGATAAAGTCCAGGTTAGCCGGGTCATTTCCCTCGGGTAGTTGGGTGTAGGGGTGGTAGGAAATCACCGTGTTCAGGCTGGCGACGCCCAGGGCGCCAAGGGCGTCGAACATGGTCTGGCCGTTGGGCATTTCGCTGAAGAACGCCATGCCGGCGGCGACCACCGGTTTAGTGGGATTCACCCCGCGCAAGGCGCCCGCCGTGGCGGTCAACAGTGCGGCGAAACCAGCGGGGTCGGCCACTGGGCGCCAGAAGCCCAGCAGGTTTGGCTCGTTCCACACCTGCCACGCATCGACGCTGGGATAGCGCTGGGACAGCAGCGCCATGCGGGTGGCGAATACGCTCGGGTCCTTGGGCGGATACTGGTCCTGATAAGGCGCACCCGGCGGCGCGGAGGTGGCGAAGGGCGCCGAACCCACCAGGTAAAACACCGACTTGAGCTGGTTGCTCTGCAGGTTGCCCACCAGTTGGTCCAGGGTGGCGACCTGGTACTGGTTCTCCACGGGCTCCAGTTGATCCCAGTGCAAATCGAGGCGCACCCACTCCAGCCCAAGGGCCTTGAGGCGATCGATCTGCATCTGGTAACGCTGGGGGCTGAACCACAGGAACTGCGCGTTCACCCCCAGGAAATCCTTCCAAACCACCACCTTGCTGCCCTTGAGCACATGGTTCTCGGCGTCGGCCGGGCGCCCCCACAGGAACGCGGTAACGCCCAGTACGGCAACCACCGCAAGGGTCGCGAGAAAGGTGGGTTTACGCGCCATAAGGGGCTCCTGCAATGGCCTGTTCGAAGAGTTGCTTGAACTTCAGCGCGGTCAACGGCCACAGGCGTTCGCGGCCGATTTCACCGGCGCGCTCGGCCCAGTCCCGGGCCAGCAGCGGCGTGCGCGCCAGGCGCACAATCTGTTCGCTCAAGGCGGCCACATCACCTTCGGGGTAAATGGCGCCGTTGCCGCTGGCGACTTCTTCGGCAAATGCGCGCGCATCGGAGGTGATCGCGCCACGTCCGCAGGCGGCAGCCCAAGACAGCGCACCACTGGTGCCGCGCTGGCGTCCCAACAGGCCGAGTTTTTTCGATTCGCGGTACGGCAGCACCATCACATGGTGGGCCTGGATCGTTTGTGCGATTTCATCCGCCGGCAGGTTCAGCCGCCAGTCGATGGAATCGGTCAGGCCCAGTGCGGCGATTTGGCTGTTGAGCTGCTCCAGGTAGTTACTCCCCGCGCCAAAGGCCATTTCCGCAGCGGTACCGCCGGCCAGGGTCAGCCGCACGTGGTCGCGCAGTTCGGGGGCTTGTTCGAATGCATCGGCCAAGGCCTGCACCAGATCCTCGATGCCTTTGCCTCGGTAGATAAACCCGAAGTACAGCAGGCGCAGGGTGTCGAGGGTCGGCAACGGTGCCGGTGCAATCGCCAGGTTGGCGTGGTTGATCACCGCCACTTTGCCAGGCGGCAACTGCATGCGTTGGCTCAGGCAATCGGCACCCAGGCGGGTGAGGGTGACCAAGCGGGTCAGGCCTTTGGCGACGTAACGTTCTTCGCGAAGGGTCAGTGGGTCGGCCAGCACGACCGCTGCCTGCGGCAACGGGCTGGGCAGACGCTCCAGCAGGTTCAGTGGAAAGGGCAGGTGTTCACGGCGCCACACGATGCGCTCGGGATCATGCACGGTGGCTGTCAGCGGCAACTGCGGGTAGGCCTTGCGCAGCTCACGCAGGGCCAGGAATTCCCCCAGCCGCCCGCCGCCAAGTTCGGCATGCACCAGGTCCACGGTGTGCCAGTCAAACCCACCGATCGCCTGCTTGATCGCCTCGCTGTTACCCGCTACTGCGGCCAACGGTGTCACCACCGTTACGCCGAGCTGCTCCAGCGCCGCACGGAAATGGTTCGCGTAGTCGGCGATGCCGTTTTTTTCCGGTGGCAGCGGGGCGAGCAGGGCGATACGCATCAGAACGCTCCCCGGTACTTGTTGATGGTTTCCAGCACTTTGCTCGGCACTTCCAGCTTGCGTCGATTGATGATGATGCCGTCCACCTTGCCGAACGCAGTGTTGAGGATCGACAGCGCATGTTCCACCACCGGCACGGTGCTCTTGTGCGCTTCCACCACCAGGGCGATCAGGTCGGCACGACGCAAGGTGACAAATGCCTCACGGTTGGCCAGCAAGGCCGACGCGTCCAGCAGCACCACTTCGCCGGGCTCGGCCGGGGCCAGGCCACCGACCCGCACATTCACGCCGTTCTCCAGCAGCAGTTGGCGCAACTGCTCCACCACAAAGGTCACGCCTTCGCCGTGGCGTGCCGAGGTCAGCCCGAGGGTCAGGCCCTGTTCGGCGATGCGGTCGGGCTTGAGCAGGCTGTACAGCCGGTAAATGCTTGCGTTGAACGCGTTGGTACTCTGTGCGGTGGTGGTGTCCAGCTCCGGCAGGGTGGTCCACAAGCGCAGGCCGAACTTGCGCTCCACCAGGCCGCCGTCGTGGATGCGCTGATCCATCAGGTAGCACAGGTAGATCACCAGCAGGCCGACGACGATGGCAAACGGGATCGCCAACAGCAGCATCACCAGGGTTTTCGGGAAGATGCGGCCTGGGTTCAGGGTGGCTTCTTCGATCACCGCGATGTTGCTGATCTGGCTGTTATCCAGCTCGCGGTCGATACGCGATTTTTCCAGGTTGTCCACATACAGCGCGTAGTTGCGCTCGGCGGCGCCCAGCTCGCGGGAAAGGCGCGTCAACTCCGGCTCGATCTCGAGGGCTTGCTTGCGTTGGGTTTCCAGGTTCACCAGTTGTTTTTGCTGCTGTACCAACTGGGTACGCAGTGCCTGGTTGTTGCTGGTTTCATCCAGCAGCACTCGCTGCAAGTGGATCTCCAGGGTGTTCGGCGCACGGTTTTCCGAGGCCTGCACGGTGTTGCTTTCGCTGGCGACCTGGGCCTGCATTGCGCGGATCGACGCATCCAGGGCTTTGACCGGCGGCGCGTTGTCCGTGTAGGTGCGCATCATGTCGGCCTTTTCCAAAAACTTCTGGTTAAGCAGGCGACGCAAGTCCTGTTGCTGCGGGTTCAGTGCGATCTGGCGCACCGTGGTCACTTCCTTGGGCTGGGTCTTGAGCTGCTCGCGGGTGCTGGCGATGGCACTGTCGGAAGAGGCGATCAACCGCGTGGTGTTGAACGTCTCGCCACGCAGCACGTTGATGCGTTCGGACAAATCTTCCAGGCGGTCGGTGATGCTCGCCGCGCCGATTTCGTTGAGGTGCGTAAGGATCTGTTCCTTGTAGCCCTTGATCTCGGTGGCGCTGGTACTCACCTGGCCTTCATAGAAGGCATACAAGCTCTTGCGCCCCAGGGCCTGGGTGCGTTCATTGATATAGGTTTCGACCCAATCCTTGACCACGGCCTGGGCAATCTCCGGGTCGCCCCAGGTGAAGCTGATGTCCATTACCGTGGAGCCGGCGGCGTGGCTCACTTCAAAGCTCTTCTCCAGGCTGGCGGCCAGGCGTTCGACCGGCGTGGTTTTTTCCACGATGCCGATGGATTCAAGTACCACGCGAACGCCGCCGAACACCGCGCCAATACCTTCCTTGACGTAGTGCTTGGTGCGCTTCCAGAACCCTTCTGGCGGTGGCGCATTCTCGATGACTTCCAGGTAGTGCTCAGCCACCGTGCGCACAATCGGGCGCCCGGTCAGCAGGCGTTCCTCATCGACAATCGGGTCACGCTGGGTGCTGGGCATCACCAGCGCCTGGCGGTTGCTGATCTCGATGGGCAAGGTCGAATCACGGCCCGGCTTCACCAGCAGGCGCGCAGTGGATTCGTACTTGGCCGGCAGCAAAAAAGCCCCCAGCAGAATGATCACCAGCGCCGCGATCGCCGCCAGTTTGAACTCACGCCGGAAGATGAAGAACAAGCGCAGAAGATCACGAAAAGAACGGATCTCGATCATGGGATGTCGCTCCTTTAGTTATTGCCGCCGCTGGTTCGGGTGTAGTTGTAGCCAACCCCAATGGACTTGGTGAACGGGATCAGTTGGTTCAAGTAGGTGTCCACGCCCTGGATGCGTTCGCCGACGTTGGACTTGGGCACGAACACCACGTCACCGCGTTGCAGCGGCACTTGTTTGCGCCCGTTGGGACCGGTCTTGAGGTACTGGCTGAAATCCAGGAAGTAGGCGTGGTAGGCGCCTTGGGCGTCTTCGCGCAACAGCGCAACCATGCTGGCGTCGCCGGACGGGTTGACCCCGCCTGCACCGACAATCGCCTGCTCCAGCGTGTTGGCCGTAGGGATCTGCACCGCCGTCGGGTTGTTCACTGCGCCACCGACGATCACCGAGTTGCTCGGCGCCTGGTTGATGTTCACTGTCACCCGTGGTTCGCGGTACACCGGCGCCAGGCTTTTGGTCAGCTCGGCGGCCACCTCGGCGGGCGTGCGTCGCGCCACCTGGATGGGCCCCAGGAACGGGTAGTTGATCTTGCCGTCGTTCTGCACCGTGTACAGCGTCAGCTCGTAGATGGTGCTGACGTTGAACGCCGACAGCGTCGGCATCTCGCCGGCATCGCGCACGATACGCAACTGGTCGCCGATGCGGATGCGCTCCACCACCGGCGGCAGTTGGGCCAACTGGTCGAGGGCGCGCTTGCCGTCTTCGATGGTCTGGCTGTCCGGCGGCACGATGCGCGCCGGTGTATTGCAGGCGGCCAGGGCCAGCATGACCAGGACGAGCACGGTTCGTTTCATCAAGGGGGACTTCCTGTAGGTCATGCGACTCACCTCCAATAACCGGGAAACATGCTGATGCGTCGCTTGATCGCGAGGGGCAGGCGCCGCTCCAGATGGCCCAGCCGGTAGCCGAGCAATTTGAACGCGCTGCGCACCAGTACCTCGGGGACGCGGTGCAAGGCACCGGCCTTGCGCAAGGCGGCGAGTTCGGCCAGCACATAGCGCTTGCCTTCGCCGCCTGCGTCGCCAAAGGCTTGCTTGATCCACGGTTCGCGACCGTAGAACACGCCAATGTCGAAGTAGCGGTGAAACTCATCCATGAGTTTGTAATCGTGAGAGTGGTGCACCAGCGCCGTGGCGGCGTAGCGCACCTTGTAGCCTTCGAGCAGCATGCGTGCGGCCACGAATGCGTCTTCGCTGCCGATCACGTCTTTGGGAAAACCGCCCACCGCCTCAAGCGCACTGCGCCGGTACACGGAAAACGAGTCCGAGCTGAAACAGGTCTTGATCCCCAATTCCGGCGCGTCAGCCAGGCTTTTGCTGCGGCTGTGCTCCGGGTAGTTGAAGTGCCGTGACTGCGCGCCCAGTACACCCGCGTCGGGGTGGGGCAATTGGCGGCCGTAAGCCACGCCGTTGAGTGGGTCCTGCTGCAGTTCATCCAGCAGATTGGCGAAGGTTTCGGGAGTGGCGGGGATGGCGTCCTGGGTCATCACGATCAACGCATCGCCGCCCACCTGTTCACTGGCCCAGCGCCGGGTGCCACCGTGGTTGAAGTCACGCGCATCAATCACCTCGACCCGTGCCCCAAACTCGCGAAAGCGCGCCACGGTGTCATCGCTGGAGGCGCTGTCCACCACCAGCATCTCGTCAGGTTGCAGGGTTTGCATTTTCAGCGCCGGCAGCAGGCGGGCCAGGTGGCTGGAGGCGTTACGGGTCGGGATGATCAGTGAGGTACGCATGTCATTTTTTCACGTCGGCGGGCGCACGGCCGTAGATGTCATCGAAGCGCACAATGTCGTCTTCGCCCAAGTATTCGCCGCTCTGCACTTCGATCATCACCAGGTCGATGATGCCGGGGTTGGTCAGCCGGTGTTTGTGCCCGGCGGGAATGTAGGTGGACTCGTTGGCGTTGATCAGGAATTCGCGCTCGCCATTGGTGATCTGCGCCGCACCGCTGACCACCACCCAGTGTTCGCTGCGGTGGTGGTGCATCTGCAACGACAACGATGCCTGGGGCTTGACCACGATGCGCTTGATCTTGAAGCGGCTGCTTTCCTCCAGCACCGTATAGGTGCCCCACGGCCGGGTGACGGTGCGGTGCAGGCTGTACGCCGGATGGTTCTGGCGCTTGAGCTCGGCAACGATGTAGCGCACATCCTGGCTGCGGTTGGCGTCGGCGATCAGCAGCGCATCGGGAGTGTCGACAATGATCAGGTCACGCACGCCGACGGCGCCGAGGACGCGCTTGGGTGAGTCGATGTAGCAGTTGTGCACGTCGTGCAAGATCGCTTCGCCGTTGACCTGGTTGCCATGGGCGTCGCTGGGGGTGAGCTGGCGCAGGGCTTCCCATGAACCGATATCGCTCCAGCCGATGTCGCAGGGCACCACGGCGACTTTTTTGGACTGCTCCATCAGTGCCACGTCGATGGAAATATCCGGCGCACTGCCGAAGGCGTCCGCGTCCAGTTCACGCTGGCGCGAGGTTTTGTTTTGCAGGCTTTGGCTGTGTTGCAGCGCGGCGGTGGCTGCGGTGAGTACATCCGGCGCGTGGGCGGCGAGTTCGTCCACCAGGGTGCTGGCCTTGAAGCAGAACATGCCGGCGTTCCACAGGTGCTTGCCGCCGTCGAGGTAGCCCTGGGCGGTGGCCAGGTCGGGCTTTTCGACGAAACGCTTGACGCGATAACCGGTGTCCAGGGCCTCGCCTTGTTCGATGTAGCCAAAGCCGGTTTCCGGGTGGTCGGGCTGGATGCCAAACGTCACCAGGTAACCGGCTTCGGCCAGGTCGCGGGCCTGGGTGACAGCCTCGGCGAATGCCACTTCGTTAAGGATCAAATGGTCGGCCGGCATCACCAGCAACTGCGCCTGATCACCAAAATGCTCCTGCACATGCAGCGCCGCCACGGCAATCGCGGCTGCCGTGTTGCGCCCGAACGGCTCCAGCAGCAGGTCCAGGGGCAGGTGGGCCTTGTTCACCCCCCGGTAGTCATCCAGGGTGCGGAACAACAGGTCGCGGTTGGTCACCGTGAGCACGCTTTCCACGCCGGGCAGTTTGGCGGCGCGCTGGAAGGTCTTCTGCAGCAGGCTCTGGCCGTCACGCATGCGCATGAACGGCTTGGGCATATTCTGCCGGGACACCGGCCACAGCCGCGTGCCCGAGCCACCGGAAATGATGCAGGGTATCAATCCGTTGAGGGTATTCATCAATAGACCTCCTTGGTGGACAGGACGGCCGGAACCGTCATGAAGACGATGTACAAGTCAAACCACACCGACCACTTGGAGATGTACTCCAGGTCGTACTCGACACGTTTCTGGATCTTGTAGAGGGTGTCGGTCTCGCCCCGGTACCCGTTGATTTGCGCCCAGCCGGTGATGCCTGGTTTTACCCGGTGCCGCGAGCTGTATTCGCTCACCGCCACCTCGAAAGGAATGCCTGCGGCCTTGGTTGCCGTAGCGTGGGGACGTGGCCCGACCATCGACATATTGCCCAGCAGCACGTTGAACAGCTGCGGCAGTTCGTCGATGCTGGTCTTGCGGATGATGCGGCCTACACGCGTGATGCGTGGGTCTTGGCGAGTGGTTTGGCGTTCGGCGGTGAAGTCGCTCTGGTCGGTGAACATCGAGCGGAACTTGAACACGCGGATTTCGTTGTCGTTGTAGCCATAGCGGTTCTGGCGAAACAGCACCGGGCCCTTGGAGTCGAGCTTGATCGCAATGGCCGTTGCCAGCATCACCGGCGACAACGCCACCAACGCCAGGCTGGCCAGCAACAAATCCTCCAGGCGCTTGATCACCGGCGACCATCCGCGCAGTGGCAGTTGCGAGGTGTTGAACATCAGGATGCCGCCCACATCGGTGATCTTGCTGTGGCCGTAGCGCAGGGCCGCCATGTCGGGCACCAGCATCACATTCACCGACATCTGCCGCAGACGATTGACCAACCCGTGAATACGCTGCTCGGCGGCCCAGGGCAGGCAGATCATCACTTGGTTGACCTGTTCGGCGCGGATCAGTTTTTCCAGGTCACGGGAGTTGCCGAGCAAGGGCAGGTTGCTCAGCTCCTTGGGGATGCGTTCGGTGCGGTCGTCGATAAAACCGATCAGGCCGGAGCGAATGTCACCGTTGCGCTGCAGGTGATCGGCAACATGCACGGCAGTGTCGGTAAAGCCCAGGATGACCGTGCGTTGCAGGTATTTGCCCTTGCGCATCAGGTTGCGATAGAGGCGCAGCATCACCAGGCGCTCCACGCAAAACAGCGCCAGGCTGACGACGTACCACACCGCCAGGTTACGTGGGGTCAGTTGGGGGAACATCTGCAGGATCTGGTACATGAACAGCAGGATGCAAAACGCCGCCGACCAGGCCTTGACCTTGGTTTTCAGGCGCAGGCGATTGCTGAACAGTTCTTCCGAGTAAATGCCCAGCGCCTGGAACAGAATGATGGTCAGGACCGCGAAAAACAGCAGCAGCCCAAGGAAGTGAGGGCGCAGCGCGGGCTCCATCGGGTCGATGAAAAACACCAGGACCAACGGGGGCAGAATGGCACTCAGGCCATGAATGAATTTGACGAAGACAACAAAAAACTCAACAAAACCGGCACGCGTTAAAAACAAGCTATCGACGGACGACTTCTCTCGCATAAAACATCCCTCATTGCACTCCAGACTCACTGCTCGGTTGTTTCCTCTATAAGGCGGTAGGCTGCTTTATAAGGGGGAAAGTCGAACTACGGCTGCTCTGGGTAATACGCAATTACCTATCTAACCCAAGGGAATTTGCGGGGGTAGTGAATAAAGGAGTGTCCCCTTAATGTGCTTTGTCAACGAATTGACGATGGTGCGGAGGTGGCATGCTAGACAGGTTAATCAGTCTTTTTTGCGGCATTTTATTGACATTCCTTGTCCGGACACTCGGTTACGGGGTGTGTTTTGGAGTGTAGGAACAAATGTGAGATTTTTCCTGCATAAAGGAAAAACCTTTTTCCACAAGAGGTAGGAAAGGGGGGCGACAAGAAGGTGGCAAGGCGCACTTAGTGCCCTGCCACCGGGGCTTTCGTAGAATCAGAAGTTGCCTTTCAAACTAACCGTGAAATTGCGCGGCTCACCGTAGAAGTTGCCCCAGGATGCTGTTCCGACGGTGTTGTAATAGCTTTTATCGAACAAATTGTTGCCATTGAGCGCTACGGTCCAGGTGTCATCCAGGCGATAGGCCAGGCGAGCGCTCCACACCGCGTAGCCGGGCTGTTCCAGCTTGATGGTCTGCATGCGGTAGTTACTGCTTTGAGCATTGACGCCGGTGCCTACGCTCCATTTCGACAGGGCGCCGTCGAGCTGGTAGTCACCCCATAGCCGCAGCATGTGCCGAGGCACGTAGGTGTTGGAGGAGCCGCCTTCGATCTTGCTGTCGATGGTCTTCAGGGCTTTTGTCTGGGTATAGGTGTAGCCGCCGAACACCTGCAGGCGTTCGAGCAGTTCGCCGCTGACTTCGGCCTCCACGCCTTGGGCCCGCACCTTGCCGGTGTCGGTGTAGCAAAAGCCATCGGCGGAGGTGGAACAGAGGCGGGTGAAGTCGGTTTCGGCACCGTTTTTCTCGAGGGCGCGGAACAGTGCCAGGGAGCTGTTCAGGCGCCCGTCGAACCAATCGCCCTTGATGCCCAACTCGTAGTTGTCACCGACTTTCGGCTTGAGCGGCGCACCGTCGGCGGTGGCGTAGGCGCTTTGCGGCTGGAAGATATCCGCGTAGCTGGCGTACACCGACAGGTGCTCGTTGAGGTCGTAGATCAGTGCGGCGAACGGTGTGAGTTCACCGGTTTCCTTCGAGCGCGCGTCCTGCAACGACCATTCGCCCCAGCCCAGGCTGTAGGACTGGCGACGGTTTTCGTACCAGCTCACGCGGCTGCCCACAATGAACATCAGCGGTTCGGCCAGGCGCAGGCGCAGCGTGGCGTAGGTGCCGTATTGAGTGGCGGTTTCCTTGATCGTGCTGCCGCGGTACATGTTCGGCCAGAAGGTGTTGTCGGCCGGCTCCGGCATATGGTGGTTGGGGGTGTAGATGCCCTGGCGCGTGGGCAGGTTCTGGATCGCATACACGTCGTCCTGGGTGCCACGGCTGCCGTTGGCGCCGAGGATCAATTCGTGCTGCAGGCCGAAGGCTTCGAACTTGCCGTCCAGGTAGGCGTCGAGGCCATAGTCGCGGTGGTCGTAGTCCATCAACGCGGCATAGGAGAGGGCCGTTGGCGCCGGGTCGCCGTAGTTGATGGTGCCTTCGCTGGCGGCGTACTTGGTGTCTTGCAGGTTGCGGCTGTGCACGGCGGCGACCTTGAGTTTCCAGTCCTCGTTGAGTTGCTGGGTGAGGTCGACAAAAAACGTGGTGCGTCGGCTTTGCCAGTCGTTCCACGCCTGGCCCAGGCACGTCGAGCGGCTGAGGTGGGCGCTTTTGCCGTCGGCGTAGCGCGGCAGGCCGCCCCAGCATGGGGTGGCGTCGACATCTTCGTAGCTGGCGCCAACGCCCAGGGTGGTGTCCGGGCTCAGGTCGAAGTCCAGGGCGCCATAGAACGCCTGGTCCTTGCGCTTGGCAATGTCCATGTACGAGCCGCGATCCTGCTGGCTGATCGCGGCACGACCGCGCACGGTGCCACTGTCGTTCAGAGGGCCGCCGGTGTCGAGGTCGGCGCGGTAGTTGTCCCAGGTGCCGGCCGACAACGACAGGCTGGTGGTGGGCTTGGCCTGGGGCCGCTTGCGCACAAAGTTCACCGCGCCGCTGGCGGTGCCGGCGCCCTTGAGCATGCCGGCCGCCCCCTTGAGCACTTCCACCCGGTCATAAATTGCCATGTTGGCGCTGAAACTGTCGGCTTGGGCGTAGTCCTTGCCCATGTCCAGCGGTACGCCGTCGTACTGGTACTGCCCGAGCATCTTGAAACCACGGGAATAGAAATACTTGCCGCCCATGGGCGACTCGTAGCTGGTGATGCCGGGCGTGCGTTCCATCACGTCATCGATGGTGGTGAGGTTCTGGTCGTCCATCAATTGACGGGTCATCACGCTGACCGACTGCGGGGTTTCCCGCAGGCTGTGTTCGCCTTTGCCGATGGTTACCGCGCCGGTGGTGTAGGACCCGGTGCCCTCGGTGGTGGCCCCCAAGCGGTCGCCGGTGATCGTGGTGGCGCCCAGGTTCAGTGCCCCGGTATCGGCTACTTGTGGCAGCAACAGCCAGGTGCTGTCGCCCTGGCGCTGGGCTTGCAGGCCCTGGCCGCGCAACAACTCGCCGAGGGCCTGCTGGCGGTCGAAGTTGCCGCTCAGGCCTGGGCTGGTTTTGCCGGCCACGCTGTTGGCGTCGTACGACAGGCTGACGCCGGCCTGGCGGGCGAACTGGTCCAGCGCGTTGGCCAAGGAGCCGGGTGCGATGGTCCAACTGCGGGCCTGGGTGTCACTGGCGGCTGTGTCGGCCATTACGGCCAATGGCACTGCGCCGCCGCTCAGGCAGGCGCCGAGCAGGGCGGCCTGCACCGCGCGCTTGAGGGGGGAACGTTGGGAGGGAAACGCTTGCATGACCGCGGGGTGCTCCTGAAGGAAGTGAACAGAACCGGCCTGTTGATCGGCCTTTCCTTACAGGTCGAGCGGCAATGAGAATTCACCTCATTTATTTTCGATTGATTAAACGCGCGGGCTGACGGTGACCCAATAGCGGCTGCGGTAAGTGACGTCGACGTTGAGTGATTGCGCCACGAGGTTAAGGACCTGGTCGGTATCGTCCAACTGATACGTGCCTGAGACTCGCAGGCCGGCCACCGCTTCGCTACAGCGCAGCAGGCCGTTGCGGTAGCGGCCCAGTTCGGCCAGGAAATCGTCCAGGCGCATGTTGTGGGCACTGATCACGCCGTCGCTCCAGGCCCAGGGGTCAAGGCCGTTGGCGAGGGCCGGGCGAATGCTGCCGCGCTCGAACAGTACCGACTCACCGGGCCTGATCACTTGGCGGGCATTGGCGTCGTGACGGTCGGCAAACAACGCGGCGGTGCCTTGCTGCACCGCCAGCAGCGTGCCTTGGGCTTCTTCGCGTACCAGAAGGCGCGTGCCGAGGGTGCGCAGGTAGCCGTCGCGGGTTTGCACCCAGAAGGGACGGCTGTCGGCGCCGGTATTTACCAGTATCTCGCCATGAAGCAGGCGCACCAGGCGCCGCTCGCTGCTGAATGCGGTGTCGATGGCGCTGGCGCTGTTGAGCTGGATCTTGCTGCCGTCGTTTAATGCCACCCAGCGTCGTTCGCCGGTAACGGTGCGGTAGTCGGCCATCAGGGCGGGCAGGGGCGTGTAGTCGCGGCCCAGCCAGGCCAGCCCTGCGGCACCCGCAAACACCCCCAGCAGCTTCAAACTCTCCCGACGACTGATGCGTTGCCGCGCGCCGTTGAGGGTGTGGCGCCCGACCTGCGCCGGCAAGTGATTGAAATCGTCATTCATCGTCGCCACCCGCTGCCACACCTGCTGGTGTTCGGCGCTGGCCTGCAACCAGCGTTCAAACGCGGCGGTGCTGGCGTCGTCGGCCACATTGAAGCGCAGCTTGATCATCCACTGGATGGCCTGGTCCACCAGGCGCTGGTCAACGTTCGGCATAACGCAACCGATAGCAGGCGTGCAGGGCTTTGGACAGGTCGCGCTCCACGGTGGCCTTGGACACACCCAGGCGCAGGGCGATTTGCGCGCAGGTCAGGCCATCCAGTTGCGCCAGCAAGAAGGCTTCGCGAACGCGAGGCTTGAGCTGGTCGAGCAAGCGGTCGATGCGCTCCAGGCTGTCGAGGATCAGCAGTCGGGTTTCTTCCGACGGCACTTCAACCTGTGGGAAGTGGGCCAGGCTTTCGAGGTAGGCGCGCTCAAGCTCGCGGCGCCGGTATTGGTCGATCATCAAACTGCGGGCGATGCTACTCAGATAGGCGCGGGGTTGAAGCAATGCCTGCTGCTTGCGCGCATTGAGCAGGCGCACAAAGGTTTCCTGGGCCAGGTCGGCGGCATGTTCGCGACAACCGGTGCGCCGGCTCAACCAGCCCCGCAGCCAGGAGTGGTGGGCATGGTAAAGCTGGCCGATAGCGGCATGGTCCAGTGGGTGGTCGCTCGACATGGGCATCCTGGCGCAACAGTCTTAATTGATAATGTTTCGCATTCTAGTCGCTGATCCTGGCAATGAGCAATTACCGTCGAGCAATGTATCCAGCACAATTTTTTGTACCCCAGGCAGGCGCTGTTTAATCTGCGGTTTTTAACCATGGAAGGCTTGAGCATGATCGACCTGGCGACCCTGGCGGTTTTTTCCGGCGCTGTTTTACTGTTGCTGTTATCGCCGGGGCCAAACATGGCCTTTGTGATCAGCCATGGCGTGACCCACGGCTGGCGCGGTGGCATGGCCTCAGCCTTGGGCATCAGCGTGGCCGACCTGCTGCTGACGGCATTGACCGCCACGGGGGTGACGGCGCTAGTCGCCAGCTGGCCGCCATCTTTTGACCTGATCCGGAACGCGGGGGTGGTCTATTTGCTGTGGCTGGTGTTCAAGACCCTGCAGAAAAAGCCGGGGATGGACACTGCCCACGTCAACCGCGTGCCCTTGGGCCGGGTGTTTCTGCAAGCCATGCTCAACAGCCTGCTCAACCCCAAGGCGTTGCTGTTTTTTGTGGTGTTTTTGCCGCAGTTCGTGCGGCCGGAGGCGGGGTCGATTGCCGTGCAGTTGATGGTACTCGGCGGTGTTTTAACCGTGATCGCCACCGTGTTTCATGGCGTGCTGGGGGGCTTTGGCGGTGCGTTGAGCCGGTTTTTTGCCCGCCGCTCGAAAAGCGCCTGGCTGCAGGAGTGGGGGCTGGCGACGGTGTTGATGGTGTTGGCGGTACGGCTGGCGGTGATGTCACGTCCCACCTGAATGACCGGCGCTGGCGGCTTTAGAGCCTACCGAGATTACGTGTCGGACGCAGCTCAAAGTGTGGGAGCTGGCTTGCCTGCGATAGCGGTGGTTCAGCTAGAACATGTGCCGACTGATAAGCCGCTATCGCGAGCAAGCCCGCTCCCACAAAGGATGCCTGCGGTGTCAGCCAAGGCGCGCGGCTGCCCGTGCGACGATTTCGCCGCGGGTTTTGCGCGATTCCACCGTACGCTTGCGAGCCTCCTCCAACACACTCAACGGCGCGGTTTGCGGGCTGCCCGAATCAAACGGCGGCGCCGGCGCGTATTCAATCTGCAACTGCACCAGTTGCGCCGTCGCTTCGCTGTACAACTCCGCTGCCAGGGTCAGGGCAAAGTCGATACCGGCGGTGATGCCGCCACCGGTCAACAGGTTGCCGTCACGCACCACACGCTCTTGCACCGGGATCGCGCCGAGCGGGGCGAGCATGTCGTGATACGCCCAGTGGGTCGTGGCTTTGCGTCCGCGCAGCAAGCCCGCTGCACCCAGCACCAGCGAGCCGGTGCACACCGAGGTCACGTACCGCGCGGTGTGCGCCTGGGCCTTGAGGAAGTCGAGGGTCAGTGGGTCTTCCATCAATGCGCCAACGCCGGAACCGCCGGGCACGCAGATCACATCCAGCGACGGGCAGTCGGCGTAGGTCATGGTCGGAGTAAACACCAGGCCGGTGCTTGAGGTGACCGGCGCGAGGTCTTTCCACACCAGGTGCAACTTCACGTCCGGCAGCGAACCGAGCACGTCGTAGGGGCCGGTCAGGTCCAGTTGCTGGATGCCGGGGAACAACACAAAGCCGATCTGCAAGGTCATGGATAGCGCTCCGATAAAGGGGTGGACGGGTTCACTGTAGAGGCCTAGGCTTTGGCGAATACGCCATTGAGCCCACAGATCACGCCAATCATGCCGCGAATCATCCACGTACTCGCTTTCAACAATGCCCAGGTGCTCGACGTGACCGGGCCGCTGCAAGTGTTCGCCTCCACTAATGACTTGGCCCGTCAGCGCGGTGAGCCGCTGCCCTATGCCGTCTCGGTGATCGCCGCGCAAAGCGAACCGGTGATGACCTCTGCCGGCCTGGCGCTGGTGGCCGAGCCGCTGCCCGCCGCCGACACGCCTTGCGACACCCTGGTGATCGCCGGCGGCTGGGGTGTATACGGCGCCGCCGAAGACCCGGCGCTGGTGGATTGGGTGCGTGAGAAAGCCCGGCACACCCGGCGCATGACGTCCGTCTGCACCGGCGCCTTCCTGCTCGCCGCCAGCGGCCTGCTCGATGGCCGTCGCGTGGCCACCCACTGGACGCGCTGCGAGGAACTGGCGCGCAAATTTCCATCGCTGACGGTGGAGGCCAACCCGATCTTTATCCAGCAAGGCAGTGTGTGGACCTCGGCCGGCGTCACCGCCGGTATCGACCTGTGCCTGGCCCTGGTAGAAGAAGACCTGGGCAGTGCGGTGGCCCTGGAAGTGGCGCGGCACTTGGTGGTGTTCCTCAAGCGCCCCGGCGGCCAGTCGCAATTCAGCGTGACCCTGTCCCTGCAAAAGAGCGACAGCCGCTTCGCCGAACTCCACGCCTGGATCGCCGAGCACCTGACGTTGGATTTGAACATCCCAACCCTGGCCGCCCAGAGCGGCATGAGCGAGCGCAGTTTCGTGCGCCACTACCGCGCCGAAACCGGCCAGACCCCGGCGCGTGCCGTCGAACTGATCCGCGTCGAAACGGCACGCCGGCAACTCGCCGACAGCAATGCATCGATCAAACGCATTGCCGTGCAATGCGGGTTCGGTTGTGAAGAGACGTTGCGCCGCAGCTTTTTAAGGGCCCTGTCGGTAACGCCCCAGGCCTACCGCGAGCGCTTCTCGCCGAGCAATTCCAGCAGCGCATCCAGCGTGGCCTGAGGCGCTTCCTGCGGAATATTGTGGCCGACGCCGGGCAACACCCGTCGCCGATAGAAGCCGCTGAAGTGCTCCACGTCGTCATCTTCCTCGGGCGGCGGGCCCACACCATCATCGGCGCCGCACAGTGAAATACTCGGTACCGAAATCGCCGGTTGCAACGCCAGTGCCTGCTCGATGGCTTCCAGTGCCGGGTCGCCCGGCGCGTACATAAAGCGGTGGCGATAAGAGTGAATCACCACCTCGACAAAATCCGGGTTATCGAACGACGGCGCGGTCTGCCCATACAGGCCCGGCCCCTCGGCCCAGGACGGTGACCACAGCGACCACAACAGTTCACACAACTCTCCGCGATTGGCGGTCAAACCGTCTACGCCGCGCTGGGTATGAAAGTAGAACTGGTACCACAACCGATGCTCAGTCACCGGCGCCCGGGGTTTGAGCGACTTGGCGATGTCCTGGATGTTGTAGCCATCCCCCGTCACCAAACCACGCACCCGCTCTGGCCATAACGCCGCGACGATACACGCAGCGCGTCCGCCCCAGTCATACCCGGCGAGGGTGGCCTGGGGAATCGACAGCGCATCCATAAAGTCCAGCAAGTCCTTGGCCAACGCCGCCTGCTGCCCGGAGCGCATCACGTGCTCGTTGATAAAACGCGTCGGGCCATAACCGCGCAGGTACGGCACCAATACCCGATAACCCTGTTCGGCCAGCACCGGCGCAATCGCGTCGTAGCCGCGTGGGTCATAGGGGAAACCATGCAACAGGATTACCGGTGCGCCATCCGTGGGGCCGTGGGCTTCATAGGCCACATCGAGCATGGAGGTACGCACGTAGAGCAGCGGGGCGGTCGTGGTCATGGTGAGTGTTTGTCGGTTGGCCAGAGGTTTTGGAACTCTAGCCGATTGCCGTGACGGGATGGGGGGCGATGTGTGGCGCAGGGGTTACTTGTCTAGATCAAGGTCAGCACGGCTCAGCACATGCTTGAAGTGATGCCGCCACAAATCCACCCCCAACTGCCCCGATCGATCCAATGAAGACCCCACCGTCAAATCGCTGATCAAGGTCGGCTGCAAACCCGCATCAAACAAAGCGAACCCAGCCGCCAAGACGCAGGTATCGGTCTGGATTCCGCACACCAACACCCGCTCGGGCGCCAGGCTTTTGAGGTAGGCGACGGTCTCGGGCGTTGGCGCATACCCATGCTTGATAAAGATGCGATCCGCCGCGATCAGGCTTTGGTCGTTCGGCGCCGGTTGCCAGCCCAGTTGGCGGGCGAACGGGGTGACGCTTTCGTCGTGGCGCTCCACAGTGGCCACCGAGGGCAGGTGGCCGAGCAGGGCGTTGATGCCCTCCACCAGCCACTCGGGAGGGTTAAAGGACGGTTGCACATCGATGATCAGCAGTACCTGGCGCATGGGGTTCCTGTCGGCAGTCGAGGGGCAGGCCATTGTGCCCTAGGGTTGCCAGGTCGTCTTCTCCCCGCTCAACTTACGGTCCAGGAACGTTGCAGCGCTGATCAGCGCCAAATGGCTCAGGGCCTGTGGCGTGTTGCCCAAGTGGCGTGCCTGGCTGTCGAACTCTTCGGCGTACAGCCCCAAGGGGTTTGCGTAGCGCAGCAGTTGTTCGAATTCCAGGTGGGCCTTTTCCACTTGGCCGGCGCGGGCCAGGCATTCCACGTACCAGAACGAGCACGCGGCGAAGGCGCCTTCGGTGCCTTGCAAACCATCGATCTGGCTGTCGTCGTTGCGGTAGCGATAGACCATGCCGTCGCGCACCAGGCTCTTCTGGATGGCTTCCAGTGTGGACAGCCAGCGTGGATCGGTGGCGGCGACAAAACGCACCAGCGGCATCAGCAGCATCGAGCCGTCAAGGGCAGTGCTGCCGGTGTGCTGCACAAAGTGCCCGCGTTCTTCGTTCCAGAAGTTGCTCCAGATATCGGCGTAGATCGCTTGGCGGGTCTGGTCCCAGCGGGCGAATGGCGCCGGCAGCGAGCGCTTGGACGCCAGGCGGATCGCACGGTCCAGCGCCACCCAGCACATCAGCCGCGAATGCAGGAAGTGATGCTGCTCGCCGCGCATCTCCCAGATGCCCACGTCCTTGGTGTTCCAGATCTCGCAGACCTGGTCGGCCACCTCCACCGTGTGTTTCCAGCCCTCGTGGGAGATCGCTTCGCCGTACTTGTTGACCAGGTACACCGCGTCCATCAGCTCGCCATAGATATCCAGCTGGATCTGGTCGAATGCCTCATTGCCGATGCGCACCGGCCTGGCACCGCCGTGGCCGCTAAAGTGGTCAAGCTCGGCTTCCGGCAGTTCCTGGCGCCCGTCGATGCCATACAGGATGTTGATTTTGGTCGGCTGCCCGCAGCAGTCGCTGACCCGGCCCTTGAGCCAGCGCATGTAGCTATTGGCTTCTTCTACAAAGCCCAGGCGCATGAAGGCGTAGACGGTAAAGGAGGCATCGCGGATCCAGGTGTAGCGGTAATCCCAGTTGCGCTCGCCACCCGGTGTCTCGGGCAGGCCGAAGGTGGCAGCGGCGATGATTGCGCCGTGTTTGCGCGAGGTCAGAAGTTTTAAGGCCAGCGCCGAGCGGTTGACCATTTCACGCCAGCGTCCGCGGTAATTCGATTGTGCGATCCAGCCGCGCCAGAACTTCAACGTATGGGCCAGCGCCAAGTCGGTGCAGCCGCTGTCGACGCGCTCGTCTTCCTGGCCACCGAGGACGAACTCGGCGCCTTCTTCCTGGCGTAGTTCGAAACTGGCGACGGCGGCACCGTCCTTGATGTGCAGCGGATGGCTGCTGGACAGGCGCAGGCCGGGTTGGCCTTGCGCGGTAAAACACACAGTGCCGTTGTCGAGAGCGGCCTGGGTTGGCGTGCGCGCATAGTCATGACGCACCGCACAGCGCAGGTGGATATTGGCTTTGCCGCTGACCACGCGCACGCGGCGAATCAACAGGGGCAGGTCATCGATCTCCTCGCTGATGGTCAGCAGGTCGGTGATCTCGACCACGGCTTCATCGCTGAGCCAGCGGGTCTGCAACACGTTGGTGTCGGGCAGGTAGATCTGCTCGCGGCGGGCGTTGGGCAGGTCTGGGGTGAGTTGGAAAATTCCAGCGTCGGGGGTGTCCAGCAGCGAGCAGAAGATCGAGGGGCTGTCGAATTCCGGCCAGCAGAAAAAATCGATGCTGCCTTTATCGTTTACCAATGCCGCACTGCGCATATCGCCGATGATGCCGTGGGCATCAATGGCACTCTGTTGTTCGTTCGTCAAATCAACCATTGCCACGGAACTCCGGATAAAGGCTCATGCCGCCGTCAATAAACAGGGTGCTGCCCACTACATAGTCAGAGGCGTCGCTGGCCAGCCATACCACGGCGTTGGCGACGTCCTCGACATCACCCACTCGACCATAAGGAATCAGCTTCAACAGCTCCTTTTCGGCCGCGCCTTCGGTGGCTGCGCGGTTGATTGCCGTTCGGATCGCCCCCGGCGCAATGCCGTTGATGCGAATACGTTGTTCGCTGACTTCCTGGGCGAGGGTGCGCATCAGCATTTCCACGCCACCCTTGGAGGCCGCGTAATTCACGTGGCCGGCCCAAGGGATGAGTTGGTGCACCGAACTCATGTGGATGATTTTGCCGGCGGCCCGCGAAACACCGTCCCGCACGCCCTGGCGATTGAAGATACGCACCGCGGCCCGGGCGCAGAGGAACTGGCCGGTGAGGTTGACGCCGATCACCGTGTTCCAGTCCTCGAGCGTCATGTCGACCAGATTGGCGTCTTTCTGCAGCCCGGAGTTGGCCACCAGGATGTCCAGGTGGCCGAACGCATCGAGGGTCTGGGCGAACAGGCGTTCAACATCGGCTTCTTTAGAGACATCTGCGCCAATCGCAATGGCACGGCCGCCGTCGGCATTGATCTGCGCCGCGAGTGCTTCGGCGGGCGCGGCCTGGGCGTTGTAATTCAACACCACCGCAGCCCCGGATTGCGCCAGCGCCTTGGCCGCGCCGGCGCCGATTCCGGAGCTGGCACCCGTCACCAACGCCACTTGTTGTTCCAACGAAATTCGCATTGCCCACCCGACCTTAAATTCGTGAGTTCAAGCAGCTGACTGATGCCGGACAAGGGAAGTTCACCGTTGTGAAATTAGCGACTACAACCATGGTGAAAAATGGAATAACAGAAGAATAAAAAATAACCATAAGATACTAAAAAACCGCTCAAAAGCGTTTGACAGGGTTTTTTGTCGCGTGTCTTATAGGCACACCTCAACCCGCTCCGTTGGTAGTTCGGAAGTCATCGCGGAGTCACCTATAAGAGATGCCCATGTATGAATCGGCAGTTATAGGGGAACTACCAGAACAGGCGGCAGTGTCATTGCCTAAGTTGGTAATCTTCGATTGCGACGGTGTATTAGTTCAAAGCGAAGAAATCAGCCTGTCTGTATTGATTGCCCTGTTGAATGGTTATGCGCCGGACACTGTTGCACTTGATAGTTCGTATTATATTGAGCGTTTTCGTGGGCGAAAGATTGCCGATTGTTTGCGTGAGGCTGAACAGGTATTGGATATACGCCTGGATGATCAGTTTGAACCGCACTTTAGGGTGCAAGCGTTGGAGGCCTTGACGCTTCACTTGAAGGCCACTAACGGAATAATCGATGTGCTGGAAAATCTGGACATTGCGTATTGCGTGGCGTCCAGTGCACCGCGCAACAAGATAGAACATTGTTTGCGTGTGGCGGGGTTGTTCTCTTATTTCGAGGGGCGAATATTCAGTTGTTATGAATTGGGCCGTTGGAAACCTGACCCCCTGGTGTTTTTAACCGCATGCCAGGCCTACAACGTTGACGTAGCGGATGCCGTGGTGATTGAAGACAGTGTCACAGGTATTCAAGCGGCCGTTGCCGCGAATATAAAAGTATTGGGTTTTGGTTCGATCGATCGGCATGGACAGTTGGCCGATGCCGGGGCCGTACCGTTTGCCGATATGCGTGAATTACTGACCCTTATTAATTGATGGCATTACTCAGGAAAGGAGGCGTTGTGAACACTTTCGGTTACATAGAACGGCTTAAGAGTAATGACCCCTGTTCAGAGGTATGGTGGGATTCATCGCCCGTGGTGTACGTACCTTATAAACAGCACTTGCTGGACAAGTACCCTGCGGCGGCCGTTCATATTAATCACTTGATGCCGGATGCGTTCGCACTGCACGCAGGCTTCAGCAGTGTGACCACCAACCCTCGCTTGGTCACCGCCGTTATTCTCGACAAGCGTGAGTACTGGTCGTCGCGTTTCAACTTGGCCAGCCTGTCGCCCCAGGCGTTACGCAAGAAACTCTACGACGAGGTCATCATCGAAGGGGCCGCGGCGTTGAAGTCGCTGTGGGTTCAGTCGGCCCAGGCGGATGGCTGGATCTCTGCCCAGGTCGATCCGGTGGATGTGCGCTGCACCGAGCGCATGACTGCCCGTGGGGTGGAACTGCACCAGTTGGCACCAAACGTGATGGTGAAAGTGCCGGGCAGCCTGGAAGGGCTGGCAACCGTAGAGTGCCTGGTGGCCCAGGGTGGCTCCGTCAACATCACCTTCTGCTTTACCGTCTCGCAGTTCCAGGCCGGTATCCAGGCCATAGAACGTGGCCTGACGACGGCGCGCAGTAACGGGGTCGACACCCGCCACTGCAAATACGTGATCACCTTCATGATCGGGCGCTTTTCCTGCCAGCCCGAACTGGCCTTGCAAGCCGCTGAGCGTGGCTTGGCGCTGGATGCCGAAGAGCTGCGGTGGGCTGAGTTGCTGATCTACGAGCAGATCCAGGCCTTGGTAACCGCCTCCAACGTGCCGGTCAAAACCCTGCTGTCCAGCATCAAGGTCGATGTGGACGAGCGCGGCAACAAACATTGCTGGCACCTGGAGAAAACCGGGCTGACGGCGACGTGCTACACGCTGACGCCGGACGTGGTGGATTTTCTGATCGAACGCGAGAGCCGTGGCAAACCGGTGCTGCCCGCCAGCGAACCGCTACAGGCGCCGCTTTCGACCTTCGCAAAGTTGGTGCGCATTCCGTACTTCTGCGAAGCCTATTTTGTCGACGGTATTGAAGCGTACGACTTCGGCAATCATGAGGCGTTTATCAACGCTTGCAACGAAGCCAACAGCGCTCATCGGCGCCTGGCCGACTACTGCGTGCGCCTCTGTCCGGCGGCGAAGCCGCACAGAATGTCGCTCAACGCGATCCTGGCCGCCGAATACGGGGTGCTCGCATGAACAAGATGGTCGGTTTATGGGCGCACCCACGTTCGCGTTCCACCGTGTTGGAGCGCGTGTTTATCGAGCGCGGCGATTTTGAGGTGTTTCACGAACCATTTGCCCACATGGCGTTTTCCGAAGACTCGACGATTCCTTCGGATGAGTGGGACCACAGTTTGCCCACGACGTATGCCGGTATCAAAGATCAACTTATCCAGGCGAAAGAGCGCGCTCATGTGTTTCACAAGGACATGTGCTACCACTGCCTGGATGAATTGAAAGTTGATCTTGGCTTTTTGGCGCAACAAGAAAACATTTTTATTATTCGCGAACCCGCCAGTAGCATTATTTCCCACCATCGGGTGCATCCCGATATGCCGCTGCACGCGATTGGGCATAAAGCCTTGTACGAGATATTTTGTGTCGTCACCAAACTCACCGGCAAAGTGCCTTATGTGATTAACGCGGATGATTTGGCGGCCGACCCGGAGCGCATCATTCGCAAGTTGTGTGACTACTTGCAGATTGAATTTCTGCCTCATGCCATGACCTGGAAACGCGAATGCCCGCCCCAGTGGAAAACCTGGCGAAGTTGGCATGTGGCCGCAGAGAACAGTGACCGTATTGTCTTGCCGGAGCAACAAGCAGCCGACACGGAAGCGCTCGATCAATACCCAAAGTTAAGGGCGATGTACGAATACCATCGGACGTTTTACGCGCGCATGAACGAATTTTGCCAATAAGGATGGTTGTATGAAAAAGTTGATTATTACCGGTGCGGCCAACGGGATTGGGCGGGCCACGTTGATAAAAGCGATTGAACAAGGGTATTTCGTTATCGCCGCCGATAAAGATGCCGAAGGGTTGCGCGTACTGCAAAATCAATATGGCGCGGATGTGTTGGAGACTCAGGTTGCCGACTTCTCGGATAACGCCGTCATCAAGGGCTTTATCCCTGCTTTGTATGAACGCCATTCGACAATTTATGGGCTGGTGAATAACGCCGGGCTTTATCACGGCAAAAGTGTCTACGCCTACACCGATGATGAAGTCGACGAAATCCTCAATGTGAACCTCAAGGCGTTGGTGTATCTCTCAAAGGACTTTGCCGAACGGGAAATGAAGCACGAAGCCCCGCGCAGCATCGTCAACATTGCCTCGGTGGCGGGTGAGGTGGGCAGCTGCGACGCGCTCTACGGTGCGACCAAGGCGGCGGTCATCGGCCTGACCAAGGCCAACGCCTGGAACTTTGCCCCCTTTGTACGAGTGAACGCAGTGTCCCCGGCGCTGATTCATGACACCGCCATCTACGACACCATCCCCACTTACCGGCGTGACGAGTACGCCCGCCAGGAAATCCTCAAGGACCCCATCCTGCCCAGCGGCGTTGCCGATGTGATCCTGCTGTTGGTCAACGATGCGATGCGCCACATCACCGGCAGGGTTATTCCGGTAGACAACGGAGCCTACCCACGGTGAGCCAGTTGATACGCAAGAAAAAGCTGCTGCTGGTCGGTGCGGGCAACTTGTGCCTGCAGATCCTGAAAATTCTCGGGCCGAAAAACCAGTTCGAGTTTGTGGTGTTGGGCCGCAATGAAGAATCGACCCTGCGGCTGTGCAACCTGGTGGCGCTGTCATGTGCGCAGTTGGGGCAGTTCATTTCGATCAAGCCGGTTATCGCCGACCTCGCGGAGATCGACAAGGTTTCCCGACTGCTGCGTGAAGAGGCGCCAGACATCCTGGTGAACTGCGCTTCGTTGCAATCGTGGCGGGTGATTACCGGCTTGCCCAAGCTCACGTTCGAACAGCTCGACCAGGCCCAGTTTGGCCCGTGGCTGCCGATGCACCTGACATTGATGCATTACCTGATGCAAGCGGTAAAGGCTTCGGGCATTTCGGCCAAGACGGTCAATGCGGCCTTTCCGGATGCGGTTAACCCGATCCTGTCCAGGATCGGCCTGGCGCCGGATATCGGCGTGGGCAATGTGGCCAACCTGATCCCTGCGGTGCGTTTTTCCATCGCCCGGTTGCTGGAGTGCGAACCCGCTGATGTGCAAGTGCGCTTGTATGCCCAGCATTACTTCAGCCACTACGTGCCGCGCGGTGGTTTGCCGCCGCGTGCCAGTTACCGCTTGTTGTATGAGGTGCGCGACCGGCCAGAGGTAACGCGCCTGCCAGCGGAGTCGGTGTTTTCCACGGTAAAGGCCGAGTTCCGGCGCTTGGGTGGCGTGGATGGGCAGTTCCTCACCGCGTGCTCGGCCGTCACGGTGATCGAGGGGCTGTTTTCGCCCACGCCGGTGCTGGTGCATGCGCCGGGCCCGCTGGGGCTTCCGGGTGGTTATCCGGTGTGGCTGCACGATGGGCAGATCGACGTGCAGTTTTCCGACGCCTGCCCGCAGGACGAGGCCGTGCGCATCAACGCCATCTGCCAGAGCCAGGACGGCATCGACGAGATCCATTGCGACGGCTCCGTCACGTTCAACCCGCAGTGCATGGCGATCATGCAAACGCTGCTGGGCTACTCCAAGAAAACCATGTCGATCGAGCAGTCGGCCGATTATGCCCGCGAGCTGGCGAGCAAGTACCTGTCTTTCAAGAATTCAACTTGGTAGGTGTGTGATGAATCAAGTATCAGGGCGAAAACACAACGATGTGGCCAGTTACTCCGCGCAGTATTCGGCGGATTTCGTCGAGCGCTGGGATGAGTTGATCGACTGGGAAAAACGCAAGGCGGGGGAGGGCGGTTTCTTTGAAAAGCTGCTGCGTGAACATGGCGTGCAGTCGGTGATCGATGTATCGACGGGCAGTGGCTTCCACGCGGTGCAGCTCAAGCAAGCGGGTTTTGATGTGGTGGCCACCGACGGCAGCAGCACCATGCTGACCAAGGCCCGGGCGAACTTTCGTGAGCATGGCCTGGAGATTCAATCCCACTACCGTGACTGGCTGTCCCTCGACCCGCAGGAGTTGGGGCAGTTCGACGCGGTGGTGTGCTTGGGCAGTTCGTTGTGCCACGTGTTCGCCGCCCATGATCGCCTCAATGTGCTGGAGAAGTTCCGGGCCTTGCTCAAGCCGGGTGGTCTGCTGGTTGTCGACCAGCGCAACTTCCTCGCCATTCGCGCGGGTAATTTCAAAGCCAGCGGTAATTATTATTACTGCGGCACGAACGCGTCGGTCAGCCTGGGTCAGGTCGATCAGCACCTCTGTGAGTTCATCTACACCTTCGATAACGCTGAGCAGTACCGGCTGAAGGTTTACCCATTGTTGCCTGGGGAGTTGGCCACTGAGGTGCTTGCGTCCGGGTTTGCCGTGCATGAGAGCTACGGCGATTTCCAGCGTAACTACGACATGATGAATTGCGACTTTGTCATCCACACTGCACGCGCTGTGTAAGGAAGCACGATGAGCACACTTGTACAGAGCACCCCGCGCACCCTGGACAGCGTGGTGCTGGCGGTGGTGTTGACCGGGTTTGTGGCCAGCACCTATGGCTTTGGGGTGTACCTGTTCGCCAACCTGGTGGTGGACATGCGCCGCGACATCGGCTTCGACTACACCACCGTCGGGCTGATCACGGGCGGTGCGCAGATTGGCTTCCTGCTGTTTTCATCGGTCACGAGCTATATCAGCCGTTACTTCGAGGGCTGGAAGATCAGCCTGGTGTCCACGGGGATCACCTCGTTGGCGCTGCTGGGGCTGAGTGTCAGTGACAACATCTGGTTGTCCGGAGGGTTGTTGATCTTGCTCGGCGGTTGCTCGGCGTCGGTGTATATCCCGCTGGCGGAGATCGTTGCCAAGGGGTTCAGCCCCGGCAATCGTTCACGGGTCATGGGGCTGATCTCCAGCGGCACCAGCTACGGCGTGTTTATCAACGGCTTGTTGGTGTCGTTCCTGACGCTGCACGGCGGCTGGCGTTCGATCTGGCTCACCGCCGGTGTTATATCGGTGGCCCTGTGCGTCATCGCCTGGTTCCTGTTGCGCAACCTGGCGGCGGGCGAGGACAGCGGGTTTTCCAGGCAGCGCTCGGCAGCGCTCGACAGCCATGCACCCTGGCTAAGCCGTTCGCTGTACCTGACCTGGGCCATCGCCTTTCTCAATGGCATGGCATTGCTGCCTTTCCAGACCTATCTGGCACCGTTTCTTCGCGATGAGCTTGGCGTGTCGGTGCAGGACGCCGGGTTTATCTGGACCACCATCGGCGCCGTGGGCATGGCGTCGGGTTTCCTGGTGGGGTGGATTGCCGACAAGGTCGGGGTACGGGCGTCATTGGCGATGTGTTTTCTGAGTGCAGGCCTGGCGGCGACCTTGGTGTTCAGCTTCAACAGCATCCCGCTGTTCTACCTGGCGGCGTTTCTGTTTGCGTTGGCGTTTTACCCGATCTTCGGGCTTGTCCCCAGCTATATCGGGCAAATCGTGCCGGTCAGCCGCCTGACCCAGGCCTTCGGCATTGCCAATGTGTTGATTGGTTTGGGTGGGGTGTGCGGCAACTTTCTCGGTGGGTTTTCCAAGGACCTGACGGGCTCGTTTTCCATGGTGTATGCGGTGGTTGCGCTGTTGCTCTTTGCGCAATGCGTGATGGTGTTCATGTTGGGTCAACAGCCTGTTTCAGCAACGGAGGGTGAGCGGCCATGAGTTATTTTCCGAACAGTCAAAACCAAAACCTGCATGCGTTTGCATTCAGCCATCTGCATGCCGAACACACTCGAATGAAGCAGAAGCCTCTCGTCATCTGGATGACCGGTATTTCCGCCTCCGGCAAGTCGACGATTGCCGATGCGTTGGAGGTCGCGTTGCATGCACAAGGCCTGTTCACCTGCATCCTTGACGGTGATTCGGTGCGCGGCGGGTTGTGCCGCGACCTGGGGTTTACCGAGGGTGACCGCGATGAGAACATCCGCCGGGTCGCGGAGGTGGCGCGCTTGATGCTCGATACCGGGCTGATCGTGATCGTGGCGCTGATCTCACCTTCATCGGCGAGCCGGCATTACGCACGCTCTATTATCGGTAACGAGCATTTCGTCGAAGTGCATGTTGATGCGCCCTTGGAAACAGCCGAACAACGTGATCCCAAAGGCTTATATAAAAAGGCCCGGTCGGGGCTGATCAAGCACTTCACCGGTATCGACTCTCACTATGACGTACCCGTCTTTCCCGAAGTGCACTTGAATACCCAGGCGCTCTCCGTTGAACAGTCGGTAGTGACTATTCTTGAGTGGATCGCGCAGCGCGGTACGCAAACTTAACCGTTGGTCTTTGCTTGGGGATCACGGTATTTGCAACTCCTGGAAACAAGGTACTCTGCGCCATCGGAGGAACCCCCGTTTTCCAGGAGTACGCATGACACATTTCACGGGCACTGCAAAGTCGATTCGCTTGATTGGCGGGACCCGGGCATTGGACTTTATCAATACCAACAACGGCCGACGTCCTGGCACCACACTTACCCTGATGGAAGAGCGGCTCACCAGTTTTCAGTTCTTCTTTCAATGGGCAGTACATGCATCGGTGATCTCTGCCCAGGAGTTTGAAACCTATAAACCCATGGTGTTCGAGACGCCTATTTCCTATCAGCCGAACCTCGACGCCATTATTGCGTTCAGGGAATGCCTGTACCGCGTGTTTTACGCGCTGTCGTTGCATCAGGCCGCTGCCGATGAGGATTTGCAGCAGATCAACCTGGCCTTTCAACAAGGCGTGACTTGGCGAGTGCTGCGTTCTGTCGACGGGCTGCCGGGCTGGGACTGGAAACCCTGTGCGACGGCCCAGGAACTGACGGCGATGCTATTGGGGCGCCTGGCCATCGAGGCCACGCAATTGCTGGTTTCTGGTGATCTGCACGCGTTAAGGAGTTGCAGTTCCACGGACTGCGATTGGATATTCCTGGACGTCTCCAAGAACAAGCAGCGTCGATGGTGCCAAATGAGCGTATGCGGCAGCCGCGCGAAATTGAGCCGTCTGAAGCAGGCGGCCGGCTCGGTTTAGCGTTATCGCCTGGCCGTCTGCGACGGGTAGCAATTGCTCGACTTAATAGGAAGCATTACTATTCACGCCCCGCCTCTCCAGTGCTCTCGCGATGATCCCTCAGCCGCCCCGCAGAACAGGCTTTTTCGAGCATTACGAAGAGTTGATCCGGACCTGGACACGCCGCCTCAGAAACCGTCAGGAGGCCGAAGACCTGGCCCATGACACCTTTGTGCGGGTGCTGGAGGCCAAGTCGGTCCAGGTGGAGCAACCACGCGCCTATCTGCACCAGACCGCGCGCAATATTGCAGTGGACGCCTATCGACGCGAAGACCGTCGCGAAGCCATGGAGCTGGGAGCCCTCGATCAGACGCCCCCCAGCGGCGACCCGGAGCATTTCATGCACGCGATCCAATTGGCGGACTCCATCGAACAGGCCTTGGCGGAACTGCCGCTCAACTGCCGCAAGATTTTCATCTGGCAGAAGATCGAGGGCCTGACCCAGCAGGAAATCGCAGAGCGCCTGGGGCTGTCCAAGAACATGGTGGAAAAGTATATGATCCGCACCCTGCGGCATCTGCGCGACCGCCTGGATGCGATGGCCCCATGACTCATGCCCGCTTTGAAACAGGACCTTCCATGATGGATAGCCGTGCTCGCGACGAAGCCGCGCAATGGTTTGTACGCTTGCAAGACACTGAGCTGAGCGCCTGCGAGCGTGAGCAGTTCGACGCGTGGCGTGTTGAAAAAGCCGAGCATCAATACGAATTCGATGTGCTGCAAGGCGTGTGGAGCGCCACGGACTTGCTGCCCAAGACTCGCTTGCGGGCACTGTGCGCCGAACCGGTAGAACGACCCAAACGCCGAACCGTGTTGCGTTATGCGGTGGCCGCCAGCCTGGTCACCGTCGCATTGGGGTTGGGCCTGTTCAGCGGTCTCGATCATCCCAAACCCTACAACGCTGAATTCAGCACGCGCCTGGGCGAACATCGTCAAGTAGCATTGCCTGACGGCTCGGTGATGGACCTCAATAGCCGCAGCGTGGTTGCGGTGCACTTTGAAAAAGGCCGGCGCGGCGTGGAGCTCAAGCAGGGCGAAGCCATGTTCAGTGTCGAACACGACACCAGTCGGCCCTTTGTGGTCGCCGCCGGGGCAGGGCAGGTGACAGTCACCGGTACGCGTTTTGATGTGCGTCGTGATGATGACCAAACCCGTGTGGTGGTCGAGGCCGGTACCGTGAAGGTGCGAGGCCGCTCGCCGGACGAGGTGGTGACGCTGACGGCGGGCCTGGGCACCCATGTGGATAGCAAGGGCCAGGTGGCGGCGTCCTACGCTGTGAATGCCGAAGAATTGACGGCTTGGCGCACTGGCAAGCTGGTATTCAACAACGCCTCGCTGGGTGAAGTCGCTCGGGAAGTCTCGCGTTATCGAGAGCATCCGTTGCGGGTGAGCACACCGGCGGTCAGAGACCTGCGTCTGACCAGTGTGTTCAAGGCCAACGACACGGACGCCTTGCTAAAGGCCTTGCCGCACATCTTGCCGGTGGCCCTGCGCAACCTGCCGGATGGCAGCCAGGAAATTATTTCGCGCTGAGATTCAGGTTTTTTTCGAGTTCTTCGTCTTCTCCTGCAACTGCAACTGGTTTGCATTAACAGCCGCACACACTTGCGATCACAGGACAAGGCTCGACGTGAAAAAACTCGCCGCTCACAACAATAAATTCTCCCGCTGGGCGCCACTGGCCCTGGCACTCGCCGTCAGCGCCGCGCTACCTGCGGCCTACGCTGCCGACGGCATTCACATCCAGGCCCAGCCCCTGGGGGCGGCGCTGAGCCAACTGGGTCAGCAGACTTCCTTGCAAGTGTTTTTCAGCCCCGACCTGGTTGCCGGCAAGCAAGCGCCTGCAGTCGACGGCAATCTTTCACCCGAACAAGCCCTGCGCCAATTACTGCAGGGCAGCGGCCTGGATTATCAGATCGACGCCGGCTCCGTGACCTTGCGCCCACTGAGCAGCGGCACCGGTGCCGCTGGCTCGCCGTTGGAACTGGGGGCTACTGACATCAAGGTGGTCGGCGACTGGCTCGGTGACGCCAACGCCGAAGTGGTGCAGAACCACCCCGGCGCGCGGACGGTGGTACGCCGTGAAGCCATGGTAGAGCAGGGCGCGATGAACGTCGGCGACGTGCTGCGGCGTATCCCGGGTGTGCAAGTGCAGGAAGCCAACGGCACCGGCGGCAGCGACATTTCCCTCAACGTCGGTGTACGCGGCCTCACATCGCGCCTGTCGCCACGTTCTACCGTATTGATTGACGGCGTGCCGGCCGCGTTTGCGCCTTACGGCCAGCCGCAGCTGTCGATGGCGCCGATCTCCTCCGGCAACCTGGACAGCATCGACGTCGTCCGTGGCGCCGGCTCTGTGCGTTACGGGCCACAAAACGTGGGTGGCGTGATCAACTTCGTGACCCGCGCGATCCCCGAGAAATTCTCCGGCGAAGTCGGCACCACCCTGGAAACCTCCGCGCATGGCGGTTGGAAGCATATCGAAAACGCCTTTATCGGCGGCACCGCCGACAACGGCATCGGCGTAGCGTTGCTGTATTCCGGGGTCAAGGGCAACGGCTACCGCAACAGCAACAACTCCAACGACATTGACGACGTGATCTTGAAGACCCACTGGGCGCCGACCGATCAAGACGATTTCTCGCTGAACTTCCACTACTACGACGCCAGCGCCGACATGCCCGGTGGCCTGACCCAGAAGCAGTTCGATGCCAACCCGTACCAGTCGGTGCGTGACTGGGATAATTTCACCGGCCGGCGCAAGGACGTGTCCTTCAAGTACATCCGCCAGATCGACGACCGTACCCAGGCCGAAGTGCTGACCTACTATTCCGACAGCTTTCGCGGCAGCAACATCGCCAACATCGACCAGCTCACCCTGGGCTCGTACCCACGCACCTATTACACCTTTGGCATCGAGCCGCGTGTGTCCCACGTGTTTGATGTGGGCCCAAGCACCCAGGAAGTCAGCGTCGGCTATCGCTATCTCAAGGAGGGCATGCACGAGCAGGCCACCAGCCTGTTGCTGACGAACAATGTGCCGACGCCTGGCGGGCGCAGTGATGGCCATGTCTATCAGGACCGTACTGGCGGCACTGAGGCCAACGCGTTCTACGTCGATAACAAGATCGATATCGGCAAGTGGACGATCACCCCGGGTATCCGCTTCGAAGACATCCGCACCGAATGGCACGACCGCCCGGTTGTTCCCCTGACCGGCGCCCGCACCACCGAAAAGCGTCGCGAGGTTAACAGCAACGAGCCGCTGCCGGCCTTGAGCGTGATGTACCACATCTCCGATGCGTGGAAGTTGTTTGCCAACTACGAGACCTCGTTTGGCAGCCTGCAATACTTTCAGGTAGGCCAGGGCGGCTCGGGTGACCAGACAGCCAACGGCCTGAACCCGGAAAAAGCCAAGACCTACGAAGTGGGTACGCGCTACAACGATAATGTGTGGGGCGGCGAGCTGACGTTCTTCTACATCGACTTCTCGGATGAGCTGCAATACGTCAGCAACGCCGTAGGCTGGACCAACCTGGGCGCCACCAAGCACGAAGGGGTCGAAGCGTCGGCCCATTACGACCTGTCGAACCTGGACCCGCGCCTTGACGGCCTGACCGCCAACGCGGGCTTTACCTACACCAAGGCCACCTCGGTAGGCGACGTGCCCTTCAAAGACCGAGACCTGCCGTTGTACTCCCGTGAAGTAGCGACCCTGGGCCTGCGCTACGACGTTAACCACTGGACCCACAACCTGGACGTGTACGCCCAGTCCGGCCAACGCGCACCCGGCACTGGTACGACCTACATCACCCAGGGCACAGCGGATGGCCGGTATGGCGACATCCCTGGTTATGTCTCGGTGAATGTGCGCAGCGGCTACGATTTTGGCGCGCAACTGTCCAACCTAAAACTGGGTGTAGGTGTGAAAAACGTCTTTGACCAGCAGCACTACACCCGCTCCAGCGACAACAATGCCGGCCTGTACCTGGGCGAGCCGCGTACGTTCTTCGTACAGGCGAGCGTTGGCTTCTGACCTGCAATGGGTACGGAAAAATCGCAGCGCAATGCTGCGATTTTTTTTTGCGTGATGATCCAACCTCCTACCGGTACTCGGCTATTTGGCGTGTGTGACAGGAACTGAATCGGACGGGGCCACCACACAGAGAGCGCCTGCATTCATACGCTCGCTTAGGCGTTGGATAGGCAGGTGAACCCTGTGATAAAGCCGGACTGGAGATTCAAATGTCGGTATCAGCCCTCGATAAACCTGTTTCCAACCCACCCCCGCGTACGCCACCGCCTCAACCTCAACCTCAACCTCAACCTCAACCTCAACTCAAGAGCAAGGATGTTTCCCCCTCGTTAGCCGATGGGCAAAAGGCTGATCGCGTCAGTTTCAATTCGGGCGACAACAAACCCGGTAAAGTGTTTGCGGCACAAGTGTCGACCACGACGGAGCGTGCAGGCGGTAACGTTTCACAGGGCAACTGCCGCCAGTCTGCAGCGTCGGATGCCCAGTCGCCGGGGTTCTTCGACAAATTCAAGCAGAATCTGAAAAGTTGGTGTGGTGGGCAGCGCCCACCAAAGCCCGACCCTTGCCCACCTCCGCCGTGCAACACCAAGCCGCCGAAGCCCCCAAGGCCCCCGAAGCCTTGCCCGCCTGAGCCGCCCAAGCCGGATCCATGCTATGGCAAGCCGCCAGAGCGACCAACACCGTGCAAGCCGGATCCGTGCTATGGCAAGCCGCCGGAGCGACCAACACCATGCAAGCCGGATCCCAGCTATGGCAAGCCGCCGGAGCGACCAACGCCGTGCAAACCAGATCCGTGCCATGGAAAACCAGACCCCTGGTACTCGAACAAGAGCAACGATGATCTGGCGAAAATGCTGCTGAACAACTTCGATGCTTTCAAAGACCCGAAGCAACCCTGGTTCATCAACACCCAAGCTATCTCGGACATGGCCAATAAACCGTTGACCGATGATGCCTCCCAGGACCAGAACATTCGCTTGGCCAGGGAGTTGATGAAGCGCCCCGAACTGGTTAATGCAATCGATCGGCACAGCTCTACCGGTGCGTTGGATGGCTTGATTGACCGCAAGAAAATCGAAATGACGATTGGCAGTCAGAGTCCCATGAAGTATCTGGACGACAAGCAATTGGCCGGCGAGATGCTCGATCATTTCAAGGCACTGAGAGACCCCGATAACCGGGACTACATCAGCATCGACAAGCTGCGCGGCGTTGCCCAGTGGCCTACTGACGACCCTGTTCATGGTCGCCTGGCCTGGATTGCACAGGAGATCCTCAAGCGTTCCGACACGGCGGCATTGTTGGACGGTGGAGATCATTGGGGCAAGGACGGTTGGATTCACAAGGATGCGCTGCGCCAAATGGCTCGTTGATACAGCCCAGCCACAACGTTATTCATTAGACAGGTAGATCGCCACGAGACACCCGTGGCGACTTCCCTTGGGGGTCATATGACGACGTCTTCCCTGAACACTCGCCAGATGGAGTATTGGCAACCCGTAAGCATTCGAACCCATGGCGAAACGCCAGAACCCACGCAGGAAAGAGAGACAGCGCCCATCCGCCACGCCAGCGAGATCCAGCGGATGAAAGATTTTGCCGGCCGGCACAGGTTCCAAGCCCCGGTCGCGGATGATTTTGCCCGTGGCATGCTTCCACCAGGGCATGGCACGCGTGATGACACCGACCCAGTGGTACACGTTCGCGGCGCACTGGCGTCGGTGATGCATGGGTTAAGGAGCCTGTGTACTGGGCAAAGGGCCGAAGGCCATCATGTGCCTGATGCGTTCAAGCTCGACTGACTCAGGCCGCGCGGTGTGAGCGTTTACATGCTGTCATTGCTCTGCGCCCTCAATTCGGAACTATTGCGTTCGACCCACCACATATCGATGGCGCGCTTCACTGGGGTCTATTGGATGACGTTGGCTACCTTTTCGTGGCTGCCAGACAAGCGCGTATACGGAAATGGCTGGAGATGAAGAATGACAATTAATGGTGTAACGCCTCTTGCAATACCCCAGGTTAGAGGTGCGGTAGATGAGCGTTCGACTGCGGCAATGCCCATCGCCCATGGCCCTTGTGATGATCAACGTATTTCGTGGGATGTGCAGCCGAGCCAGCAGCCAATGTGTCGTAGTGCCTTGTCGTCGCTGCGCTATCAGGCATTACAGAGTGCGCCGGTCGTCCGCACGAATACGGTCCCACCCGGCAGGCATTCGACGGATAGCCAATTGGCGAGCGAATTGGATAAGAACTTTGGTGAACTGCATTCTTTTTTCAAGGAGGGGCGTTTGACGCAAGCGTCTCTGCGCAGAATCGCGGCGCAAGAGCTGGCTGGAGATTAAGGTGCGGGACCGCATTATCCTGGTGGTCCGGGAGATTCTCAAACGCCCGCTGCTGAACGACGCAATCATTGATTTCGAGGGCTTCATAACCCGCGACAGCCTTAAGGCCGCGGCGGCAGCGTTGCGGGGCAACAGCTCCCCCTGCGCCTACAGCCAAGACCCTTTTCACGGCCAATGCAACGCCAAGGTCGTCCAGGCGCTGCAAGGCTACTTCAAGCAGTTGAGGGACACGACCAAGGATCGGGCAGGCTTTTTTGAAGCGTTGGAATATGTGGACATCATCCTCCTCAGAGCGGTGATGAATGACCCTGACGATACCGATGCCCAGGGGCTGCCGAAATTGGAGCCGGCTACCGGGTTGCCCAGTAAAAAGTACAGCGAACACTGTGTCTACATGGCCAAAAACATCGTTGAACGGCCGGGACTGTTGCGTTCGCTGGAGCGCGCCAATTACCCCCGTCTGTTTGGTCGACCCAGGCATGAAGGGTGCCTCAGCAATAAAAGCCTGGAGCGCTGGCTGGAACAATACGAGATGTACAAAGCCAGGTAGCACCCTGGCTTCGCGCGGTGTTTTTTACACCTTGAGAATCTTGCCGCTGACGGCCACGCCTGCCAGCAACAGAGCGATCAATACAAAGGCTGTATTCAGGCTGCTGCCGTGGGCGATAAAGCCGATCATTGCCGGGCCCGCGAGGATGCCGGCGTAACCGAGGGTCGTGATGGCTGGCACCGCGATGTGTTCAGGCATGACCTTTTGCTTGCCCACGGCCGTATACAACACCGGCACGATATTCGAGCAGCCCGCGCCCACCAGTGCATACCCCAGCAACGCGGTTTCCCAGGCTGGCAGCAGGGTGGTGAGCAGCATCCCCACGGTGGCCAGCGCGCCGCCGATCACGATCACCCGGGTTGCACCCAGGCGCCGCACGATGGCATCACCGGTCAAGCGACCGGCCGTCATCGTCAGGGCAAAGGCTGCATAGCCCAGGCCTGCATACGCCTCATCCAGACCCCGCTCGGCACTGAGGAACACCGCGCTCCAGTCGAGTACGGCACCTTCGGCCAGGAACACGATAAAACACAGGCACCCGATAAACAGCACCACGCCGTGGGGTACCGCAAAGGCGGGTCCTGAGCTCTCACTGCCGTAAGGCAACAAGTGAGGCGCCGCCTTGAACAGTGCCGCCAGCGTGATCACGATCACCACCAGTGTTGCCTGTAGCGGTGACAGCCCCAGCCCCAGCAACCCCGATACCCCCGCCGCACCGACAATCCCGCCAAGGCTGAACAGCCCGTGAAAGCCCGACATCATGGTTTTGCCACTGGCCCGCTCGACAATCACCGCCTGCAAGTTGACCGTGGAATCCACCGTGCCCAGGCCGGCGCCAAACAGGAATAACCCGACCATCAACAACGGAATCGAACTGACGGTGGCCAGCATTGGCAAGGCCAGGCAGATCATGATCGTCCCGGCGCTCAGCACCCGCCGGCAACCAAAACGCGATGCCAGCGCACCGGCCGCAGGCATGGCGATGATCGAGCCAACCCCCAGGCACAAGAGCAATAACCCCAGAGTGCCTTCATTGAGTTCGGCGCGGGCCTTTGCATACGGCACCAACGGTGCCCAGGCGGCAATGCCGAAGCCTGCGATGAAAAACGCGATACGCGTCGACATTTGTTCCAGCCGCCCGGGAACCACGGGCGCTGGGGTGGGGATGGCAGTCATGAAAAATCCTTGGTTTTGCGTTCAGAGAACGATGTCCGGCGCGACATCGTTGCACATCAGGCCGCGCCGTGCGAGCCGGGTTCCCTGGCTGCTTTCGGTGAATAACGACTTGCAGGGTCGCTGCCCACACCCGGCCTGTTCTGTAATACGCTGCCAGCCAAGTGTGTAGGTGAACGAACGGACTAACCGATGAAAACTCTCTGGCAGGCAGCACCATGACGATGTTCTACGATGCGCGGGGCAATATTTACGGGGTAGTCAGCCCCGAGGTCCTGCGTCAGCAGGGCATCGCGGTTGCTCATAGCGCAACGCAGGCAGCGCGTGATCGTGCGGCATGGACATTGTCCGCTGTAGCGTCCGAATGCGGCTGGGGTTCCCGTCCGCATCCGGTGGATGGCAAGGCTCACCGTTGTGACGGCCTGCTGGTCGGCCCATTCCAGGCCGAACCACCGTTTGACCTGCTGATCGTCAACACCGACGGCTCCCTGGCCGAACGTAGCGGTAACGGGTTGACCATCTTCGCCCAGGCACTCAGTGACGCAGGCTTGATGACCGAAGCGTGTGAGCTGCGGGTGCATCACGACAAATCGGATGCGCCGTCCCCCGTGGCCACCCAGGTTGAGCCAGCGGTGTACGAGCACACCGAGGGGTTTTGGTTGGCGTTGGGCACACCCGAGTTCGGTCCGGGCGCGGTGGGCGCACAGGGCGTGGAGCAAACGCTCCTGGGCGGGGTTGAGCTCAGTCATGTGACCGAACTGGCCGCGATCAACCCGCAATGGGCCAGCAGCCAATTTGTGCGGGTGGGTAACCCTCATTGTGTGACGCTGGTCGAGCAAGCGTCGGCATTGCCGGACAATCAACAAATGCAGCAACCGCCACTGTTCGAACCCCTACAGGCGCTTGCCTTTGCACCCCCAATGGGCCGTGGCCAGCCCTGCAGGGCTGGGGTCAATTTGCAATGGGCTGCCCGGCAATCCAGCAACCGTGTGATCGCCCGCGTGTTCGAGCGCGGCGAGGGCCCCACCGCGTCTTCCGGGACCAGCGCCAGTGCGGTGGCCTGTGCGGCGTGGCGCGCGGGTTGGGTCGAGTCCGGCGAAGTCGCCGTGACAATGCCAGGCGGCACTGCGCCGGTGAGGTTGCTTGCTCAAGGCGAGACGTTGCTGAGCGTCAGCCTGTTCGGGACTGCGCGTCTGCAAGTGTGAACTTTAAAACGGCTGGCGGCTTAACTTAGTGTCAGCTGATTCTCTATTAGTAAGTTTCTAAAGTACTAAGTCGGTGTAGGGCCTTTCTTATTGTTAAGCCGTGGGTGTTCGGTGAGCTTTGATTTAGTAAAAAGATATTTGTAGTTTCTTTGTACGAAACTTCTTTTTTATTTTGTGGCGGCCGATTCCTGTCTGAAATCGCTAAGCTTCGTGGCGTTCAGGCGACTTTTTCTCGGCAACTTATTCAAGTTGAGCGATAAGAGTCTTTCAGTGTGGAAAATGGATGGCGGGTAACAGCGGATGGATAGCGCGTTTGTTTCGTCACGTTTCAAATTGGTACTTCCAGGTGTAAATAACGACTTTCAGGTGCTTGCCTTTAAAGGCAGTGAGGCCCTCGATCAACCGTATTTCATCCAGGTGCAGTGGGTCAGTGAAAACCCTGCCCTTGACCTGGAGGCATTGCTTCATCAACCCGCCTATCTGGATTTCGGTGAGGTGAACGAAGGCTTGCATGGCGCGGTTCATGCCATTGGCCGGGATGATCCAGGGCGGCGGCTCACCCGCTATCACCTGACCTTGGCGCCGCGGCTCGCCAGCCTCGCCTATCGTCGGGACCATCGGATCTTCCAGCAGCGCAACGTGCCGCAGATCATCGCGCAGGTCCTTGAGCACCACGGCATCCTGGCTGACGCCTACGTGTTTGAATTGGGTCCCGTGGTCTATCCACCGCGAACGTTTTGCGTGCAGTACGCCGAAAGCGACCTGCATTTCATCCAGCGGCTGTGTGAAGAGGAGGGGATTCATTATCACTTTCGCCATACCCAGGATGCTCACCTGCTGGTGTTTGGTGACGACCAGACGGTTTTTAGCCGGTTGCCCGCGCAGCGTTATTGCGCTGCGGGTGGGCCGCAAGCCGAGACGCAGGTTATCCAGCGTTTTGATGTGCGCTTGGCTACTCGCGGCCAAAAGACAGTGCGCCGGGATCATGACTTCGAACACCCTTCGCTGCGCCTGCAAGACAGCGCCGGGCCCGTGTCGACAGAACCGCTTGAGGATTATCACTACCCCTCAGGTTTTACTGGCCGTGCGCGAGGCCAGCGCCTGGCGCGTCGGGGCCTGGAACGCCATCAAAGCGACCGTTTTCGCGCGTTGGGCAAGAGTGATCTAGCGGTCCTGCGCAGTGGGCATTTCCTTGAGTTGCGCGACCATTCAGATCCTGCCTGCAACGACCTTTGGCTGATCACCTCGATACGTCACGAGGGCTATCAACCACAGGTGTTGGAGGAGGCTACGACCGACGCTCACACATTCCAGGGCTATCGCAATCGGTTTACCGCCACACCCTGGCGTGCGACGTATCGACCGCCCCTTAAACATCCCAAGCCGACCATCAACGGCAGCCAGACCGCAACGGTCACCGGGCCGGCCGGCGAGGAGGTGCACTGTGACAAATACGGACGAGTGAAGGTGCGCTTTCACTGGGACCGCCTGGACAAGAACGATGACAAGAGCAGCTGCTGGGTGCGGGTCGCGTCCGGTTGGGCCGGTGACGGCTTTGGCGCCATGATGACCCCGCGAGTGGGTATGGAAGTATTGGTCACCTTCCTTGAAGGCGACCCGGACCAACCTCTGATCAACGGTTGCCTGCCGAATGCATCGCAACAACCGGCCTACCCGTTACCCCGATACAAGACCCGCAGCGTATTGAGAAGTCGCAGCAGCCCGGGCGGCGCCGGCGCCAACGAGCTGCACCTGGAGGACCGCCGTGGCGAGGAACTTATCTACCTGCGTGCGCAACGCGACCTGGAGCAACAGGTCGGTCATGACAGCCGTCTTGAGGTAGCGGGGCAGCGACGTGAAGTCATCCGGGGCCTGAGCACGGCTCACCTGGAGAACGAGGAGCATCGTCATATCGCTGGCGACCGTAAAGTCGTTCTCAGGGCGAGCGATTATCTGGATGTACAAGGCGATAGCCGCACGCACGTGGGGCAAACCATGTTGGTTGAGGCAGGGCAACAGCTTCACCTCAAGTCCGGTGTCAGCTTGGTGATCGATGCTGGCGCACAACTGAGCCTCATGGCTGGCGGGGAGCATCTGGTCATCCAGGCGGGCGGTATTTTCAGCAGCCGGCCTATTACGTTGGGCGGTTTACCGTCATCTACCCAGCTCGCGAATCCCCGGGTTGCCGCTGTGCAGAACGTCTGTGCAGCGCAAGGCTCCATCATGGGTTTGGCGAGGCTGCTGGGGGCAGACTTTTGCCCGGTATGCGAAGGCTGTCGCGACAGTGATGGGAGGGTCGCCTGATGAACCTTCCTCCCTACCCATGGATGGCTCAGCAGCAACAGGCTGGACACCGGTTGTGCCTGGTTCTTGAGGGTGACAACGACGTGTGCCAGTCGCTGCTGGAGGTGCGCACCGTATCGCAATATTGCAGCTTCTATGCCGGGACCGTTGTGGCGGAACTGAAGACGACGGGCCCGATGATCGTGCTGCTGCAACAAATGAGCGAGCCCGGGTTGCTCGACCTTTTTCAACGACCTGAGACAAAGGGGGGCTGGCTGGGCAGTTTGCCCAGCGAGGACCTGGCGGGCGTGACTCGACACTGGCGCGACCGATTGTTGGTAGGGACGCAGGATAATCCGGCGTTGTACCGCTTTCACGACAATCGCACGCTGGCGCGCGCATTGAACCATCTTGCACCGGAGCACTGGCCGGCATTCCTCGGGCCATTGATCAGCGTGTGCTACTGGCATGAAGGCGGTTGGCACAGCCGTGACAACCCGAGCCCCGGCGATTATCCAGTGCCCGACTCCGCTCCCTGGCTGAACATCCCCAACCCTCACGCCAGCGTCATCCTGCACGCGAATGTCCTGCGCTACCTGCTGGCCGAGCACAGTGAAGACCTGGCGGCATTGATGGAATTCCAGGACCCGAGGGTCTGGCTGACCCAGGTGCTGGTGCAGGCCCATGCCTGGCAATGGCGGAAGCCTTCGCAACTGGAGTTTTTGGTGGTGCGAAGGTTAGAGGAGGCTACTCGCAGCAGTGTCATTCGGTGGCAACCGATGCCAGGAGAGGCATCGGGAGACCACTTTGAACGAGTGGTGAAACAGTGGCGTTTGATGAGGGAACAGGATGAGTAGGCGAAGGTTGAATGTGTTGGTTGCACTGGGAATGGCGGGGCTTGCTGGGTGTGCGAGCAAGCCGGTTGACAGTTTTACGTTGGAGGTGGATTTACCGGCGCAATTTCGTTTTGTCGCTGTCGCCGAGTACAGCCCGGCAGCAGGGGAAATTTGCACGTTACCTCAACGTCGGGGCAGGACGCCGGAGCGCAAGGTGTTAATCACTCAATACAAACCTGAGGCTGAACGAGTGAGCTTTGACTTGCCGCTGTCGCGAGTAATTGAAGGCTGCCCTTCGGTGTTGACCAGTGTGGAATTTGACGTCCGTGCGAAATGGGGCGTGCGCCTCTGGGATATGGGGGGAGACCGTGCAGTTATCGGTATTCGAGATCGTTGGGATCACGGTACCGGTATGCCTGAGTCAGGTGTTCAAACGTTAGTTGGACGGTGTCATTGGTTGTTCCGCACGATCGGCCCGCTCCACATGATCAGGAAGATTTTGCAGTGCCGCTCTTTGGACGCAACGGGGCGGCAAAGGCTTGCGGGAGGTGTGGCGCAGCGAGACCAGTTGTCGGGGAAAAAGCTCAGGATGGTGCTGGCGCTGACAGATGAGGAACAGCCCTATTTCAAGGATAACTGGGTGGCTGTGCCGGGTGGGTGGAAGCGTTGTAAGGGTAAAAGTTTTGAAGATACGTTTGGTTATTGCGGTGGCAATACGACGGACTTCAAACCCATAAAAATGCCGGACGGACGGATATGCGACGTCTATCCAACATGTAGCAACAAGGAGTGAATCATGGATCAGGAAGCATGGAAGCAACCTTTTTTCGATGACAAAAAGCCCGCGTGTTCATTACGAGGAGCCTGGGTGAGCTTCAATCTAGTGGATGAAGTCGGCGACGGAAAACCTTACGGCGGTCTTCCGTTTACGGTGTATGACAGTGCTGGTGTTCAGTATGAAGGTAGGCTAAATGGCGATGGAGGCACCAAACTACAAAACCTGTACTGCGGCCCTGTAGTCCTCACATTGGATGAACAATACGTCGGGGAAGAGGAGCCATATAGGCAACTGAGAGGGCGTGAGACGTATCAGCTGCCAATTTCCGAGCTTCAATTTCGGGCGGAGAAAACGCATTTTTTGAATGCAAATGGTCAGCGAACGGAAAGTAATCCCAAGAAAAACAAAGCGGACAGGTTTTACCAGGTTGAAGTAAGTGATCTTGTACGGCATATCGCTCATTTACCCCCAGTGGAACCCACGGGCTCTCGTCCCCAACGACATGCCCTAAAAATGATGGCCGAACTAGGATTCAGCCCATCGCAACGGACATTGTCGGGAGTCGTGCTGTTCCCCAACCAGCACACGGTTCTTGAGGTTCGGCCGTTGCGAGCCTTTCGCCCGATATTTTCCACCGACGATAGTTTCTGTGCGTTGAATCTCTACCAATTGGCACTGATGGCTACCTTGAGTTACTGCGACTTCGGGCAAGTGCCACCTGAAAGACCCACAGATAAAGTTCACTTTCCCTTCGACCCCAGCGTGGGTCATCTCTTTGCTGAAAAGCTATCGGGGTATCACGAAGCCTGGCGATTTGATGCGGAGCAACAACAGCGTTTCTATCCTATCTACGAAGAAGTCCCCTACTCGCGACGTTTCGAAATTCTGCCTTTCGACCCTGGGTTGTATTCGCAGAACAGGCCAGAGTTGGAGAAGAACCAGGAGCACCCAGCACGTTTGCACTTTTTCGACGATGTTGAATTTGGTACCGACACTCAGGCGTTTATCAGTCATCACGATGAGGTGATCTTGATCGCTGTGCGGGGTACTGCAAGCTCCGCCGATGGGTTGCGGGATGCTAACGCCCACCAGGTGGCTTTCGCCGAAGGTATCGGCAAGGCGCATGAAGGTTTTTATCAGGCCTTCAGCGCCATGCGAGGTTTCGTCCAGCAATACCTCGACCAGTTTTTCGCAGGCCAGCGGATAATTATCTGCGGCCATAGCCTGGGCGGAGCAATCGCTTTGCTGCTTGCCGAAGGCCTGCGGCGAACGTCGAATGGCACCTACAACGTCCTCCTCTACACCTACGGCGCTCCTCGCGCCGCCGATTCCGAATTCACCGCCGGCGCTTCATCCCTCGTCCATCACCGTATCGTCAACCACAACGACCCCGTCCCCAGCGTGCCAGCGCCATGGATGAACACCACCGCCAAGCTCTGGGTTCCCGGCGCGGTCACGCTGTTCAGCACGCCTGCGCTAGGCAGCCTGCTGTTCGCTGCCGGGCTGGTGCGCGTGGGTGGCAACCCCTACGAACACCACGGTGAACAACAACACTTCATGCCGCTCATGCTTGCGGATGGCACGCAGTCTTCGGTGTTGTGGAAGCCGGGCTGTGAGTCCATCGAAGAAGCAGGCTGCAATCGGGCGTTGCAACTCCATGGCGACATGCCGGACCGCGAAGGGCTGATCAAACAGTTGGTCGAATACAAGGAGCACTTCATGACCGCGAGCTACATCCCGGCGGCTTGGGCCACCCTGCGTCGTTGGCAGCAAACCCTGGACAACAGCGGCCCGCTGGTGACGCCGAGGGAGTTCGAGTTGCTTGATCATGCGCTGGCGAGCATGCGCCAGCAATTGCGGGAAAAACGCCTGGAGCTCGCTCGTCGCGCCCCGAGCAATGGGCGTGGCTATGAGCACCACGAACCGTTGAACGCCGAAATCGACCGCTTGCACACCAGTCGCGAGCGTCTCGAAACCCTGCGCTGGCGGCGCCTTGAAGCTCGTGATGTGTATGGCAGTTACGCCCATTCCGCGCAGTTGCAACCCAGCCTCAAACGTTGGTTCAGCCACCGCGAAAACCGCGAGCGGTCCCAGGTCGCCAGCATCCCCCCGTCTACCAACAGCGAACGGGGGAGGGTGCACTCGTTGGATATCGATTCGATCGTCTAGACAAACTCTACCTGCGCCGGCTGGCGTTTCATCAGCACCTTGCCGTTGCGGATCGAGTACAGCGGCAGGCCTTGGCTGCGGATGACCTCGTAGTCGCTGTCTGCCGAGAGGATCAGCAGGTTGGCTGGGCGGCCAAGCTCCAGGCCGTAGCGATCACCCAGGGCCATGGCCTTGGCACTGTTGTCGGTGACCAGGTCGAGCGCGCTTTGCAGGTTGCGGTAGCCGAGCATGTGGCAGATGTGCAGGCCGGCTTCCAGCACTCGCAGGATGTTGCCATTGCCCAGGGGGTACCAGGGATCGACGATGGAGTCCTGGCCGAAACACACGTTCATGCCGGCCTCCAGCAGTTCGTTGACGCGGGTGACACCGCGGCGTTTTGGGAAACTGTCGAAGCGGCCCTGCAGGTGAATGCTCTCGGTGGGGCACGAGACGAAACTGATGCCGGAGTGCCCCAGCAAACGGAACAACTTGGCGCAGTAGGCGTTGTCGTAGGAGCCCATGGCGGTGGTGTGGCTGGCCGTGACGCGGGGGCCCATGTCGCGGCTGCGCGCTTCTTCGGCGAGTACTTCGAGGAAGCGCGAGTGCGGGTCGTCGGTCTCGTCGCAGTGTACGTCCACCAGGCAACCGGTGCGTTCAGCCAGGTCCATCAGGAACTTCACCGAACTCACGCCCTGATCGCGGGTGTATTCAAAATGGGGGATGCCGCCGATCACGTCGGCACCGAGGCGGATGGCTTCCTCCATCAGTTCGCGGCCATTGCGGTAAGACTCGATGCCTTCCTGAGGGAAGGCGACGATTTGCAGGTCGATCAGGTGCGCGCTTTCTTCACGCACTTCCAACATGGCCTTGAGCGCGGTGAGGTCAGGGTCGGTGACGTCAACGTGAGTGCGCACATGCTGGATGCCGTGGGCGGCGAGGGCCTGGATGGTTTTCTTGGCGCGGGTCTTGGTGTCGGCCTGGGTGATGGTGGCTTTGCGCTCGCCCCAGCACTCGATGCCTTCGAACAAGGTGCCGCTCATGTTCCAGCGCGGCTCGCCGGCAGTGAGGGTGGCGTCGAGGTGGATATGGGGCTCGACGAAGGGCGGGATCACCAGGTTGCCGGCAGCATCCAGGTCGCCGGCGCCCGCTACAGGCGCCGCTGTTTGTGGCGTAATGTTGGCAATCCGGCCGTGTTCCAGGTGCAGATCATGCAGGCCTTCACGGTTGCGCAGGCGGGCGTTGATGATGTGCATGGGCAAGTTCCTCTTGGCTAAAAACAATCAGGCAGACAGCCGCCAGATCATCAGCGCGATACCGATGTCCAGGCGGTCATAAGAATTGTCCAACGTCAGTCCGCACAGGGCTTCGATACGCTGGACGCGGTGCGTCAGGGTGTTACGGTGCACGGCCAGCCGCTGGGCGGCGGCCACAAGGTTACCATTCTCGTGAAACCAGGCTTCCAGGGTGGGCATCAGGCTTGGGCCATGGTGCAAATCGTGGCGCAGCAACGGGCCCAGGCGCTCATTGAGAAATTGGTCGAGCAGGGCGCGGTCACGCACGCCGCTGAGCAACTTGAGCACGCCCAGTTCGTCATACACACACAGTCCGGCGCGTTCGCTGAATCGTCGCGCGGCGGCCAGCGCCTGGCGTGCTTCATCTTGCGCCTGGGCCAGGCGTGCGGGTGGATGGGCGGCGGCGCTCAGGCCGATAAACAACTTGAGGGGCGCCAGGCGCAGGTTCAGCGGGTTGAGCCAATTGGCGAGTAACTGGCGGTTTTTCAAAGCCGCGACGGCATCCGGGGCAGGCAGCAGCACCGTCCATTGTCCGGCCCGTCCCAGTACCGGCAGCCCAGCGCAGAGCTGGCGCAAACGCCGATTGATGCCGTCGTGTTGCCGGGCCAGTTGTGCCTCCACCACGGCAGCATCGCCTTTGGCAAATAGCAATTCACTGCCTTCCAGTTGCAGTTGCACCACCTGCCAATGCCCCGCCAGCGACATGCCCAATTGGGCGGCGCGGTGCAGCAGTAATTCCAGGGACTGATAGTCGCCGGTCAGCAAGCGTTCCAGTACGTCGTGCCGCGAGCGCCCCAACTGCTCGGACTGGATCAGCGCCGAGCCGATGGCCTGGGTCACCAGCACCATTTTCAACGAGTAGGGCTGTTCGATCAGCGGCATGCCGGCCGCTTCGGCAGCGTCGAGCAAGCGCTGGGGGATTGCCTGGATATACGCAGGTCCCGTGAGGATAACCAACCCGGCCACGTGTCGCTGGCAGGCTTCATCCAGCATTTGCAGCAGGTTGGCCTCATCCCGTGGGTGATTGATGCCGGTGACGAACACCAGCTCACCCCCCAACACCCACTCGGCGATCCCGCTGTTCTCCGCCACGTATGGCCAGCGCACGGTGTTGTCCAGACCGCCTTCACCGGCGCGCAGGCGCATGGATTCCAGGCCCGGCAGAGCCAGCACATCGCCGAGTGTCAGGCTCATGCCCGTGCGTCAGCCAGAGGCACGCGCAGTACGGCGGTGAGCGCGATGTAGGTCAGCGATGCAGCAGCAATCCCCACCAACGGCGCAACCCATGGCGAGTGGAACGCCAGCACAGTGCCCACGGCATACGCCACCAGCCCCGGCCAGTTGAACGCCGGCAAGCGCGCGTCCGCCAGACGAGGGTATTGGCCGCGATAGCGGTAGAAGAAGTCCGCCATGATCACCCCGCCAATCGGTGGGATCACAGTGCCCAGCAAAATCAGGTAGGGCACCAGCATGTCGTACATGCCGAGCAACGCCAGCAGGGTGCCGATCACTGCGCCGACCAGGGTCACGGTCTTGCGGCGCTTGGTGCGCAGCAAGTTGCAGCCAGCCACGGCGAAGTTGTAGATGGTGTTGTCCTGGGTGCTCCAGATGTTCAGCAGCAGCATGGCCATCGCCGCCATGGCGAAGCCTTGCAGCAGCAACACTTCCACCACATCCGGCTGTTGATAGACGATGGCGCCGTACGCACCGATCAGCACCATCAGGCCGTTGCCGACAAAAAATCCGATCAGGCTGGCTAGCACCGCAACTTTGGCCGAGCGGGAAAACCGTGTCCAGTTGGTCGCTTGGGTTGCGCCGCTGACGAAGGTGCCGAATACCAAAGTAATCGCGGTGGACAAATCCAGCTCGCCGGTCGGAACCACCGCCAGCAACCCCTCCAACCCGCCGACCTTGACCGTGGCCACCCACATCGACAGAAACAACAGGATGCCCATGGCTGGCACGGCGATGTAGGACAGAATCTCCAAGCCGCGATAGCCGATGTAGGCGGTCGCGCAAAACACCAGGCCGAACAGCACCATCAGCGCCAGCACACTGCCTTGGCCCAGCTCGAAATATTTGCCGAGCACCACCGCAGCAGTGGCGGTACCCCAGGCGTACCAGCCGATCTGGGTGAAACCGAGGATCAGGTCGCTGAGCTTGCTGCCCACTTCGCCAAAGCAGAAACGCCCCATAAGCACCGAGTTCAGGCCGCTTTTGAAGGCGATGTAACCCAGGCCTGCGGCGTAAATACCCAGCAACAGGTTACCCAAGGCCACTACGCCGAGCATGTCGGTAAAACTGAACGCCACCCCCAGCTTGCCGCCGGCAAACATGGTCGCGGTAAAAAACGTGAAGCCCAGCAGCACCATGGCGGTGGACGCCAGGCCCTTGCGCGCATGCATGGGGACTTCGCTGAGGGGATAGTCATTACCCGGTTCTTGCTGCGTCATGTGCCTTGCTCCCTGAATGAGTGACGCAGGCCTATTGCACCGCGCGTGCCAAATCGGTGGCAGTGACGGGCGCACGGTGGGCGCTGTGCACTGTGCACAGTATTTATAGCCAAACCGGGGAGAAATGCAGGAAGGGGTGTTCGTGGTGCCCAATCGGGCACGAAAGCGGTGCAGCGGTGATACAAATTGGATCAGTCGAACAGCGTGTGCGTGGTCTCGCCGCGATGGAACGCGAATGCGGCTTCAAGATCACTTTCGATGGTGCGCCCACGGGACAGTGGCGGCAGCTCATCCAGGCGGAAAAAGCCGACGTCGGTGGTTTCGAACCCAGCCATTGGCGCAAGCTGGTCCACCCGGTCACACAAGAAGTACAGTTTGTAGAAGTCCCGCACATCCGGCCGGTATAAGCCCTTGGCCTTGTGCGTCACGCTGTACAGCGCCCGCGCGGTTACCGTGAGCCCGGCTTCCTCGTGGATTTCCTTGATGATGTTCTCGGCCGCCGACAAACCGATATCGGCATAGCCCCCCGGCAACGCCCAGCAGCCATCGGTCAACTCGCGCACCAGCAGGATTCGGTCACCGTCGATCACCGCGCCGCGCACGTCGATCATCGGCGTCGAGTAGCGTTGGGCAAAGTCTGTGACCAGCCCGGTGATGCGTTCCAATGGCACGTTGCCCAGTTGCGCCAACATGCTGTGGGCGATCTCGGCGATCTCTTCAAGACGCTCGCGCTCGAAGTCATCGGTGCAAAAGTGCAGCCCCGTAGACGCCAACGCCTGCAGGCGTTTGGCTTGGGCGAGCCAGGTGTTTTCCATCAGGGCTTGCCCTCTCTCACACTGTCACTCACCGCGATAGATACAACCGCTGGTGCAGGTCTCATGGATGCGAATCGCGCTGAGTTCTGGCAACAACGGTTTCAGCTCATTCCAGATCCACTTGGCCAGCACTTCGCTGGTCGGGTTTTCCAGGCCTGGAATGTCGTTGAGGTAGTTGTGGTCGAGGCGCTCATAGAGTGGCTTGAAAATCGCCTTGATCTCCGAGAAGTCGCGAATCCAGCCGGTATGGGGATCCAGGTCGCCGCTCAGGTGGATGGCCACCTTGAACGAATGCCCATGCAGGCGCCCGCATTTGTGGCCTTCCGGTACGTGGGGCAGGCGGTGGGCAGACTCGAAGGTAAACTCTTTGAAGATTTCCACAGTATTTTCAGCTCGGTCAGGTATCTGGCAGGCGGCGAGTTTAACAGCTTGGCCCGCCGTCGCGCATACCGCTGGATCAAAGCGCCTGCAAGCGCTCGCCCAGGCCACCTTTGTCGGCAAGCGTCAGAAACTCGTCTCCCAGCCGTTGGCTCTCGCTCATCGCGGTTTGCCAGTACTTGTTGCGGCTGGAGTCGTCACCCATGAAGCGCTTGAAGTCACTGCGATCTGGCAGTTTGCCGTGGGGCAGGCGGGCCAGGTAGTCCTTGGACGGTGCCAGCAGCAATACGTCCTGCAAGCCTTGCTGGTTACTGCGACGCCACGGCAGGCCCTTGTCGAACCAGCCGGGGATGACCCGGTCGGTGAAGTGCGGGTACAGCACGATATCGTCGCCGTGATAGGGCAGGTCGAGGTGGTAATCCAACAGGCCGCCGTCGCGGTAGGTGCCGGCGCCGGCGCCGGGCAAGTCGCGCACGCCTTGCATCACCATCGGGATCGAGCCCGACGCCAACAGCGCCTGGCGCAGGTTGCCCAGGTCCAGGTCGAGGAACCGCGAGGGGAAATCCTTCAGCGCATGCACCGGCGGCGCCTGGCGCGGGTCGTGGATGATCAGCCGCTCGAAGTGCCGCGACAGCCGCGCACGGCCGCGCAGGTTATCGGCGATCACCGATGACAGGCCCAGCCCGAGGCGCCCCCGATGGTCATCGGCGAGCAGGCCGTGGCTCTTGACCACCATGATGTTCAGGCGGTAGTCGGGGTTGTCCAGCACCCGCGCATCGCGGCCGGCCAGTAGGTCGTCGAGCATGCGCTGGCAGCTCTGGCTGACCTCGGCCATGGTCACGCCCTTGGCAAAACGCTGCTCGTTATACAGGCGGCCGAGATCGAGCAAACCCTGCACGGGGTCGGGCAGGCAGGCGCTGGCAAACCGCCAGGAGCCGATGGAGGCGCCGATCAGCGCGCGCTCCCGAGGTGCGCGGGGCAGCCAATCGCCGAACAGCGCCAGGTCCAGGCCCTGGATACCCAATGCCTTGGGGCCACCCGCCGCACCAGGGAGAATGCCGACGTCGGCGGGCTGCAGGCCCTGTTCACGAATACGCGTGAAGGCGCGTTTGCCGGCCTTGAGGGTCAGGGCAGGAAATTTGATGTGGATGGCTGTCATACCGGTCTCTGTTGAAGCGAGCAGGGCAGTATAGGAAATCTCGCCCTTTGAGGGGGGAAGCGCGCTGTAGGTAATTGCCATGGTGGCAATTCAGTTTCAATTAAGTTGTGACAGGTACGGTTGCCGCTGTAGGAAAAATATCCTGACACGGAGACTCCTCATGAAGCGCCTTACAGCGCTGGTCACCGCCGGTATGATTGCCTCCGCAGCGCCCTATGCCTGCGCAGTGGACCCCGACAAACCGCTGAAATTACCCGGCACTGTTACAATTGTCGCCTTTGATCAGCTGGAATCCACAGCCTTGGCCCTGCACCCCGGCTCGACCTTGCTGGACACCGACCTGGACGAGGAATACGGCAAGTATCTCTACCAAGTCGAATTGCAGGATGCCAACGGCATCGAGTGGGACGTTGAATTGGACGCGCTCACCGGGCAGGTTCTCAAGAATCATCAGGAAACGTAATGAAGGTAAATTTATCCGCCAGCAGTCGAGTGGCGCTGGTTCTCCTGGTTTTTTGCTCAAGTCTGGCGGCACGCGATCTTGATCAGGATGAAGCCTTGGCACTGCGCCAGCAGGGTGTGATCCTGCCATTGGAAGCGCTGTTGCAACAAGCCATGGAGCGCCATCCTGGCTCCCGCCTGCTGGAGGCTGAGCTGGAGAAAAAGCACGGCAAGTACGCTTATGAAGTGGAACTGGTCACTGCCGAGGGCGTGGTACGCGAGATCAAGTTGGACGCATCCACGGGTGTGCTGATCAAAGACGAGGAAGACTGATGCGCCTGCTTCTCGTGGAAGACAACGTACCGCTGGCCGATGAACTGTTGGCTGGCCTGCAGCGCCAGGGCTACGCCGTGGACTGGCTGGCCGACGGACGTGACGCCGCGTACCAGGGGCGCAGCGAGCCCTATGACTTGATCATCCTCGACCTTGGCCTGCCGGGCTTGCCAGGGCTTGAAGTGCTGGCCCAGTGGCGCGCCGCCGCGCTGGCCACGCCGGTGCTGATCCTTACCGCTCGTGATTCCTGGTCCGAGCGCATCGAAGGGCTCAAGGCCGGTGCCGACGATTACCTGAGCAAACCCTTTCACCCCGAAGAGCTGTACTTGCGCATTCAGGCGCTGTTGCGCCGTTCCCATGGGCGGGCCAACCAACCGACCTTGCAGACTGCCGGCCTGCACCTGGACGAAGGGCGTCAGTGCGTGCTGCGCGATGGCGCGGAGATCTCGCTGACCGCCGCCGAATTTCGCCTGTTGCGCTACTTCATGTTGCACCCCGAGCAGATCCTGTCGAAAAGCCACTTGGCCGAGCATTTGTATGACGGCGAAACCGAGCGCGACTCCAATGTGCTGGAAGTCCACGTCAACCACCTGCGGCGCAAACTGGGCCGCAGCGTGATTGAAACCCGACGTGGCCAGGGTTACCGGTTTGGCGTCAACCCGGCATGAAGTCGATTCAACGGCGCCTGAGCCTGGGCCTGATCAGCGTGATGGTGATTGTCGGCGTGGCATTGGCGCAAACCAGCTTGTGGTTGTTCGAGGCCGGTTTGCAACGCTACCTGGAGGCAGGACTGCGCAATGACAGCGAGAGCCTGCTGGTGGCACTGGTACGTGGCCCCGACGGTTTGCAACTGCATGAGAAGCGGTTGTCGCCGGCATATCAGCGACCGTTTTCCGGGCACTATTTCCGCATTGATTTCGCCGATAACCACTGGCGCTCCCGCTCGCTGTGGGACCAGGATCTGCCGCACCTGCCCGAGGCCGGGCTCAAGAGCAACCTGCAACTGGGGCCTGAAGGCCAGCAACTGTTGGTGCTGCGTGAGGACTACAAGCGCTTCGGCCAATCTATTTCCATCAGCGTGGCCCAGGACTACACGCCGGTGCGTGAAAGCTTCCGTTTGATGCGTCAGATCGGCCTGGTGCTGGGCCTGGCGGCGCTGCTCTTGGTGCTGGTCCTGCAACGGGTCACGGTGCGTCGCGCCTTGCGCCCGCTGGAAACCGCGCGTGAACAGATCGCCCAGCTGCAACAGGGCCAGCGTTCCCAACTCGACACCCAGGTGCCGCTGGAGCTGGAGCCGCTGGTGGCGCAGATCAACCACCTGCTGGCGCATACCGAAGACAGTCTCAAACGCTCGCGCAACGCCCTAGGCAACCTTGGCCACGCCCTGAAAACCCCGTTGGCCGTGCTGCTCAGCGCGGCCTCCAGCGAGGCCCTCAAGGATCACCCCGAACTGAGCAAACTGCTGCGTGACCAGTTGGAGCAGGTGCAGCAACGCCTCAACCGTGAACTCAACCGCGCGCGGCTGGCTGGCGAAACCCTGCCGGGCGCGTTGTTCGACTGTGAAAAAGAACTGCCCGGGCTGATGGCGACGCTGAACATGATCCACGGTGAACACCTGGACCTGAGCTATCACGTGTCCCCTGGGCTGCAATTGCCTTGGGACCGTGAGGACCTGCTGGAGCTGTTGGGAAACCTGCTGGATAACGCCTGTAAATGGGCGGATGCCGAGGTGCGCCTGAGCATCAGTGAAACGGCGCAACATTACCTCTTGGCCGTTGAGGACGACGGCCCTGGCATTCCTGTCACCCAGCGTGACCAGGTGCTCAGCCGTGGTGCGCGCCTGGACGAACAGATCGATGGCCATGGCCTGGGGCTGGGGATCGTGCGTGATATCGTCGAGGTATGGGGCGGGGTGCTGCAGTTGCAGGAGAGTGAGCAAGGTGGTCTGAAAGTGCTGATCGAATTGCCCAAGCGCTGACCGCGATCAAAAAAGTGGGAGCAAGCCTGCTCCCACTTTGCAGCGCTCAGCTATTAGAAAAAGTGCCGCTCACTCACACCCGGAACTGATCCATCAACCCCTGCTGCTGATTCGCCAGGCTATTCAACGCCTGACTCACCCGCGCCGATTCATTCGCCTGCTCCGACAACGACTCGGTCACATCACGAATGGTCGCCACATTGTTGTTGATCTCCTCGGCCACTGCGCTTTGCTCTTCGGCGGCGCTGGCGATTTGCAGGTTCATGTCGCTGATCACCGTGACCGCATCCCCGATCTGGCGCAGGGCGGTCACCGCCTCGCCGACCTGCTCGACGCTGCCTTGGGCCTGGCGATAGCTGTTACCCATGGAGCCCACCACTTCTTCGGTGCCGCTTTGCAATTGCTCGATCACCAGGCGGGTTTCTTCCACCGATTCCTGGGTGCGTCGTGCCAGATTGCGAACTTCGTCGGCAACGACGGCAAACCCACGACCGGCCTCACCGGCGCGGGCGGCTTCGATGGCGGCGTTCAGCGCCAGCAGGTTGGTTTGCTCGGCGATGCCGCGAATCACTTCCAGTACCGAGCCGATCTTCTCGCTGTTGGCAGCGAGCCCTTCGACCTGGGTCATGGCGGTGCTCATATCGGCTGCCAAGTGCCCGATATTGGTGGTGGTACGGTCGATCACAGTCAGCCCGTCGCGGGTGGCCTGGTCGGCATCGCGGGCAGCTTGTGCAGCCTGGGCGGCGCTGCGTGCAACGTCCTGGGCGGTGGCGCTCATTTCGTGGGACGCGGTGGCCACCTGGTCGACCTGGCGGTACTGCTGCTCCATGCCGGCACTGGTTTCGGTCGCAATCGCGGCGGATTGGTCAGCGGTACCACGGGCGTCCTGCACCGAACGTTTCACCTCGGCAATAATCGGTTGCAACTTGTCGAGGAAGCGGTTGAACCAGCCGGCCAATTGGCCCAGTTCATCTTTTTTGTCGTAGGCCAGGCGGCGGGTCAGGTCGCCTTCGCCGCTGGCGATGTCTTCCAGCATGTGCGCCACGCCGAGGATCGGCCGGGTCACACTGCGGGCCATCAACCACACCAGAATCAAGCCGAGCACGGCCGCGAACAGACCCAGGCCCAGTTCCAGCAGAGTGCCCTTGGCATTGTCGGCGTCCAGTTGGGTTTTGAGCGCCTCGGCAGGTGCCACCAGCACTTTCTCCGGTACATCCAGCAACACGCCCCATGGCTTGCCATCCGGGATTGGCGCGAACGGCGCCAGTACCTTGAGTTGATGGTCGGTGCGCAGGCTGCGGATCTGCGTGCTGCTGGCCAGGGCGCTGATCAGTTGCGCGCCGTTGGCGCTGTCGACCTGGTCCAGGCGTTGGCTGAGCTTGCTTGCGTCCGGGCTGTAGCCGGCAAGCAAACCGGTAGGGCTGAGGATGCTGACCTGGGTCTGGCCGTCATACAGCTTGTGGCTGGCCTGTTGGCTGACCGCCTGCAGGCTGTTGAGGTTGATGTCCACGGACAGCGAGGCAATCACTTTGCCTTTGACCGTCAGCGGGAACACGATGCTGGTCATCAGCACGTTTTGCCCGTTGATCACGTAGAAGTACGGTTCGATCACACACGGCTTGAGGGTGGTACGCGGGCAAGTGAACCAGGCATTGGCCTTTTCACCGCTGGGGCCCACGCTGGTGTCGGACATGTCGCTTTCCGGCAGTGCCATCGACTCCAGTTTGCCCGGGGTCGGCTGTGACCAGTAGAGCGCGAAGCGGCCCTTGTCGTTGCTGCCCAGCTCCGCCTGGTTGGCGAACAGTTCATCCTTGCCGTCCAGGGCATTCGCTTCGAATACCAGCGACAAACCCAGCAAATCAGGGTTGGCCTGCAGCGCAGCCTTGACCTGACGGGTCAGGTCTTCGCGGGTGTCGAAGGCGTCGAGGAAGCGTTTTTCGGCCTGCTCGCGCAAAAACAGCACTTGCCGGGAAAAACCGTGACCGTACTGATAGGCGTCCATGAACTGGCGACGAATGCCCAGTGCCTGCACTTCACCCTGGGCCTCGATGCGCGATTGGGCGGCTTCGTCGAGCATCTGCATGCTGGACGCCTTGACCTGTTCCGAACTCTGCTCCATGCGATAGAGCGACAGACCCACCAGCAGGGTCACGATTCCCAGCAGGCAAAGGCCGGCGAGCAGGGTGATTTTCCATTGAATGGACAGCTGTCTGAGGGACATCGAGGAGCATCCTTAACCTGAAAACACAGAGAATCAGGTTATCGGCCGATTTTTTTGGATCTTTATTATTTAAACGTTCAATTGAAAGCTAAAAGCGGCGCCGTTTTTTGACATGCGGCCCCGCCTGCTGCAAAGTGCGCGCCCTCTAATAAGACCTCCTTCAAGCCTGCACGCTGGCAGCCATCTGTGGCCGCCTGGGCGCGGGCATGCCTGTTTTTTATGTTTCTGCTTGAGGTAACCATGATTAACGCAGTCATTGCCGCGGTCGGCACCATGCTGGTGCTCAGCTTGTCCCGCGTGCATGTGGTCATTGCCATCATTGTCGGCGCCCTGGTGGGTGGCCTCACCGGTGGCCTGGGCATCGACGCCACGCTCAAAGCCTTTAATGGCGGGTTGGGCGGCGGTGCAACCGTGGCCTTGTCCTACGCCTTGTTGGGAGCTTTCGCGGTGGCAATTGCCAAGTCAGGCCTGGCCCATGCCTTGGCCGACAAAGCGCTGATGCTGGTGGACCGCCAGGAAGCGACCGGTGGCAGCCACGTCAAATGGCTGCTGATCGGCCTGCTGTGGGTGGTGGCGATTGCCTCGCAGAACATCCTGCCGATTCATATCGCATTTATTCCGCTGCTGGTGCCGCCCCTGCTGTACGTGTTGACCAAGCTGCAACTGGACCGCCGCCTCATCGCCTGTGTAATGACTTTTGGCCTGATCACGCCGTATATGTTCTTGCCGGTGGGCTTCGGCAATATCTTCCTCAACCAGATCCTGCTGGCCAACGTGGCCAAGAGCGGCGTGGATATCAGCCAGGTCAACGTCACTCACGCCATGAGCTTGCCGGCCCTCGGCATGGTCGTGGGCCTGCTGGTGGCGGTGTTCGTCAGCTACCGCAAGAAGCGCGTGTATGACTTGGAGAAAATCGAGCGGGTCGAGCAAGTGGCGGTGCAGTACAACCCGCTGACCCTGCTGGTGGCCGGCCTGGCTATTGCCTCGGCGTTCATCATCCAGCTGTGGTTGGACTCGATGATCATCGGTGCCTTGGCCGGGTTCCTGATCTTCTCGGTGTCGGGCATCGTGCGTTGGAGCGACACCGACGACCTGTTCACCGAAGGCATGAAGATGATGGCCATGATCGGCTTCATCATGATCGCCTCGTCGGGCTTTGCCGAAGTGCTCAAGGCCACCGGCGACGTGCGTTCGCTGGTGGAAGCCTCGGCGGCATTCATCGGCCATAGCCGCGGCGTCGGCGCATTGCTGATGCTGCTGGTGGGCTTGTTGGTGACCATGGGCATTGGTTCGTCGTTTTCCACCGTGCCAATTCTTGCCGCGATTTTCGTGCCGCTGTGTGTGCAGCTTGGGTTCAGCCCGGTGGCCATTGTGTGCATCGTCGGCACCGCGGGCGCGTTGGGTGATGCGGGTTCGCCTGCGTCGGACTCCACCCTTGGCCCCACCTCCGGCCTGAACATCGACGGCCAGCACCATCATATCTGGGACACCGTGGTGCCGACCTTCCTGCACTACAACATCCCGCTCCTGGCCTTCGGCTGGCTGGCGGCCATGACCCTCTGACCGTTGTTTGTAGTGAGCGGGCTTGCCCCGCGCGGCATTTTGTCAGGAGACCTTAGGGCGCCTGGTACATCGCCGCGCGGGGCAAGCCCGCTCACTACAGAAACTCTCTGCGCGGCCGTTAACCTCTTAAGTCGCCACTAATAAGAGAGAAAAGCCATGCGTCTGAGCCTGAAGGCCAAAGTCCTGTCCCTGGCCATTGTGCCGGTGTTGCTGTTTGCCGTGGTGATCAGCCTGACCACCGTGTGGATTCTCCAGGGCCAGGCGCGCAACGAGGTGGAGGAAACCCGCCAGCGCCTGCTCAACGACGCCAAGGCCACCTTGCAAAGTTATGTGGAAGTGGCCATGAGCACCATCAAGCCGCTCTACGACGCGGCAGCCCCCGGAGATACCGCCGCGCGGGCCCAGGTGGTCAAGCTGCTGTCCAACACCAGCTATGGCAAGGACGGCTACTTCTTTGGCTACGACTCCGAGACCATCCGCCTGTTCAAGGGCAACAGCCCAGACGGCGTAGGCAAGAGCTTCAAGGACAACCGCGACCCCAACGGTGTGTACGTCAACCGCGACTTGGTCAAGGTCGGCAAGGACGGCACCCACTACCTGCAATACAGCTCCACCCAGCCGGGGCAGACCGAACTGGTGCCCAAGCTCGGCTACACCGAATACCTGCCCAAATGGGACATGGTCATTGGTACGTCGGTGAACCTGGACGGCATCGAAGCCCAGGTAGCGGTGGTTGAAGCCAAAGTCAAAACACGCATGGAAGGCGTCTTGCTGAGCATCCTCGGGGTGGCCGTGGTGGTGTTGCTGGTGATCGCCGCGGTGGGCCTGCTGGTGGCGAATACCATCTTGCGTCCGCTGAACCTGATGAAAGCCAACCTCGACGACATCGCCGCCGGTGAAGGCGACCTGACCCGCCGTCTGGCGATCACCAGCCAGGATGAACTGGGCGATCTTGCCGGCGCATTCAACCGTTTTGTCGACAAGATTCACGGCCTGGTGCGCCAGATCACCGAAATGACCTCGCAACTCACCGGCCTGGTGAGCCAAGTGTCGGAGCAGGCCCAGCGCTCCGAGCAGGCCATGGAACGCCAGCGCCACGAGACCGACCAGGTCGCCACCGCGATCAACCAGATGTCGTCCGCCGCCCACGAAGTGGCGCGCAGTGCCCAAGGCGCCGCCGTCGCGGCGCAACAGACCGACGCCGAAGGCCAGGCCGCCAAGCGCGTGGTGGACGGCAGCATCGTGCAGATCCACGCATTGGTGAACGATATCCGCAGCAGCGGCGTGTCCCTCGACAGCCTTCAGCAAGACGTGTCCTCGATTGTCAGCGTGCTCGGCGTGATCCGCTCCATCGCCGAGCAGACCAACTTGCTGGCCCTCAATGCGGCGATCGAGGCCGCGCGGGCAGGGGAGGCTGGGCGTGGTTTTGCGGTGGTGGCCGATGAAGTCCGTGCGCTGGCCAGCCGCACCCAGACCAGCACCCAGGAAATCCAGGGCATGATCGACCGCCTGCAAAAAGGCACCGAGGCCGCCGTGGACGCCATGCGCCGCTCCAGCGATGCCGGTGACGGCACCTCGGCCCAGGCCAACGAAGCCGGGGCATCGCTGGACACCATGGCCCAGTTGATCGGCACCATCAACTCGATGAACGCGCAGATCGCCAGCGCTGCCGAAGAGCAGACCGCCGTGGCCGAAGAGATCAACCGCAGCGTGCATCAGATCGCCGTGGCGGTGGACAGTGTGGCCGACGAAACCCAACTGGGCGCCCAGACCTCACGCAGCCTGGCGGAGCTGGGCCAGCGGCTGGGGCAGTTGGTTGGCCAGTTCAGGATCTAACCTGCGTGGCGAGGACGCTTGCTCCGGTTCGACAGCTTCAGACGTCACGCATCAACAAACCGAAGTTTAAATCCATCTCGGTCGGGAGCGGCACATACACCGTGTGCCCATCCCCCGGCGCCACCTCGATGGCTTCGCCCTTGGCGCTGTACAAACTGGCCAGGTCAAAGTGGAAATTACCGGCGGGGGTCATCAATTCCAGATGATTGCCCACCGTAAAGCGGTTCTTCACCTTGACCTCGGCCAGTTCACCGCGACGCTCGCCGGTCAACTCACCGACAAACTGCTGGCGCTCCGACACTGAGCTGCCGTTCTGGTAGTTCTGGTATTCGTCGTGCACGTGGCGGCGCAGGAAACCTTCGGTGTAGCCGCGTTGCGCCAGGGATTCGAGATGGGTCATCAGGTTGCGGTCAAACGCGCGACCGGCCACCGCATCATCAATCGCCTGGCGATACACCTGCGTAGTGCGTGCGCAGTAGAAGTGGGATTTGGTACGACCTTCGATCTTCAGCGAATGCACGCCCATCTGGCTCAGGCGCTCCACGTGCTGCACCGCGCGCAGGTCCTTGGCGTTCATGATGTAGGTGCCGTGCTCGTCTTCGAAGGCAGGCATTTGCTCATCGGGACGGTTGGCTTCCTGCAGCAGGAACACCTGGTCGGTCGGCGCGCCAATCCCCAGGGTTGGCGTGTATTCCTGGACGATATCGCCAGTGGCGTTTTCCACTGCAGGCGTGGCCTGATATTTCCAGCGGCACGCATTGGTGCAGCTGCCTTGGTTGGCGTCGCGCTTGTTCATGTAGCCCGAGAGCAGGCAGCGCCCGGAATAGGCCATGCACAAGGCGCCGTGCACAAACACCTCCAGCTCCATGGCCGGTACTTGCTGGCGGATCTCGCCGATCTCTTCCAGCGACAGTTCCCGCGACAGGATCACCCGGCAGATGCCTTGTTGCTGCCAAAACTCCACGCTGGCCCAGTTCACCGTGTTGGCCTGCACCGACAAGTGAATCGGCATCTGCGGGAAGTGTCGGCGTACCAGCATGATCAACCCAGGGTCGGACATGATCAGTGCATCCGGGCCCATGGCGATCACGGGGGCCAAGTCCTTGAGGAAGGTCTTCAACTTGGCGTTGTGGGGCGCGATGTTGACCACTACGTAGAAGCGCTTGCCCTGGGCATGGGCTTCGTCGATGCCGAGGGCCAGGTTGGCGTGGTCGAACTCATTGTTGCGCACCCGCAGGCTATAGCGCGGTTGGCCGGCGTAGACCGCATCGGCGCCATAGGCAAAGGCGTAGCGCATGTTTTTCAGGGTGCCGGCGGGGGCGAGCAGTTCGGGGGCAAGGATGGGAGGCATGGGCACGGACCGCAAAAAAGGCGCGAGGGTAGACGAGGCACGCGGGCGGTTTATTGATCCAGATCGTTCTTTGGGCTTTTTGTATTGCTGTGTATCGGTGGGCGGTTTTTGACATAGGTGCGATACCTCCAGTGTTTCCAATAAGCGCCTCCCTATCGATAAGGTAAACACCATGCGTCCTATCGCACTCCTGATCGCCGGCCTGCTGCTGATGGTCGCATTGGCCTGCAGCCTGATGGTCAGCCCTGAAACCAAGGCTGATGCCACAACCGGCAATACGCTGGGCCCCATGCCGTCGTTGGCGGGGGCGGTTGAATGGCTCAACTCTCCGCCACTGACCGGCGAGGTACTCAGAGGCAAAGTAGTACTGGTGGATTTCTGGACCTACGACTGCGTCAACTGCCGGCGCACCTTGCCGTACGTAAAGGCCTGGGCGGAGAAGTACGAAAAGGATGGCCTGGTGGTAGTCGGCGTGCACACGCCGGAATACGCCTACGAGCACATCACCGCTAACGTCAGGGAGCAGGTGCGCAAGCTGGGGATCACTTACCCCGTGGCCATCGACAACAACTATGCGATCTGGCGTCACTTCGATAACCAGTACTGGCCCGCCCACTACCTGGTCGATGCCAAGGGGCAGGTGCGTTACACGCACTTTGGCGAAGGCCGTTATGACGAACAAGAGCGGGTGATTCAGGCGTTGCTAAGCGAGGCCAAGGCGCAGGAATGATATGGCCCAAACGTGTTGGATAAATAAGGGCACTCCCAGGTTTCTGCGCGGACTAAGCAACAAGGCCTACGCTGGTCTGCTGCTTTTCTGACATGGACCGGACATGAATCAAACCAACCTGCAATTCAAGACCCTACTGCTGCTACTGGTGCTGGTGACCATCGCCTTTATCTGGATATTGCTGCCGTTCTATGGCGCGGTGTTCTGGGCGGTGATCCTGGGCATCATCTTTGCGCCAATGCAGCGACGCCTGCAGTTGCGGACGGGCTGGAACCGCAACCTCACGTCGCTGACCACCTTGGCCGCCTGCCTGGTGATAGCGATTTTGCCGGTGATCATCACCAGCGCCCTGTTGGTGCAGGAGGGGGCAACGCTCTACAAGAACGTCGAAAGCGGCAAGTTGGACGTGGCGGGGTATATCGAGCAGTTCAAGAACGTGTTGCCGCCGTACTTCCAGCACCTGCTGGACCGCTTTGGCATGGGCAACCTGGAAGGCTTGCGGGAGAAGATCGTCAAGAGTGCGATGCAGGGCAGCCAGTTTTTTGCGTCCCAGGCGTTCAGCTTTGGCCAGGGTACGTTTGATTTCCTGGTGAGCTTTTTCATCATGCTGTATTTGCTGTTTTTCCTGCTGCGCGACGGCCCGGAGCTGGTGCGCAAGGTGCGCATGGCGGTGCCGTTGGCCGAGCCGCAGAAGCGCCGGTTGCAACTCAAGTTCAATCGGGTGGTGCGTGCCACGGTCAAGGGCAACGTGCTGGTGGCCGTGACGCAAGGTGCGCTGGGTGGAGTGATCTTCTGGTTCCTGGACATTCCCAGCGCGTTGCTCTGGGCGGTGTTGATGGCGTTCTTGTCATTGCTGCCCGCAGTGGGTGCCGGGATTGTATGGGGGCCGGTGGCCGTCTACTTCCTGTTGAGCGGCTCGATCTGGCAGGGCGTGGTGCTGGGATTGTTTGGCGTGTTTGTGATTGGCCTGGTGGACAACGTGCTGCGCCCCATCCTGGTGGGTAAAGACACCAAAATGCCGGATTACCTGATTCTGATCTCGACCCTGGGCGGCCTGTCGGTATTCGGCCTGAACGGCTTTGTGATTGGGCCGCTGGTGGCGGCGTTGTTTATGTCGAGCTGGGCGCTGTTTGTCGAAAGTAAGCCGCGGGTCAAGTTGCCGTTGCCTTAGGCTTCAGGCGTGAAGCTTGAAGTTTGCGGCCTGTTGCAGCTGTTTCTCGGCGGCCGACAACGACGTGAGTGGGCCGCTGATGGCTTCGCCGTCGCGTACCAGGTACCAGCAGGCGAGCAGGCCCAGTTCCCGAAGAGGGGCGGGGACGGCGCTGCCGATGACGGACATGATGTGAACAGTGGGCATAAGTACCTCCAATCGCTATGGAGGTCACTTTATTGGGTGAAGCGCTGTAGGAAAAATCACCTGTCTCGATAGTCGACATCGACGCCAGGCGTCAGTCCACGACTTGGTCGAGCATGTTCACCACTTCTTGTTCGCTTAGCAGCCCCTTGCGTACCAGGTTTTCCGCCAGCAGCGCGAGGAACTTGGCACTGCGATGGCCTTCCAGGGCCTTGAGCTCGGTAAGCGCGCTGTAGACCTTGCTGGACGTACAAAGGCCAGCGGTGCGGTGCGGGTTTTGTGTGGGCATGGTCAGTCGTCCTTAATTGTTATTGGGTGGACAGGATCGATAGTGGAAGCGTGTTGTGACACAAACATGACAGCGCGGGCCCCGATCGAGCAAGTAGACAATGGTGTTGATGATGTGCGATTTCGCTTGGGCCATTGTCCTCATAGCGACCTTGGCAGCATAAATCAGGACTTTTCACACAAAAAAAAGGCCCCGCGTATGGGCGAGGCCTGGTTCAGACGTGTCGATTCAAATTTACCATCCGCGGCCGTAGTAGCCGTGGGGAGGGCCGTAGTAGCCACGTGGCGGCCCGTAGTACACCGGCGCCGGACGGTAATAGACCTGTTGTTGCACATACACCGGCGGCGGCGGTGCGTAGTAGACCGGCGGCGGAGCGGCATAGACCGGCTGCGGCTGGACATACACCGGTTGCTGCACGTAGACCTCACGGGGTTGGCTGGCAACCACGGAGCCCACTACGGCTGCGCCGACTAAAGCACCCAATACGGCCGGGCCACCCCAACCACCACCGTGGGCGGAGGCTTGGCCTGCCATAGCGAGTGCGCCAACAAGCAAGGCGATCTTGGGGATTGTACGAATCATGGTCATTCCTCGGTTAGCCCCTGCGCTTGTGGTCTGCAATCAATAGACTCAAGGATTGTCGCGGGGATACTTTTAAGACAACGTATTTCTGAAAAACAGCACGGCCGATAGGTAAAGGTTGTGTAAGGTCTGTACCGATTTGCTTACTTCAAGGAGTTACCCATGCAGATGCACCCCAACAAAGACACCCAACTGTGCATGTCATTGTCGGCGCGTCCTGGAAATTTTGGCTTGCGGTTTCATAACCATCTGTACGAACAGCTGGGTCTGAACTTCTACTATAAAGCGTTCAGTAGCCAGGATTTGCCCGGCGCGATAGGTGGTATCCGCGCACTGGGCGTGCGGGGTTGCGGGGTTTCCATGCCGTTCAAGGAAGCCGCCATTGCCCTGGTGGATGAACTGGACGATTCAGTTCAAGCCATCGACTCCCTGAACACCATCGTCAATACCAACGGCCATCTGAAGGCCTACAACACTGACTACATTGCCATCGAACAACTGCTGAAAAAGCACGCAGTGCCCAAGGACTCCACCTTCGCCCTGCGCGGCAGCGGTGGCATGGCCAAGGCCGTGACCAGTGCCTTGCGTGACGGCGGCTATGCCAAGGGTGTGATCGTCGCGCGCAACGAGGCGGCCGGCCGGGCGTTGGCGCAGAACCTGGGGTATGAGTGGCATGCAGAACTGGGTGAGTTGCGCCCGCAGATGCTCATCAACGTGACGCCCATCGGCATGACCGGTGGCGCCGAGGCAGATGCGCTGGCGTTTGAGGCAGATGCCGTGGATGCGGCAGACACCGTGTTCGATGTGGTGGCGATCCCCGCCGAAACACCATTGATCGTGCGTGGGCGGGCCCAGGGCAAGCGAGTGATTACCGGGCTGGAGGTGATTGCGATCCAGGCGCTGGAGCAGTTTGTGCTTTATACCGGGGTGCGGCCAACAGATGAACAGTTCCAGGCGGCAGTGGCGTTCGCCCGGGGTTAGTGAGCGCTGGAGAACCAATGTGGGAGCGGGCTTGCCCGCGATGGCGGTGATTCGGTCACAGATACTTAACCTGTTACACCGCTATCGCAGGCAAGCCAGCTCCCACAGGTTTAACCGAGTTATGCCTGTTCCAACTGGGCCAAGCGCTCTTCCAATGCTGCAATCCGCGCTTCTAACTCCTCGATGCGCTCGGCAGAAACACCCGTCGTCCCACGCTCAACCGGGCTGCCCCGCGCCGCGATAATCGCCTCGATATCCGCTGGATCCCCCAGCGCGTGGGTATACCGGTCTTCCCGCTGACCCGCCTGGCGCGGTACCAGCACCGCCAAACCACGTGCAATCAGGCGTTCAAGCTGGTGCACCACCTGTTCTGCATCTTCAAAATCATGCATGCGCCCGCTGCGGGTCAGCAGTTCATTGACCGTCTGCGGCCCACGCAGGAAAAGCAGGCCAATCAGGATCACCTGGGCCGGCACCAGTTCCAGCGCCTTGTCCACGCGATGTTCCCAACGGTCGGCGCGGCTGCCCATCACCAGGCGGGTAAAACCCTGGCCTTCCAGCACGCGCAGGCTCTGGCCGACCTGGCCCTGGCTGAGGTTGGTCACCGGCTCGCGGCTGGTCTTCTGGTTGCAGGCCAGCACCAAGGCGTTGAGGGTCAGGGGGTAGGTTTCCGGGTTGGTCGCCTGTTTTTCGATCAGGCAGCCCAGGATGCGGATTTCCGTGCTGTTCAGGCGCGGCTCAGGGGTGTCGGTGTCGTGCTCGGCGGTCATCGCGCTTTCCCTATGCAGTGAAGTGCCTAGCGTAAGCCGGAAAAAATAAAAGACAAGCGACGGGCAGGTCTATAATCGTCGCCTGTTCAAACCGTGCCATCACCCATGAGACTGCCATGACTATTTCCCTGTACGCCGCTTCCATCCCAGTCTTCAAGCAAATGCTCACCGCCTTGAGCGATGTGCTGAACAAAGCCGAAGCCCACGCCACCGCCAAGAACATCGAGCCCAACGCGCTGCTGCAAGCACGTCTGTTCCCGGACATGTTCCAATTGGTGCGCCAGGTGCAGATCGCTGTCGACTTCGCCAAGGGTGTTTCAGCACGCCTGGCCGAGATCGAAGTGCCTAAATACGAAGACAGCGAAGTCACCTTCGCCGACCTGCAAGCCCTGATCGCCAAGGTGCTGGCCTTCGTCGACACCATCAAGCCGGAGCAAGTCGACGGCAAGGAAGGCATCGAGATCATCACCCGCCCTGGCACTCCTAAAGAGAAGCGCTTCAGCGGCCAGTCCTACCTGCTGAGCTACGGCTTGCCGCAGTTCTTCTTCCACGTCACCACCGCGTACGCGCTGTTGCGTCATAACGGTGTGGAAGTGGGCAAGCGCGACTACATGGGCGCGTTCTAAGCCTTGATACGTCAAAGCCCGGTGTGTGCCAGCAGGCGCCACCGGGCTTTTTCATGCCCTTCGTTTGAAACACTCTGTTAAGATTCGACATCCCTTTCTCATCCTTATCTGTCAGCGAACCCTCGGGTTGTCGTTGATGTTGTCGTTTCTGGAGTTTTTGATGCTGTTCCCCATTCTGCTGTTGTCGGCCGCTGGTTTTACCGTGCTGACCACAGAGTTCGTGATTGTTGGCCTGCTGCCGTCCATTGCTCGGGACTTGAATGTCAGCGTGTCCCAGGCCGGGCTGCTGGTGACCTTGTTCGCGTTTACCGTTGCGGCATTCGGGCCGTTTCTGACGGCATACTTCGCCCGTTTCCCGCGCAAACGCCTGTTTATCAGCATCCTGATTCTCTTCGGCGTGGCCAATACCGTCGCCGCGCTGGCGCCGAATATCTGGGTGATGGCCCTGGCGCGGTTGATTCCGGCCTTGGGGCTTCCGGTGTTCTGGGCCCTGGCCAGCGAGACGGCGGTGGATATCGTGGGGCCTGAATACGCCGGGCGCGCCATCGAGAAGATCGGCTTCGGTATCGTCTGCGCCACGGTGTTTGGCATTCCGGTGGGCACGTTGATTTCCGATATGTTCGGCTGGCGTACCGCGTTTGCCATCCTCGCCGTGGTGGCGCTGGCCAAGGCCGTGCTGCTGCTTATCTACTTGCCCGTGACCCAGCCGAAGAACGATGAAGTGACGTTGCGCTCGCAGTTCAAGATCCTGCGCAACCCACTGATGCAGGGCCATATCCTGCTGTCGATCCTGGTGTTCAGCGGCATGTTCACCGCTTATACCTACCTTGCGGACATCCTCGAGCGCCTGGCCGGTTTCGACGGCACGCTGGTGGGATGGTGCCTGATGGGGTTTGGTGCCGTGGGCTTGATCGGCAACTCCCTGGGTGGCCGTGCGGTGGACCGTCATCCACTGATTGCGTCCATGGTGTTTTGCGGTTTCATGATCGCGGGCATGGTGGCATTGGTGCCGGCGATTCACTCCACCATCGGCCTGGCAGCCGCAATGGCCGTGTGGGGCGTGACCCAGGCGGCGATGTTCCTGGTCAGCCATGTGCGCTTGATGAAGGCCGCGCCTCATGCGCCGGCGTTTGCCGCGTCGCTGAACATCGCCGGGGCCAACCTGGGGATCGGTTTGGGGGCGATGGTCGGCGGGCATGTGATCGACACGCTTGGCTTGGGCAGCCTGGGCTTTGCGGCGTCGGGGTTTATCTTGGTGTCGATCCTGCTGGCGTTGTGGTTGATGACTGCCAAGCAGCCGGTCGCAGCCAAGGCCTGAACCGTCAGGGCAGGGCGGTAAACAACTCGCGTCTTGCGCCTTCGGTAATCGCCACGATGCCGGGGTGCTTGACCTTGCGCTCCACCGAGATTGCGTAGAACGACTCGGTGACGGCATCGGTCTGGCCGATGAGCGCCACGCCGTACTGGCGCACCACCTCGTCGGCAATCACGCTGGGGGCGATGAAAATCCCGCTGCCGGATTGCCCGAAGGCCTGCATCAAGGCGCTGTCGTCGAACTCGCCGATAATCTTGGGTTGGATCTGCTGCTCGGCGAACCAGCGCTGCAAACGGCTGCGCACTACCGTCTCCGCCCCAGGAATCAACAGCGGCGCTCCCTGCAAACACTGTGGGAAATCGCCGCCGTATGCGTCAGCCAGTGTCTGGGTGGCGAAGAAACTGATCCCACATTCCCCAAGCTTTTGGCTGTAACCCTTGATGTCCAGATGACTGGGCATCGGGCTATCGGAAATCACCAGGTCCAGGCGCTGGATGGCCAGGTCGGCCAGCAGACGTTCGAGCTTGTCTTCACGGCAGGTGATGCGGATCGGCTCGCTCAACTCCATGGTCGGCGCGATCAAGCGGTAGACGATGGACTTGGGCACCACATCCGCCACCCCAACGCGGAACAGGATCTGCTGCTCATTGGGCTGCGCCCGCAGCATCGCCTCCAATTCATTGCCGGTCTGGAACATCTGCTCGGCATAAGGCAGCGCCCGCCGCCCGGCTTCGGTCAGCTCAAGTTGACGACCGACACGCTGAAACAGTGCGATACCAAAGGTTTGCTCAAGCAGGCTGATCTGCCCGCTGATGGTCTGTGGGGTGAGATTAAGTTGCTCACAAGCGCGCACAATGCTGCCGGTCTTGGCTACAACCCAGAAGTAATGCAGTTGGCGATAGTTGAGCATGGCAGCCGTCACTTCGTAAAAATCGAAGTATACGCGAGAAAAATACGAATTTTCCTGAACTGTTGGCTTGCATAGAATGCCTCGCTATCGCGGGGCCACTACTTGGACCCAATGGTTCTAACGAGGAATACATCATGAAACTCAATTCCCTGGGCGCGGCATCGTTGCTTGCGCTTTCATTGGTAGTGATCAGCGGTTGCGATCAGGTTGAAAAGAGCGCCCAGCAGGTGCTTGGCAAAGCGACTGAATCGGCCAAACAAGCCATTGATGACACCCACAAAGCCGCCGAACAGGCATTGAGTGAAGCAACTCAGGGGCTGATCAAGCCTGAGAAGCAGGAAGAAGAAGCCGAAAACGCTGCTGAATCCGACACCAAAGAAACCTAATATCCCAGCACTATCACGTCAGGACTGACCTATGGACTACCTTTTACAACTGGCCGCCAGCCCCACTGCCTGGGTCGCACTGGCGACCTTGATCGTCATGGAAATTGTGCTGGGGATCGATAACCTGATCTTTATCTCGATCCTCACCAACAAGTTGCCGGAGCAGCACCGGGCCAAGGCGCGACGTATCGGTATCAGCATGGCGTTGGTGCTGCGCCTGGGTCTATTGAGCACCATCGCGTTTATCGTGCAACTGACGACGCCGGTGTTCGAAGTGTTCGGCCAGGCGTTTTCGTGGAAGGACATGATCCTGATTGCGGGTGGCCTGTTCCTGGTGTGGAAGGCTACCACCGAGATCCATCACAGCATGGACCCGGAGCCCGAGGAAAAGGCCAGTGTCAGCAACACCGTGACCATCGGTTTTGCGGCGGCCATCGGGCAGATCCTGATGCTCGACCTGGTGTTTTCCATCGATAGCATCATTACCGCTGTGGGCATGACCGAGCACTTGCCGATCATGATCATTGCCGTGGTGACCTCGGTGATCGTGATGCTGGTGGCGGCCGAGCCGTTGGCCAAATTTATCAACGACAACCCGACCGTGGTGATGCTGGCCCTGGGCTTCCTGATCATGATCGGCATGACGTTGATCGCCGAAGGCTTCGGCGCCCATGTGCCTAAAGGCTATGTGTACGCGGCCATGGCGTTCTCGGCGGTGATTGAGTGCTTGAACATCGCACGACGCAACCGCCATAAACGCTTGCTCGCTGCCCGGCAGTAAGTAGTGAGCGGGCTTGTCGAATCGTCGCACCGCCCGCGCTGGGCTGCGCAGCGGCCCTAAAACCAAACGCCGCATTCTGTCAGACAGAATGCGGCGTTTTTTATTGGGGCGGCTTCGCCACCCAGCGCGGGCGGTGCGACGATTCGACAAACCCGCTCACCACAACAGGCCTACTCAGCACAAAGGGCCTGCTCGCTGCATCATCAGGAATCAGCGCTGACCTGCGTCGGCTCCGGACAAGTCTCTTCACCGTTGTTCAAGCCTTGCTTGTAATTACGGCTCAACAATGAGGCCTTGCCGTTGTGCCAGGTCAGCGTCAGCACATACAGCGTGTCGTAGTCGCTGCCGGACCAGTCGTCGGTGATGGTGTGCTTCTCACCGGAAGCTTCACTGGCCACCTTGTTGATCAACTCCGGCAGATACCCGTGGGACCACGCGGTATAGATGATGGAGTTGTGGTACTTGTCCTCCACCAGTTCATCGGCGAGGGCGCTGGTGTCATTCGCCGAAAACTTGATGTTCACCGGCAGGCCAAGCTTGATGGCGCTGGGGCTGATGGTCATCAGTGGGCGAATGTAGCTGTAGGAGTTATCGAACTCACCTTCCTCGACATTGCGCGTCGGGTTGGCGGCAAACACGAAGTTGGCCTTGCCGAATTTTTCCGGCAGCACGGTGGCCAGGTTCATTGCACGGTTGAGGCCCTGGCAATTGAGTTGGCCCAGGCCGCCGGCGGGTTTTTCACCGTGGCGCAGGAACACCAGGGTTTGCACGCCGTCCACGGGCTCGGCGCTGCTGATGCGTGACTCCAGGGTCAGCCCAATGGCGCCGCCGGCCAGCACCAGCGGCAACATGATGTATGAGTAGCGTTTCAGGCGCAGCGCAAGGCACAGAGGCTTGATTGTCATTAGTGTCGAGTCTTCGGTGCATCGGGTGAGGGCGGACACGCCCGGCCCCAGTGACGCCAAGGGCATCCTGCGGTATTCCCTGTCGATATAGCGAGGCGCCTCCATTCACCATTGAGCGCACTTAAGAGTGCACAAGGGCCTATTGGTTCGCCCTGGCGGGATATTAGTCAGTGGATATTGCGTATTGATGACCCATGCAGGACAGCGTCGGGATGACTATGATGGGGACTTTCTGCAAAGGGACTTCCCGATGAACCCACTCGCCGCGTTCCCCATCAACAGCAAATGGCCCGCCCAGCATCCCGAGCGCCTGCAACTGTACTCGTTGCCAACGCCCAACGGGGTAAAAGTCTCGATCATGCTCGAAGAACTGGGCCTGCCTTATGAAGCGCATAAGGTCAGCTTCGAGACCCAGGACCAGTTGTCCCCGGAATTCCTGTCGCTGAACCCCAACAACAAGATCCCCGCGATCATCGATCCCGACGGTCCTGGTGGCGTGCCGTTGGCACTGTTCGAATCCGGCGCGATCCTGATCTACCTGGCTGAAAAAACCAGCCAACTGCTGTCCGAAGACCCCGCCACCCGCTACGAAACCATCCAATGGTTGATGTTTCAGATGGGCGGGATTGGCCCGATGTTTGGTCAACTGGGCTTCTTCAACAAGTTCGCCGGCAAGGCCTACGAAGACAAACGCCCTCGCGACCGCTATGCCGCCGAGTCCCGGCGCCTGCTGGACGTGCTGGAAAAACGCCTGCTGGGCCGTACCTGGATCATGGGCGACGACTACAGCATCGCCGATATCGCCACCTTCCCATGGATTCGCAACCTGATCGGCTTCTACGAGTCGGGTGACCTGGTGGGCATTGCAGACTTCCCCAATGTACTGCGCGCGCTGGACGGTTTTGTCGCACGGCCGGCGGTGATCCGCGGCCTGAATATTCCGAGCTGAGCCATGCCGACTTTCGCTTTCAAACAACTGGATGTCTTCAGCAGCGTCGCGCTCAAGGGCAACCCGCTGGCCGTGGTATTAGGTGCCGACAGCCTCACCGACCAGCAAATGGCCGATTTCGCCAACTGGACCAACCTCAGCGAAACCACGTTTTTGCTGACACCACGCGATCCCCGGGCCGACTACCGGGTACGCATCTTCACCACCTTGAAGGAGCTGCCGTTCGCCGGGCACCCGACGCTGGGCAGTTGCCACGCGTGGCTGCAAGCCGGTGGTACGCCGAAGGGCGAGGAGATCATTCAAGAGTGTGAAATTGGCTTGGTTCGAGTGCGTCGACAAGGTGATGAGCTGGCCTTTATCGCGCCGCCGTTGCTGCGCTCCGGTCCGGTAGAGGCACCGTTGCTGGAACGTGTGCGCCTGGCGTTGGGCCTGAGCCCACAAGCCATCGTGCGCAGCCAGTGGGTCGACAATGGCGCGGGGTGGTTGGCACTGATGCTGGAGGATCGCGAGCAGGTGCTGGCGTTGCAACCGGACTATTCGCAATTACTCGGTTTGGCCGTCGGCGTGATTGCTCCTTGCGATCCCGTCCGTGACGATGTGGACGCACAGTTCGAGGTGCGTGCCTTTGTCGCAGGCGACGGTGCGCAAGAGGACCCGGCCACCGGCAGCTTGAATGCCGGCGTTGCCCAATGGCTGCTCGGGGAAGGCCTCGCGCCGCAGCGCTACGTGGTCAGCCAGGGCACGGCCCTGGGGCGTGCGGGGCGAATTCGCGTTGAGCGCCAGGGCGATGAAATCTGGGTCGGCGGCGCCGTCGCGCTGTGCATCGACGGGCAACTACAGCTCTAGATCAATACATTATTACCACCTGAGCAATACACTATTGGCCCTCGGCGTTTGTGTTGCCGGGGCCTCGGGGCATAAGCTTTCGCCCCAACGAATTTTGTCATCATTTCAGGACAGCCATGACCAGCCAGTTCCCCCAAGCCCGCCCACGCCGCCTGCGCCGCTCCCCGGAGCTGCGGGGTTTGTTCCAGGAAACCGAGTTCACCCTCAACGACCTGGTGCTGCCGATCTTCGTCGAAGAAGAAATCGACGACTTCGTACCGATCACCAGCATGCCGGGTGTGTTGCGCATTCCTGAGAAAAAACTGGCCGGCGAGATCGAGCGCTACGCCCGCGCCGGTATCAAGTCGGTGATGACCTTTGGCGTGTCCCACCACCTGGACGCCAGCGGCAGCGACACCTGGAAAGAACGCGGCCTGGTCTCGCGCATGTCCTCGATCATCAAGGACGCCGTGCCGGAAATGATCGTGATGTCCGACACCTGCTTCTGCGAATACACCGACCACGGCCACTGCGGCGTAATGCACGGTGCCCATGTCGATAACGACGCGACCCTGGTCAACCTCGGCAAACAAGCCGTAGCCGCCGCCCGCGCCGGTGCCGACGTGATCGCACCCTCTGCCGCGATGGACGGCCAAGTCCAAGCCATACGCCGCGCGTTGGACGATGCCGGCTTCACCCACATTCCGATCATGGCCTATTCGACCAAATTCGCCTCGGCGCTCTACGGCCCGTTCCGCGAAGCCGGCGGCAGCGCCCTCAAGGGCGACCGCAAAAGCTACCAGATGAACCCGATGAACCGCCGCGAAGCCGTGCGCGAATCGCTGCTGGACGAACAGGAAGGCGCAGACGCCCTGATGGTCAAGCCCGCCGGCGCCTACCTCGACATCATCCGCGACATCCGCGAAGCCTCGCGCCTGCCGGTGGCGGCGTATCAGGTGAGTGGCGAATACGCGATGATCAAGTTCGGGGCTCAGGCTGGGGCGATTGATGAGGATCGCGTAGTGCGGGAAACCCTCGGTTCGATCAAGCGGGCGGGGGCGGATTTGATCTTTACGTACTTTGCGATGGATTTGGCGTTGGCGGGGATCTGACACCTGCCGCAAATCTAAATGTGGGGGGCTTGCTCCAGATGGGCATGGATCCTTACACACCTTTCGAAGGCGTAGATCTAGTCTGTAGTGAGCGGGCTTGCCCCGCGCTGGGCAGCGAAGCAGCCCCAATCTGGCGCCCGGTAATTTCTGAGTAATCCCAGTTCGCGCGGCGTTGGTTATCGACCGACAACTCAGATATTTGTTGGATACAACCGGATGCTGTTTGTTCTTACCTCAACAAATCCTGATTGTTGAGTGATCAACTCCTTGAGCTCTATGAGGATCATCGAATCTTCGAGTTTGAGTACTACCCATTCCTCGTCGGCATTTTGGGCTATTTCAGCTGTTACATGGGTCGTGCCATTTATGACCTTGATGAGTGGAGAGGTGCGGGATGAAGACGTGAAATTTTTCCCCCAAGAAAAATTTTCATCCAAATCGAATTCCACGTCTAACTCCTCCCAAACTGTCGGCCGATAGCCGACCCATAGAGCGTTGCCACTACCCGCAGGCGAAAGAAAATCCACGAATAGGTTGCCCTCGATAGATAAAACATCGGTAACTCGGACCTTCATTTGGTTCTCTCAGTAATGGAGATTTTATAGCGATATCGTCCTTGCTGGCTTCTGACTGTAGTGAGCGGACTTGCCCCGCGTCGAGCGCCTAAGCAGTTCCAAACCGGGTTTGTTAATGAATTTATAAAATGTTGGTATTGTTTATGTAGTGGTGAACGTCTTCGGTGTTTATCTTTTTAAATAGGTTGCTCACGCTCTCTAAGATGACTGTATTTTCATGCCTGTTTTGATAAATAAACTGAGCCGCAGCGTGTGTTTCTGACTCGTAAAACCGACATAGCAAAATATTACCTTGTTGTACCAAAAATGAACTTAATTTTTCGGGTGATATCTGTGTTTCAAAAGACGTCATCTCAGACCAAAGCTCCTCTATTTTTGTTTCGGTTCTTTGCATAACTAAAATAGTGTCGTGAGAAGCCTCAAAGTTAAAGCTTTCTATTTTTCTCGGGCTTTTTGGTAGTTTCGTTATTGTGGAGTAGATGTTGCTTTTCTCATTTTTTTTACACATGTCTCCCTCCTGTAGTGTTTTCGCTGTATTTTTTTTAAATAGATATTCCTGGGCGTTTGAACAAAAGCCTGAAGTCATTGCTGAGTACCATTTTCTTTTAATGGGCCATTCTTCTGATAAAGGCTCCATTAGGTCGCACCATGACTCCCAAACACTTAAAAAGTCATGGTTTATCAACGTGACAGTGACGAACCCAGCGTCATGGGATGGGTATATGCTTTCCCATGGCCTTACTCCAGTTTCACTCGTATAGACAGTGTTCATTTTTATCTCTTGAAGTAAGTGTGTGAGTCGTCACCAATTTTCAACGGTGTCTTGAGTTCATGTTCTGTATTTTTAGTGTTGAAGTGTGGCCCGTGGTTACCCTGTGTGTGACCTAGTGAATGCTCATGGATTTTGGTGAAATGATGCCGAATCCAAGGCACGCGAATACCAGGCGTTCATCTGCTGGCGATAGATCGCCAGGCTCTGATGAAAACCATCGAGTTCAAATTCGATATGGGCAATGTGAGAAGCGTTAGTCATCCTTGACGGCTCCCTACAGGAGCGGCGTCTGAAAGGACCCGATCAACAAAAACGCTAATAAGAAAAACCATCTGCAATCCCTCGCACTGTGTATTCAGGCGAGGGACTTTGCAGAGGTTGTCAGGGCTGGGGAGTAGAGCTTATCCGGCGGTTATGTGGGAAATATCAGCAGCTATCGCCCTTCAGCGCTGGGCGAACGCCAGGTTCAACCCCAGCCCTGCAAACGCCGCCGCAAAACTACGGCGTAGCCAGTTCTGGACCCGTGGCGATTCGATCACCGCGCGACGAAACACATTGGCCAGCAGGCCATATGCCACGAACACCGCAAACGTCATCGCCATGAACACGCCACTGAGCACCAGCATTTGCACGGTCGGTGCGGTGCTGCCTGGCGTGACGAACTGCGGCAGGAAAGCCAGGAAAAAAATGGTCAATTTCGGGTTAAGGATGTTCATTAAAAAGCCACGCAACATAAGGCTGCGCGCGCTGGTGGTTGTCGGCGTATCGCTGACGGAAAACGCCGAACGATCCTGCCAGGTGGCGTAGGCCACGTACAACAGATAGGCGACGCCTGCGTACTTGAGCATGTCAAACGCCATGGCACTGGTGTGCAGCAGCGCGGACAGGCCAAGAATCGATGCCAGTAAATGCGGGATGATCCCGGCGGTGCAGCCCAGTGCAGCCAATACGCTGGCGCGTTTGCCCGCGGTGAGGCCGGTGGACACGGTAAAGATCACGCCGGTGCCGGGAATCAATACTACGATCAGGCAGGTAACAAGGAAGTTTAGGCTGAGCATTGCATTCAAACTCCGTGTACGAATGGTGGTTGGTCGATCCTGTCACGTTTGGTTGCGGCTAGAAAGGCCAGCAGGACGGCGAACGCTGGTTAGACTTACCGGTCGATATCTGCAATGCCTGGCCCGTCGTCACCCAAGGAAACCCCATGCCGCTAAGCCGCTTGTTACTGTGCCTCGCCCCGTTGCTGGTAGTGGCCGGTTGCTCCACTACACGTGGCCCGCAACAGCCGGAACGCAGTGAAACCGAGGTGAAGGCGCAAATCGTGCGCCTGTTGCCCGCAACGGTGGCCGACCGAAGTGGCTGGGCCCAGGACATCTACACCGCGTTCGATACCCAGAAAATCTACCCCAGTACCGAAAATATCTGCGCCGTGCTGGCGGTGACGGAGCAGGAATCCACCTATCAGGTCGATCCTCCCGTGCCGAACATGGGCAAGATCGCCCAGGACGAAATGCTGCGCCGTGCTGCCAAGGTGTATGTACCGGCGGTGGTGGTGCGTACCACCCTGCAATTGCGTTCGCCCACCGGAAAAACCTACGCCGAGCGGCTAAACGCGGCGCGCACCGAAAAAGATCTAAGCGGCATCTTCGATGACTTCATCAGCATGGTGCCGCTGGGCAATACCTTGTTTGGCGGATTTAACCCAGTGCACACCGCCGGTCCAATGCAAGTCAGCATCGACTTTGCACAGAAGCAGGCGCGGGGTTATCCCTACACGGTGGACGGCACCATCCGGCGTGAAGTCTTCACCCGTCGCGGCGGTATGTACTTCGGTATCGCCCATTTGCTGGGTTACCCGGTGAACTACGATCAGCCGCTGTATCGCTTCGCCGACTTCAATGCCGGTTGGTACGCCAGCCGCAATGCGGCGTTCCAGGCAGCGGTCAGCCGTATCACGGGCACCGAATTGGCGCTGGATGGCGACTTGATTCGCTATGGTTCATTGCTGCCTGGCACCACCGAGCTGGCGGTACGCTCCCTGGGGCCTAAGTTGGGCATGCGCAACCCGAGCATCCGCAGCCAGCTGGAGCAGGGCGAGCAGTTGGACTTTGAAGAGACCACGCTCTACAAACGCGTATTCGCGATGGCCGACCAGGCTGCCGGTAAGCCGATGCCACGGGCGATTCTGCCGGGCATCGTGCTCAAGAGCCCGAAGATCACCCGCAACCTGACCACGGCATGGTTTGCCAAGCGCGTGGATGAGCGTTACCAGCGTTGTATGAAGCGCTGATCAGGGGCGGCGCTTGATGAACCGACGCCACAGCCACATCCACAGCCATACCACCGGGAAGGCCAGGATCACAAACGGCAGTACATAGCTGGAGCGTTCCAGGGCGTCTGCAGTGCCATTCACCAGGTTGTCGCCGAGGTTGCTGAACATACGGCTGAACCGCGACGGCTGGTTAGCACCATCGGAGGAACGGAAGTTCAGGGTCACGCGGTTGGTGTCGAGACGACGTTGTTGGTTGGCGGCGATTTGCGCCAGCTCCTGTAGCTCGTTTTCGATGGCGGCCTGTTCCTTGCTCAAGGCGATCAGGTCGCTGACGGTGATGTCCTTGCGTTTGGCCAGTTCGTCCAGGCGTTGTTGCTGAGCTTGCAGGCGCTCCTGGCGGCGGCGTACATCGGCGACGGCATCGGCCAGGTCTTCAGCAGTGGTGATGCGTTGGCCAAGCTTTCCACCTTCGGCGGCCATCGCAACCATCGGCTCTACACCCGTTGGCGCGATGCGCAGGATGATCTCACCACCGTTGCCGTCTTCGGTAATGCCCAGGATATTGCAGGCGCCAAAGCGTGCGGTTTCGCAGGCTTCGCGGGTAGCCTGCATACGCGGCGCGAGCAGGGCGCCGGGCAGGGCCAGGGTCAGCTCATGTTCATAGGCCAGTTGTGCGCCAGCTCGGCTTTGTTCGCCGTTGATCACCCGGGCGCGCGAGTGGTCCTTGGGCGAGCACCCTGCAATGGCCAGGGCTACCAGCAAGCACAAGAGATAAGATTTCGGTTTGCCGTCCAGATGGCGCATTGCGGTTCCTTGGGGGTGCGGGAAAATTTGACGGCGATTAAAGCGGGTCTGGCGGATTAACGCAAAGCATCGCGGGGGATTTGTGCGGATGATGGTGATGGCTGGTTCAGAGAGGCTGGAGTACACCTCAAGCCTGACTCCAAGGAAGAACTTGCCATGATCACCCACGCCGTCCCCGAAGGTTTTGTTTCTCTCCCTCGCAGCAGCCCGCTTCTCGATTTGTTAGGTCCGGCGTATTGCCGGGGTGAGGGCTTGCAACTGGAAATTGGCCTGCGCGCCGACAACCGTCATGCCAATGGGCGCGGCACCGTGCATGGCGGGGTGCTGGCGACGTTGGCGGATATCGGCATGGGTTATGCGATGGCCTTCTCCAGCGAGCCGCCGCTGCCATTGATTACCGCCAGCATGACCTTGGATTACCTGGGCGCGGTGCAGGTGGGGGAGTGGATTGTGGTGCGGTTGGAACATCACAAGCGCGGTCGGCAGATGGCGTTTGCCACGGTGAGTTTGCAGGTGGGGGAGAAGGTGGTGGCGCGGGCGAATGCGGTGTTTGCGGTGCCGCAATTTGATAGGCAATGAATATCAAATGTGGGAGCGGGCTTGCTCGCGAATCCGGTGGGTCAGTCACTGAATGTGTTTCTGACACACTGCATTCGCGAGCAAGCCCGCTCCCACATTCGAACTGCGTTTTTCAGATAGGACGCATAAAGAAAAAGCCCGGTTTTCGTGGAACCGGGCCTTTTCCGTGTTGCTCTTTTAATCAGTTGCGTTCGAGGGCGAGGGCCACGCCTTGACCGCCGCCGATGCATAGGGTGGCGAGGCCTTTCTTGGCGTCGCGCTTGATCATTTCGTGCAGCAGGGTCACCAGCACGCGGCAGCCTGACGCGCCGATAGGGTGGCCGATGGCAATAGCGCCGCCGTTGACGTTGACCTTGTCCGCATCCCACTCTAGCTCTTTGCCCACCGCCAGGGATTGTGCGGCGAAGGCTTCGTTGGCTTCGATCAGGTCCAGGTCGCCCAGGTTCCAACCGGCCTTGTCCAGGCAACGGCGGGTGGCCGAGACCGGGCCGATGCCCATGATTGCGGGGTCAACGCCGGCATTGGCGTAGCTGGCGATGCGCGCCAGTACCGGCAGGCCGAGTGCCTTGGCTTTGTCCGCGCTCATCAGCAGCACGGCGGCGGCGCCGTCATTGAGGCTGGAAGCGTTGCCGGCAGTGACGCTGCCGTCTTTCTTGAAGGCCGGTTTCAATTTGGCCAGGGACTCGGCGGTGGTGCCTGCGCGAGGTTGTTCATCCACGGCGAAGGCCACTGGATCGCCTTTGCGCTGCGGAATCAGGATAGGGGTGATCTCGTCGACAAACCGACCCGCTTCGATGGCCGCCGTGGCCTTTTGCTGGGACGCAGCGGCGAACGCATCCTGGGCCTCACGGCTGATGCCGTATTTATCCACCAGGTTCTCGGCGGTGATGCCCATGTGGTAGTCGTTGAACGCATCCCACAGGCCGTCGGTGATCATGCTGTCGATCATCTTGGCGTGGCCCATGCGCAAACCCGTGCGCGCTGCTGGCAACACATACGGGGCCAGGCTCATGTTTTCCATGCCGCCGGCGATGATCACCTCGGCATCGCCGCAGCGAATGGCTTGGGCGCCCAGGTGCAGGGCCTTGAGGCCCGAACCGCAGACCTTGTTCAAGGTCAGGCTGGGTACCGCGTGTGGCAGGCCGGCAAGGATCGACGCCTGGCGCGCCGGGTTCTGGCCGCTGCCTGCGGTAAGTACTTGGCCGAGGATCACTTCATCGACTTGTGCCGGGTCCAGGCCCGTCTGCTCCAGCAGGCGGCGGATCACAGCAGCGCCTAATTCCGGTGCCGGGATATTCGCCAGCGAACCCTGGAAGCTGCCCACGGCGGTGCGGGTGGCAGCAACAATCACGACGTCTTGCATGGAATCTGTCCTCACTGGAAGTGCATTTCTGGAACGTGGTCCGGGACGATCAGTTTACCGGCGGTCTTGCTCACAATCTCTTCAACGCTGACGCCAGGTGCGCGTTCCTTGAGGACAAAAGCGCCATTTTCGATTTCCAGGTACGCAAGGTCGGTCAGTACGCGCTTGATGCAGTTGGCGCCGGTCAGCGGCAGACTGCATTGGCTGAGCAACTTGGACTCGCCGTCCTTGGACGCGTGGGTCATGATCACGATGATGTTTTCTGCACCGGCCACCAGGTCCATGGCGCCGCCCATGCCTTTTACCAGCTTGCCGGGGATCATCCACGAAGCGATGTTGCCGTGTACGTCCACCTCAAATGCGCCCAGCACAGTGAGGTCGACGTGGCCGCCGCGAATCATCGCGAAGGACTCGGCGGAGGAGAAGATCGACGCGCCGACGCGTGCGGTGACGGTCTGCTTGCCGGCGTTGATCATGTCGGCATCGATGGTGTCTTCGGTAGGAAACGGTCCCATGCCCAGCAGGCCGTTTTCCGATTGCAGCATCACTTCCATGCCTTCGGGAATGTAGTTGGCCACCAGGGTCGGGATGCCGATGCCGAGGTTGACGTAGAAACCGTCCTGCATTTCGCGGGCGACGCGTTGAGCCATTTGTTCGCGGGTAAGAGCCATGTGTGTTTCCTCTTATTGTTCGGGCTGGAGGCGGATTATTTGCGGACGGTGCGCTGTTCGATGCGCTTCTCGAAGGTGCCGCAGATGATCCGGTCGACGTAGATGCCAGGGGTATGGATCTGCGCCGGGTCCAGCTCGCCCGGTTCGACGATTTCCTCGACTTCGACCACGGTGATCTTGCCGGCAGTGGCGGCCAGCGGGTTGAAGTTCTGGGCGGTGTGGCGGTAGATCACGTTGCCGAAGTGGTCGGCTTTCCAGCCTTTGACGATGGCGAAGTCGCCGGTGATGGATTCTTCCATCAGGTACGGACGGCCGTTGAATTCGCGGGTTTCCTTGCCTTCGGCCACTGGAGTGCCTACGCCGGTAGCGGTGAAGAAGGCCGGGATGCCGGCACCGCCTGCGCGCATTTTTTCCGCCAGGGTGCCTTGGGGAGTCAGTACCACTTCGATTTCGCCGCTGAGCAATTGCTTTTCGAACAGGGCGTTTTCACCGACGTAGGAAGCGATCACTTTGCTGATCTGCTTTTCTTCCAACAGTACGCCAAGGCCAAAACCATCGACGCCGCAGTTATTGGAAACCACGGTCAAGTCGCGGGTGCCTTTGCGCTTGATCTCGGCGATAAGGTTTTCTGGAATACCGCACAGGCCAAAACCACCGGAGAGCACGGTCATGCCGTCTTCCAGGCCTGCCAGCGCTTCTTCATAGGACGCTACGCGTTTATCGAAACCTGCCATATGCACCTCTTTTATTGTGTGTGGTCCAGCCAGTGAACCGAGTGTTGCGCTGACGGATTGATTTGTTAAGTTGTTTTTTTAGGTTGATTGATTTAAAAAACAGCATAGTCGCCTAGCCGCTTGGAGTAGCCTCATGACAGTTAAACAGATGCGGGCCTTTCTCGCCGTGGCCCAGAGCCTCAGCTTTGCCGCTGCCTGCGAACGCCTGCACCTCTCGCAATCTGCATTGAGCCTTACCATCAAGGGCCTGGAAGAAGGCCTGGGCGGGCGCTTGTTCAGCCGCAATACGCGCAACGTTGCGCTCACGCCAGAAGGTGAATCCTTATTGCCCCTGGCGCGCCGGTTGATTGCCGATTGGGATAACACCGAAGATGAATTACGCCAGCGCTTCACCCTGCAGCGCGGGCGGGTAACGGTAGCGGCGATGCCATCCTTCGCCGGTAACTTGTTGCCGCCGATCCTGAAGATATTCCGTGCGCGTTACCCTCAGGTGAATGTGACCGTCCATGACCTGATCAACGAGCAGGTTATGGAGATGGTCCGTGACCGGCAGGTTGAGCTGGGTGTGGCGTTCGAACCATCGGAAGGTTCGTCGCTGGCGTTCACGCCGTTGTATCTGGATCGCTTTATCGCCGTGGTGCCGGGTGATTCTCCGTTGGCGGAGCGTGCCGAGATTGATTGGGAAACCCTGTTGGAGCAGCCGTTCATCACCTTGCAGCGACCGTCCACGGTGCGGGTGATGTTGGAAGAACACTTGGGCGCGTTGCAGGTGAAGTTGCCGGTGGCGCTGGAAAGCCATCAATTGGCGACGGTAGGCAAGATGGTAGCCAGTGGGCTGGGCGTCAGCGCCGTACCCGCGTTATGCGCCCGGCAGATGGAAGAGGCCGGCGCCCATTGCATCACCTTGCGCGATCCGGTGATCGAACGTCCGATTGGTGTGTTGACCAAGCCGGGTCATGAGTTGTCGGCGGCGGCGCAAGTGCTGTTTGATATTTTTCGCGATGAAGCCGCGAAAGGGCGGTTTCCCGCGTTGTTATAAACAGGCATTAAAAAGCCCGCTCGAAGTAAACGAGCGGGCTTAAATGTTTAATGCTCAGGTATTAGCAGTATCTATCAATTACTTTAACGTGCGATTGGCCACGCAGGTTCTGCCATTCGGTATTCAGTGTATGAAAGACTTGCTCAATGAAGTTGCGATCAGCCGCAGCCTTCTTGCCGACATAACCCTGGCCACGGCGGTACACCTTCAGGCGCGCTGCCAGCTCACGGTTATTACGGTCAAACTCGGCTTCTTCGGTATTGGGCGCCAGGCAGTCAAGTTGCACTTCGCCCGATTTACCAATCCACAGGATATGGTCGTCGAGTGTGTCTTTCTGCGCTGCGAACATCTCAGCCAATTCGTCGATAGTTGGTTGGTTGTTCAGATTCATGTGTAAGCCCCTTGACCAGTTGGCGATCTATCAATTGATTCGTTAAATATTTAAGTTGTCTCCGGTTCCGAAAACCGGGCGTCAGCGACTGTCTGCCGAATACGGGCAGGGTCTTGAACCTGATGCATGTAGTCTTGCTGATGAACTGCTACGCAATGGTTTCATAACGAAGACAAGAGGCGTTTGAGCTCCTTGTACCGATCCTTGCGGGCCGGTCAGCTTCATCAATCTGCCTTGTGGGCAGTGCACATCCGGAAAAAACAGCTCGGCGGTCAGACGAGCTTGTTCAAAACACGTGTTACCAACGCTCCCGATCCGGGAGACGTCTCGATAATGCAAGGACAAAAAGGTTACGTCAACGGTTATGTAGTGATTATTTTTGTTCACTACATAAATTCCCGTGGGGGCGGGGAGATGCGGGGAAATGTGACTTGGGCGTCATTTTTTGGAAGGGTGGGTCGTAGCGCTGCGATCGTTAACTTAACATCAAACCCTTGTGGGAGCTGGCTTGCCTGCGATAGCGGAGTGTCAGCTAGCAAATACTTGGCTGGCACGCAGCCATCGCAGGCAAGCCAGCTCCCACAGGGTTTGATTTGGGGTGTTTGAGCTATTTCAATCGTTCAGCAAGCAATGGCAAAAGGCGCTCGCACGACGCCTCGATCTTCACCCGTAACAACTCATCCCCCCGTGTCTTGCCCAGGTTGATCGCTATCACCGGTTTGCCTTGCTCCACCATCGCCTTGCACAGCCGAAATGCCGAATAAGCCATCAACGACGACCCCACCACCAATAAACCCTCGGCCTGCTCCACTGCCGCCATTGCCTTCGCCGCTGTGTCCTGAGCGACGTTCTCGCCGAAGAACACAACATCAGGCTTCAACCGCTCACCATTGCAATGGGGGCAGTGGGGCACTTGGAAGCGTGCCTCAAACGCCGGGTCGAGCAGGGTGTCGCCATCGGGTGCTTGCACGGCATCAACGCCGGCCAGGTAGGGATTCTGGGCTTCCATCAGGCGTTGGATCGCGTCGCGCTCGCTGCGTTGCTGGCAATCCAGGCACAGCACTCGGTGTAGGCTGCCGTGCAGTTCGATGACATCGTGGCTTCCGGCCTGGTCGTGCAAGGTGTCGACGTTCTGCGTGATCAGCCCGCTGATGCGCTGGTGTTGCTGCAGCGTCGCCAGTGCCAGATGGGCTGGGTTCGGCTGGGCAATACGGACCCTCGGCCACCCCAGCATGGCTCTTGCCCAATAACGGCGCCGCGCCTGCGGGGTGGCGAGAAACTCCTGATACATCATGGGGGCCTTGCCCCGGCGCACGCCTTCGCTGTCGCGGTAATCGGGGATGCCCGACGACGTGCTGATGCCTGCGCCGGTCAACACCAGAAAGCGCCGCTCGGCCATGGCCCGGTGCAGGGTGTCGAGGTGGTCGTCCTGGTGTTCCAGGGTATCGAGCATGGGTTCCCCTATTCGCCGCGAATGTACTGCTCCAGCTGTTTGATCAAGTCGGCTTGTTCGGCAATGGCCTCTTTCACCAGGTCACCGATGGACAGCAAGCCCAGCAGCTGACCTTGTTCGACAACGGGCAGGTGACGCAGATGGCTGTCGGTCATGATGTTCATGCATTCATCGACACTCTTGTGGGAATCGACGGTTATTACCGGAGAGCTCATCACTTCGTCGACCCGTGTGGTCACCGACGACAAACCTTTGAGAATCAGCTTTCGCGCGTAATCCCGTTCGCTGATGATCCCCACCACCGCGCCTTCCTTGACCACCGGCAAGGCCCCGACGTTTTTCGCCGACATCACCACCAGCGCTTCAAACACGGTGTGGTCCCATTCGATGGTGTGGACGTCCTGGTTTTTATGGTCCTTGGCTTTGAGCACTTGTGCGACGGTTTTCATGGCGGCCACTCCGGTGTTGTTGTTAGGAAGTCAGCGGGCTCCCTACAGAATCCTAGACGGCCTGCGCGGCGGCAAGGTCCAAAGCGGCGTTAAACCCGTCGAAAAACGTCATTCGCCGGATTTTTTTGATAGTTACCCTGCTTTTGTCGGCTTTTTGGCGCGTTTTGGGCTGCCGGTCGTCTTGCGTGGCGCGCTCTTGCGTTTCTTTTTCCATGGCGTGGCTGCGGGGCCCGCTGGCCCGGTGATGGTCATGCGCATGCCGTTGCAGCGCGCCACTTGCTTACTCATCCAGGCTGCCTGCTTGGCGACGAATTCTTCCAGGCTCATTTCGCCGCTTTGCACCATGTCCAGCGCCTGCTCCCAGATCGCCGTGGTGCCGGGGTCGGCAATGGCTCGGGGCACGGCGTCGATCAGGCTGAAAGCCGCCGGCGTGGCCGACAGCGCCTTGCCGTTTTTTAACAGGTAACCGCGGTCGAGCAAGCCCTGGATAATCCCGGCACGCGTGGCTTCGGTGCCAATGCCGGTGGTGTCCTTGAGCTTTTGCTTGAGCAGCGGGTCTTCCACCAATTTGGCGACGCTTTTCATCGCCTTGATCAAGTCGCCTTCGGTGAAGGGCTTGGGCGGTTGGGTCCACAGGTCCTTGAGGTTGACCTTGGCCACCGCGTAGTCCTGGCCTTGCACCAATGTCGGCAAGGCCTGTGGTGCGGGTGCTTCACGGCCCTTGGCGGGCGCCAGCGCTTCGGGCAGGGCGCGTTTCCAGCCTGGCTCGATCACCACTTTGCCCACTGCTCGCAGCGCTTGTCCCGCGCAGTCGAAATCCGCCTGGGTGCGATCGTATTCGTGGTTGGGCAGGAACTGCGCCAGGTAGCGTGCGCGAATCAGGGTGTAGACCGCTCGGTGCTTGCCAGTGAGTTGGCCTACATCCTTGCCGGCGCCGGTGGGGATGATGCCGTGGTGGGCACTGACCTTGGCGTCGTTCCAGGCCCGCGAGCGGCGTTGGGGGTCTATATGCGGCATCAACTCGTTCACCGCCGTATCGGCACGTCCCAACGCGGCGAGGATCTTCGGTGCTTCGCTGTGCTGGCTTACGGGCAAGTAGCCGCAGTCACTGCGGGGGTAGGTGATGACTTTGTGGGTTTCGTAGAGAGACTGGGCGATATCCAGGGTCTCCTGGGCACCGAGGCCGAGTTTTTTGGAGCAGATTTCCTGCAGGGTACCGAGGTCGAAGGGCAGGGGAGCTACCTCGCGCATGCGTTCGGTCCGCAGCTTGACCAGTCGCGCACTGGCGGCGTGGGTCATGGCGTCGGCCGCCGCTTCAGCCAATTGCGGGTTGAGGCATCGGCCCTGATCGTCACAGGCATCTTCCGCGGCGCGCCATTGGGCGGTAAACGTCATGCGTTCGTGCAGCAGGTCCACGTCAATCGCCCAGTACGCCACCGGCACAAAATCCGCGATGCTGCGGTCGCGGTCCACCACTAGGCGCAGTGTGGGCGTTTGCACCCGGCCCACCGGCAATACGCCTTGATAACCGGATTGGCGTCCGAGCAAGGTAAACAACCGGCTCATGTTCATGCCGATCAGCCAGTCTGCGCGCGAGCGCCCGAGGGCTGAGTGATACAGGCTGAAGGTTTCGGCGCCGGGCTTTAGGGCGGCCAGGGCCTTGCGAATGGAGGCGTCGTCGAGTGCCGACAACCACAAGCGCTGGATTGGCCCTCGATAGCGACAATGCTCCACCAGCTCGCGGGCGATCATCTCGCCTTCACGGTCGGCGTCGGTGGCGATCACCAGTTCCTGGGCTTCCCCCAGCAAGCGCTTGACGGCCTTGAACTGGATGGCGGTCTTGGGTTTGACCCGCATCTTCCATTTTTCCGGGACGATGGGCAGGTCGGCCAGCACCCAGCGTTTGTACTTTTCGTCGTAGGCATCGGGCGGGGCGGTTTCCAGCAGGTGGCCAATGCACCAGGTGACCGTGACGCCATTGCCCAACCAGCAGCCATCACCTCGGCGGCTGGCGCCGAGCACGGCCGCGATGTCCTTGGCCTGGGAGGGTTTTTCACAGAGGTAGAGCCGCATGGTCGCCACATCAGATCGGGTTGATGGTGTGCAGGATGCTCAGTAAGCCGCGTTTGATCAACCTTTATCTGTATGGATGTACAGCAATTTGTGTGGCGACCACACAAGCAAATGTGGGAGCGGGCAAGCCCGCTCCCACAGGGGATCTCCTGTGTTCAGGTGATCAGGTTAGTTATTGTCGATATCCACGTGCCGGGTTTCCTTGAGGCAGATCATTCCCACGATCAAACTCACCCCCGTCACCACCACCGGGTACCACAGGCCGTAGAAGATATCCCCGGTGTACACCACCAGCGCAAACGACACGGTCGGCAGGAACCCGCCAAACCAGCCGTTACCGATGTGGTAGGGCAGGGACATCGAGGTATAGCGGATACGCGTTGGAAACAACTCCACCATCAACGCCGCCAACGGCCCGTAGCACATGGCCGCAATCAGGATCAGCGCGACGATCAGCACCACCACCATCACCTTGTTGACCTGGGCCACGTCTGCCGAAGTCGGATAGCCGGCCAGCGTTACGGCGCCGCGCAGGGCCGCTTCGTCAAAGCCGTCGATACGCACTTCGCCGACGCTCACCTGTACCGGGCTGCCTGCAGGTGCCGCAGCGCTGCTGTAGGGCAGGCCTTGCTTGACCAGGAAGGTCTTGACCTTGTCACACGGGCTGTCAAATTTCGCCTTGCCCACCGGGTCGAACTGGAAGGTGCAGGTGGCCGGATCAGCCAACACGGTAATCGGCGCCTGATGGGTGGCCTGGTCCATCGCCGGGTTGGTGTAGTGCGCCAGGCTCTTGAAGATCGGGAAGTACAGCACGGTTGCCAGCAGCAGGCCGAGCATCAGCACGGGTTTGCGCCCGACCTTGTCCGACAGCCAGCCAAAGAAGATAAAGAACGGCGCGCCAATCACCACGCTGATGATCAGCAGCATGTTGGCCAGGGCAGGGTCCATTTTGAGGAACTGGGTGAGGAAGAACAGCACATAGAATTGCGCTGCATAGAAGGTTACCGCTTGTCCGCCGTTGATGCTGAACAGCGCGATCAGCACCACCTTGAGGTTTTCCCACTTGCCGAACGAATCACGAATCGGCGACTTGCTGGACTTGCCTTCCTCTTTCATTTTCAAGAAGGCCGGCGACTCGTGCAGGCTCATACGGATCCAGGTGGAAATGCCCAGCAGTACGATGGAAAACAGGAACGGAATGCGCCAGCCCCATACTTCGAACTGGTCACCGGTGAAGTACCGGCACGCCAGCACCACCAGCAGCGACAGCAGCAGGCCGAGGGTGGCGGTGGATTGAATCCAACTGGTATGGAAGCCGCGCTTGCCCGCAGGTGCGTGCTCGGCCACGTAGGTCGCTGCACCGCCGTATTCGCCGCCCAACGCCAGGCCTTGCAGCATGCGCAGCACGACCAGAATGATCGGTGCCGCAATGCCGATGCTGGCATACGTCGGCAGGAGCCCGACGCAGAACGTCGCTACGCCCATCAGGATGATGGTGACCAGGAAGGTGTACTTGCGCCCGATCATGTCCCCCAGGCGTCCGAATACCAACGCGCCGAACGGGCGCACTACAAAGCCCGCGGCAAAGGCCATCAACGCAAAGATAAAGGCCGTGGTGTCGTTGACCCCGGCAAAGAACTGTTTGCTGATGACCGCCGCCAGCGCGCCGTAGAGGAAAAAGTCATACCACTCGAACACCGTCCCGAGGGAGGAGGCGAAGATGACTTTCTTTGAGTCGTTGCTGGTGCTGGCGGCATTGACCGCCGAGCCCAAGGGTTGAGCATGTTCTGACATCGGGTAGCCCTCACAGTGATTATTTATTGTTGTTCCACTGTCGGCGCCAGTCTCGGCGCCGCTATTCAGATTGCATGAACCAGTTCTCTCTCCGGGGCGAGGCTCCTTGTGTTCGGCGAAAGGATCAGCTGTGCGGCTTTCTCCGCGATCATCAGCGTAGGTGAACAGGTATTGCCGGACGTGATGCGCGGCATGATCGAGGCGTCGGCGATACGCAGGCCGGGCACACCGTGCACTCGCAGCTGAGCGTCGACCACCGCATCCTTGTCACTGCCCATGCGGCAGGTGCCGACCGGATGGAAGATTGTAGTACCGATGCGCGCTGCCGCTTCGTGCAGTTGCTCCTCGGTCTGCAACGAGTCGCCGGGCAAGTACTCCACCGGCTTGAATTGGCTCAGGGCCGGCGCGGCGACGATGCGCCGGGTCAGGCGAATGGCATCGGCGGCCACGCGCAAATCTTCCGGGTGGCTGAGGTAGTTGGGTTGTATCAGCGGGGCATCCGCCGGGTTGGCCGAGCGGATGTCTACGCGACCACGGCTTTGCGGACGCAGGTCGCAGACGGACGCGGTAAACGCCGGGAATGCGTGCAGCGGTTCGCCGAAACGCTCCAGGGACAGCGGTTGCACGTGGTATTCGAGGTTGGCCGAAGTCTGTTGCGCACTGGAGCGCGCAAACGCGCCCAACTGGCTGGGCGCCATCGACAGCGGGCCGCTACGGTCGTACAGGTAGCGCAGGCCCATGCCCATCTTGCCCCACACTGAACCTGCGATCTGGTTGAGGGTGCGGGCATTTTCCAGCTTGTAGATCAGCCGCAGTTGCAGGTGGTCCTGCAGGTTGCCGCCGACGCCGGGCAATTCGTGCAGCACCTCGATGCCCAGCGGCTTGAGCACGCTGGACGGGCCGATTCCCGAGCGTTGCAGAATCCCTGGCGAGCCCACGGAGCCCGCACACAGGATGATTTCCTGGCGTGCTTTCCAGCTCACTTGCTGCCCGTGCTGGCGTCCGACCACCTGTGAGGCTCGGCCGTTTTCCAGTAGCACGCGGTCCACTTCCACTTCGGTCAGTACGGTGAGGTTGGGGCGCTGGCGGATCGGCTTGAGAAACGCCTTGGCCGCGTTCCAGCGCACGCCGGATTTCTGGTTGACCTGGAAATAGCCGCAGCCTTCGTTATCGCCCTTGTTGAAGTCGTCGATCTTGGCAATGCCACTCTGCGCCGCCGCGTCGCGGAACGCATCCAGGATCGGCCAGTGCAGGCGCTGTTGTTCGACCCGCCACTCGCCGCCGTCGCTGTGGAATTGCGAGCTGCCGGCAAAATGGTTTTCGCTCTGTTTGAACAGTGGCAGCACATCCTTCCACGCCCAGCCTTCGTTGCCTTGCGCTGCCCAGCCGTCGTAATCCTGGGCCTGGCCACGCATGTAGATCATGCCGTTGATGGATGAGCAGCCACCCAGCACTTTGCCGCGCGGATAGCTCAGCGCACGGCCTTGCAGGCCTTCCTGGGCCTCGGTCTTGAAGCACCAGTCGGTGCGCGGGTTACCGATGCAGAAGAGGTAGCCGACGGGGATATGAATCCAGGGGTAATTATCGCGGCCACCGGCTTCCAGCAGCAGGACACGGTGGGCGGGGTTGGCGGAAAGTCGATTGGCCAGCAGGCAGCCTGCGGGGCCGGCGCCTACGACGATGTAATCGTACTCAGCAGTAGCAATGGGCATTTAAGGTCTCGCATGTTTTTCTTATTGGCTCCATCCTAGTTGTTAGTTTTCGTCTTAAAAATGTTAGTTTTTACCCAGCTGCTGTGCGTTTTTAAACAGCACGACCCGAGCCCGCACAATGGAGGTGTCATGTTCGACTGGAATGACCTGCGTTATTTTCTGGAGTTGCAACGCAGCGGCCGCCTGCTTACCGCCGCGCAGCGCCTGAAAACCACGCATGCCACCGTGGCCCGGCATATCGAGGCCATCGAGAAGAGCCTGGGCACCGCGTTGTTCGTGCAGCACGCCCAGGGTTACGAACTGACTCCTGCCGGCGAAGCCCTGCTCAAGCACGCCGAGGCCATGGAAAACGTCGCGCTGCTGGCCGAAGACGAACTCACCCATTCCGCCGCACCCCTGGGCAAGATCCGCCTCGGCGTGGCCGAAGGCTTGGGCGTGATGTTCCTCGCCAGCCGCATGGGCGGGCTGTTCGAACGTTACCCGGGACTGGAAGTGGAACTGGTGGCCGTGCCGCGCTTCGTCAGCATCCTTAACCGCGAAGCGGAAATCAGCATCCACCTGGAGCGTCCCAGCGTCGATCAACTGGTCACGCGCAAACTCACCGACTACCGCTTGGCGCTGTATGCCAGCCGCGCCTACCTGGAGCGCAACCCGCCGATTGAAAAACGTGAAGACCTCGCGGCTCATTCCTGGATCGATTATGTCGATGACCTGTTGTTCAGCCAGGAACTGAAGTTCCTCAGCAGCTTCTGCCGCAACCCCAAGGTGGTGTTCCACAGCACCAGCGTGATCGCCCAGCATCAAGCGGCGCGCTCGGGATTGGGCATCGCGGTGTTGCCGTGTTTCATGGCCGCTGGCGATCCGGACCTGGTGGCGTTGCTGCCGGGGGAGTGCATCCAGCGCAGTTACTGGATCAGCTCGCGCAGGGAGCTGCATAAATCGGTGCGGCTGAGGGTATTGTGGGATTACGTGGTGGAATTGTGCGCGCGGGAGCAAAGCTTGCTCCTCGGCGAATCCAACTGACCTAATCCGGATCAACACTGTGGGAGCTGGCTTGCCTGCGATGGCGGTGCATCAGTTTGCTTATTCGGTGCTGGTCCACCGCTATCGCAGCATGGGTATCTACACAATCTGTAGTGAGCGGGCTTGCCCCGCGCTGGGTGGCGAAGCCGCCCTAAGCAGAACGACGCGATGCTTCAAAAAGACCGAGGCGTTTGGTTTTGGGGCGGCTTCGCCACCCAGCGCGGGGCAAGCCCGCCCACTACAAGTGCGCTTTTGCCTTTGCTGGCTATCGCAGGCAAACCAGCTCCCACATTCGTACTGAGTCAGGCCCGCAGTTCGAATTCGGCGCTGCCCAGCCTTTCCCCATTCACCATCACATGCACCACATGCCTGCCGGGGTAGTGTTTGCGCGTGGTCATGTCGCGAATATGCTGCTCGCGCCGAATGTGCTGCTGCTCTCCTGCACCCAGTTTAAAAGCCTTGAGCTTGAACACCTTGTTCGCACTGTGCCCGGCACTTTTCACATAGTCGATGGCGTAATCCACCACCAGCTTTTGCGCCGTGAGGGCCGTGGATTCCAGGCTGAACGACAGGTTGATCCGCTCCCCCAGATTGATCACGGCCGGTGTCACGCTCAACTGATGAAGTTTCACCTCGGCCTTGGCCCCGGCACCCATGATTGTCAGTGCGCGGGTGTTGCCTTGCTTGATCAGGCTGCGCAGGGCATGGCGGGCGATCCATGCGGTGTGCGGGTCGTCCAGGGACCAACCTTCGATGAGGGTGAGCACCCAATCCGGATGGTCCTTGGTGACGTCGTTGAGGTGGTTGGCCACCGACTTGCGCACGTACAGGCTGGGATCGGCCTTGAGGTTGTCGAGGATCGACGCGCACAGCTCGGGGTTGGCCTGTATGTCGGCCAGGCGAAATGACCACGGCAAACGTGGCCGCGAGCCTTCGCTGGCCAGGCGGCGCACGTGTTCGTTGTCGTCCAGCGACCACGTTTGCATCACGGCGAGGGCGCGCTGGAAGTCGTGTAGCAGAAAGTGGCGGATAGCGAATTCGGCAGAGCCAAACGTGGTGAAGTATTTGAGTGCGGCCATGGAGCGCTTGAAATCCCCAAGGCCGTAACTCGCCACGAAGTGAGGCAGGAACAGGCTGACAAAGCTGCTGTTCAAGCGCGGTGCCAGGGCGTAAAGCAGCTTCAGGGTCTGCGGGTAGTCCAGTGGGATCACCGCGTGCAGGCTCTCGCTGACCCGCGCCATGCGCTGCATCACCGACAACTCGGCCAACTCGGCCTTGGCATGCTTGAGGAAACCCTTGGCATCGAACGCCGGGTACACCGCCGTCATTTCAGTGGCGATGTGTTGCAGGCGTTCGACGTTGAAGATTTCCTTGAGCGCCGGGGCGCTTTGGTCGGTCATCGGTGATTCCTTGGAAGTTAGAGAAACCAGCGATATTCCCGCGCATGGATCTCTTGCTGGAAGGCCAAGTGATCCTGGCGTTTGTTCTCGCAGTACACGTCGACAAATTCGGCGCCCAGCTTATCGCGCAATACCGGTTGATGCTGCATGGCGCGTACGGCGTCGAGCATTTCCAGGGGAAAATCGGTGCCGCTGCTGCGGTCCTCGTTCAGCGGGGTGATGGGCTCGCGCTTGGTTTCAAGACCGTGCTCCAAACCGACGAGGATCGCCGCCAGCACCAGGTACGGGTTGGCATCGGCACTGGCCAGGCGATGTTCGATGCGCAGGTTGCGCGGGTCGGATTCGGGGATGCGCACGCACGCGTCGCGGTCTTCGAAACCCCAGCTGGCGCGGGTCGCCGCGTTGACGGTACCGCCCAGACGACGGAAGGCGTTGTGGTTCGGCGAGAAGATCGGCATGCAGTGGGGCAGCAACTCCAGGCAACCGGCCACCGCGTGACGCAACGGTTGCTGCTGGTGCGCGGCGAGCAAGTTATTGCCGGCGCCGTCATACAGGCTGACATGCACATGCATGCCGCTGCCGGGATATTGCAGGTACGGCTTGGCCATGAAACTGGCACGGTACCCATGCTTGAGCGCCACGCCTCGGGTGCTGCGGCAGAACAGGGCAGCCCAGTCGGCGGCGCGCATACCGTCGTCCAAATGACCGAAATTGATCTCGAATTGGCCGGGGCCGATTTCGGCGGTGATCACCGTGATATCGATGCCCTGGTCCTTGGCGGTTTGCGCCATATCGTCCAGCACTTCGCTGAAACGCGACAGGCGTTCGATGTGCAGGTTGGGCTGGTCATCGGCATCGCCGCTCAACGGGTCGCGGGCAAATTGCGGCAGGCCGTCTTCGAGTTTTTTGTCGAACAGGTAGAACTCCAGCTCAAACGCCACCACCGGGTGAATACCCTTGTGGTGCAGGCGTTCCAGCACCTTGGCCAGCACTTCGCGGGGTTCGAATTCGATGGGGGTTTCGGTGCCGTCCGAGGTAATCAGCATCTGGCCGAGCGGCTGCGATTCCCAAGTCACCGGCTTGAGCGTGCCCGGCACCAGGCGGCGATTGGCATCCGGGTCGCCGTCGTTGAAGCAGTAATCGCCGATCTTGAACAACCCGCCCTGAACGCCCAGCAACACCGCGTTCTGCGGTAATTTCAGGGGGCTGCCGGCGGCGACTTTTTCGAGCATCTCCACCGGGTAGCGCTTGCCGTAGAAATGCCCCGGAATGTCCAGGGCGATCAGGTCGACGTAACGCACGTCCGGGTGGTTCTGGCGAAAGGTCCGTACTTCGGCCAGCAACGTTGCGGAATGGCTTTTCACGGGTGCAGCTCCTAGTTGTAAACCCACAGCACGCGGGCGGGCAGATCGGTCAGGTTGGCGTAGCGGCAATGGGCGAAGCTGGCCAGGTGAAAACTGTCGCCTGGGCCGAGGGTGACCGAATCGGCCTCGCCCTCGACCCACAGCGTCAATTCGCCTTCCAGTACAAAGCCGGCCTGCTCGGCGCGGTCGCTCATGGTTTGTTCACCGCTGTTGGCACCGGGGGCCAACAGGCTGTCGAGCATCGAGAAGGCGCCGTTCATGCTCGGCGAAACGAGAATGTCGGTGATGCCGTTGGCGTAATACACCGTGCGCCGCTCGTTGGGACGGGTAATCCAGTTCACCGCCTTGGGTTTGGGCTGGCTGTAGAAATAGGTGGTGGGGACGTCGAGGGCGTGGCTGATGGCGGTCAAATCCGCCACGGTTGGGCGCGACAGCCCTCGCTCTACCTGGGACAGGAAGCCGACCGAGCGCTCGATTTTTTGTGCGAGTTGGGCGAGGGTGAGCTTCTTGTGCTTGCGCAGGTCGTGGATCAGCGCGGCGAGGGTGGCGAGTTCTTCTTGTGGGTTCATGAAATTTATGTCGAATAATTTCATGAAAAATTACATGATTTATTTCATGTAGGCAATGGGGCAATTCGTGCTGGCTGAGACACTTGTGTTGAATGATTGTGTGCGGCAGTGGTCCGAATTTGGGTACGCACCACTCATTGAAGGAGCACCCATGAAATCAAAATCCCTAGCCGCTTGCCTGTTGCTCGCCACCAGTCTGTCCACCGCCAGTTTCGTCGTGCAGGCCGGTGATACCCCTCAGGAAACCGTACAGCCTTCCAGCATCAACACCCGTGACTTGAAAGAAGGCGACCGCGCCCCGGATATCCTGATGCGCAAGGAGTCGGCCGTCAGCGATTGGAAAAAGCGTGGCCTCAAGCAGCCGGAGGCTGACAGCCAATGGGCGCGGGTGGGGGATAAATTCGTGCTGCTCAAGACGACCAACGGCACCATACTTGAGATCACCCCCGTCAAGAAATGACCTTGTATTTCCTCCCTGTTCCTGAGTTAAGGTAGCCGGCTGTAGAGGCCGCGTTACCTTAAAAGAAAGAGAGCAGGATGCTTGCCACAATAAGAAACTATCCCCGCACCGTGAACCTGTTGCTGTCCGCCACGTTGTTGCTGACGTTGGCCAAGGCCATCACTTTTCCCTACCTCGTTATCTACCTCACCCGCCACTTTGCCTTGGACATTACCCAAGTCGGCCTGGTGATCGGCAGTTCGTTGATCGTTGGTTCATTGCTCAGTGTGTACGGCGGTTTTCTCGTCGACCGCATCAACAGTTACCGGCTATTGCTCGGCCTCACGGTGTTGTTTGCACTGGGCTTTATCGGCACGGTACTCGCGCAGAATATCTGGGCGTTCTACAGCTGCCTGATCCTGATCAATTTGGCGTACGCCGTGATCGATATCGCGGTCAAGGCCGGTTTCGCCAGCCTGTTGCCCGAAGATGCGCGCAGCGAAGTGTTTTCCATCAAGTACACCCTGACCAATATCGGCTATGCCGTAGGCCCGTTTTTTGGGGCGATGGTGGCCAAGTTGGATATCAGCCTGCCGTTCATTCTGTCGGCGCTGTTGGGAGTGGGGTTTTTTCTGTTGTATTGGCGTTGGGGTGACCGAACCCTGGCCACCGTGGATGCCACGCAAAAGCCGGTGCCGTTCCTTGCGGTGGGGCGCGTGTTGCTCCGGGATCGGCGCCTGGTGTGCTTCACCCTCGGCGGGGTGCTCAGTGCCGTGGTGTTTGGCCAGTTCACTGCGTGGCTGTCGCAGTACCTGGTGACCACCACCACTGCCGATTACACCTACACCGTGGTCAGCGCTGTGCTGACGACCAACGCGGTGCTGGTGATTGCCTTGCAGTATGTGATTGGCCGGCGCATCTCCCATCGCTACCTGGGCCAATGGCTCATCGCGGGCCTGGGCATGTTCATGCTCGGGTTGATCGGCTTTGCCTTGTCCACCAGCGTGCTGTGGTGGGTGCTGGCGATGGCGGTGTTCACGGTAGGGGAGATCATTGTGTTCCCGGCCGAATACATGTTCATCGACCGCATCGCCCCGGACCACCTGCGAGGCATGTATTACGGTGCGCAGAACCTGTCCAACCTCGGTGCTGCCCTGGGGCCGGTGCTGTGTGGGCTGGTGCTTGCCAGTCTGCCGGCCCACTACATGTTCTACATGCTGGGGGCGTTCATCGTCGGGGGCGGGGTGTTCTATTTCATTGGGGCGTCGTTGAAGGCCAGTCATCCAGCGTGAGCTTGCCGACGTTGTTGCTTTGCAGTTCGTAGCGCAACTCTTCCACCATCGTTTCCACTTCTTGCGGGGTCTGCAGCCGGTTGGTGCTGATCCCCGTCACCACCAGGTCAACCCGACCGGTTTGCGCGTCGAAGACCTTGAGGGTCAGGGACGCGTCCCGGCACAGGGTGAATTCACACGTCAGCGGCGACAGGCCTTCTTCGATGCAATTTCGCAGTTGCGAGAGGGTAAACATGCTGGTTCCTTCAGGGCATAAGTATCGACCCTTGAAGGTTAAGCACTGGGCTGCGGCGTCATAAGGCGAATTCGCACTAGCCACACTAGTGCATTTGCACTTGTATTGATTACTTCTTGAGGCGCAGTTCACCGGCAAACAGCCCGCGTTCACGGGCCCAGACGATGGCGGCACTGCGGCTGTGCACCCCCAGCTTGGAGTACACCGTGGCCACGTGGTTACGCACGGTGTTGGGCGCGAGTTTCAGGCGCGAGGCGATCTCTTTGTCGGCCAGCCCTTCGCAGATCAAACCCAGCACATCACGCTCGCGAGCGGTGAGGTCGGTAAAAGCCACGTTGGGTAAATTGGGGCTGTTGACGCTCTTGGCGTTGGCCAGTTTTTCGATCAGCGTCTGGCTGAACCAGGAGGCGTCCTGCATCACTTCCTCTATGGCGGCCACCAGCTCCAGCTCCGAGCGTTTTCGCTCGGTGATGTTCATCATCACCAACAGGTAGCAGGGCACGTCCTGGATGACCACGGTGTCGGCGGAGACTACACAGTCGATCACTTCGTTGCCTTTCTTGCGCACCTTGAGGTCCTGGCCCTCGAGGTTGCCGGCTTTTTCCAGGGTAGCGAACAACAGCGCGCCCGCCTGGGGGCTCTCGATAAAGTTGATGTCTTCGATGGCTTTGCCGATCAGTTCCTCGCTGGTATAGCCGGTGATGTTCATGAAGGCTTCGTTGATGTCCACCACCTGGCGATTACCGGCGCTGCACACCAAGGTTGGCACAGGCGTGAGGCGGAACGACTTGGCAAAGCGTTCCTCACTCTGGCGCAGGGCTATTTCGGCCTTGCGCCGAGGTTCCAGGTCCATGAAGGAGAACAGCATGCAGTCTTCCTCGTTCATGTCCAACGGTTGGCCGGCGACAATCACCAGCTTGCTGCCGCCTTCGGGCAAGCGCAGTTCGGCCTGCATCTGCGGGATGGTTGCACCTTCGCCCAGGCGCTGGATGGCCAAGTCCTTGCGTTCGGCCTGTTCAAGCACGTCCAGTTCATATACGGATTTGCCGATGACCTGGTCGCGGTTGTAGCCGGTCATTTCCAGAAAGCCTTGGTTGACCTTGATGTAGCGCAAGTCGCTCAGGCGGCAGATCACAGCGGGCGCGGGGTTGGCGTTGAACGTCTTCTCGAAGCGCTGCTCGGCGCTGGCCCATTCAGTGGCGTCGCTGAGGATCAGCACCAGAAGCTCCGGCTCCCCTTTGGAGTCGGTGATCACCAGGCTGCGCAGGCGATGGACCCAGGTTCTATCCGGGTCGGCAGTCGGGGTGACTTCCACCACCACGTCGCTAAACTCATCACTCATCGCCGCACGCGCCAGCGGGTAGTTTTCCGGCATTACAGGATGGTTGTTGCGATAACGCAGGGCGAAACGCTCAGCATATTGCTGCCCATTGGCGCCGAGCCCCATCACATCGCCAACGCCGTGCATAGACAGTGCGGCCTCATTGGCCCACAGGATGGTTTGATCGACCTCGGCCAGGATCACACCGTCAGACAAGCCGGAGATGATCTGCTGCAGTTGGCGGCGGTTGGTTTCCTTGGCGAGTACATCCTGAGTCATAGAGTCTCCAGGCGTGGGGGCTTATGGGAGTACGACACTCTGGGTTGAGGATAGTGCAGAGCAATTGCCCAACCCCGTAGTGCGGATGCACCAGTGGGTTTGGTGCACTTGCCAAACCCAGCCAATTCTGGGAAAACCCCACCCTTTGCGCATCCATCGAGATTCCCATGAGCAACGATGAACTCCAGATCACCGACATCCGCCTGGGCGACGGCAAAACCGTGGTCAAGGGCGCGCTGATAACCACTCAATACACCGGCACTTTGGAAGACGGCACGGTGTTCGACTCTTCCTGGGAGCGCGGTAAGCCGTTCCAATGCGTTATCGGTACTGGCCGTGTCATCAAGGGTTGGGACCAGGGGCTGATGGGCATGCAGGTTGGTGGCGTGCGTACGCTGTTCGTGCCGGCGCATTTGGCTTATGGCGAACGGCCAATGGGCGCGCATATCAAGCCCAACAGCAATTTGCGTTTTGAGATTGAGTTGTTGGAAGTACTGACGCGGGATGATTGAAGTTTTTCGGTGCAAGGAGGCGGCATGCAGATGATTCAGGCGATACGTGACAGTTGGGGTTGGTGCGGCATTGACCCTGTTGAGGTGGTGGGTAGTACGGCATTTGGCAACCTGATGATCAAGGACGGGCAAGGGCGTTATTGGCGGTTGTGCCCTGAAGCATTGTGCTGCGAAGTGATTGCGCAAACCCGTGAAGTGTTGGACGAGGTGTCCAGGGATCAGGCGTTCTTGCGTGATTGGTATCTGCAACCGATGGTTGAGCAGGCCGAGGCAGCGCTGGGGCCGTTGGTCCCAGGCCAGGTTTATCATTTTGTTGTTTCGCCGGTGTTGGGCGGTGCGTATGGCATCGACAATGTAAGGCGGCTGGATCATGTCGAGCAGGTTCGGTTCAGCGGTGACCTGGCGCTGCAGATCAAGGACTTACCGGATGGCGCACAAGTGAAACTCAGGATCGTCGATTGACCCCGCCCTAGGCCTCCACTGCCCGCTCACTACATTTTTGATGACGGTGCGTTCGCAAAGCGGTACCTGAACCCGCCCTGAAGAATCCGGTCATTCCGCATCGGGAAAATTTCCTACGGTTTACTCCCCTGTAACCGAAGCGTAAGCTTCGCGCGATTTCATTATTAGCGGAGGCCCCAGTGGCTACTTGTTCAAGTGACAGTTGTAGGCCGGTCCCAGTCACCGGCACAGGCTTGGCAAGGTAACGCGCATTCTTCCGATGCCGTTGTCTCGCCAAAAAAAGCGAGAAGCGGTATCACCGCAGCGGCCAGTCCTGGCCCTGTCTTGATTCCCTCTCATCGACGCTGACCAGCACCTGAGTAACCCTCTGGATGCTACGGACGCGCCTGCCTTTCGAGGCGGGCGGGCCTGACCGACTGTGCCTGTGGAACCGGCGTAGCGAAAGGCTTCCATCTCCGTAGTTTGGCTGGCTATGAACAGGGAATATTTCCTATGCAAGCAATCAACAACATCAACCTCAACTCCTTGGTCGATACCCTGGTCAGCCTCACGGCCGCGTTTATTCTCGGTGGGCTGATTGGTTTCGAACGCCAATACCGTCAACGTACGGCTGGCTTGCGTACCAACGTGCTGGTGGCGGTGGGCGCGGCGATTTTTGTCGACATGGCCAATCGCTTGGGCGGTGCGGAAGGCGCGGTGCGCGTGGTGGCGTACGTGGTGTCGGGCATTGGTTTCCTGGGGGCGGGCGTGATCATGCGTGAAGAAGGCAATGTGCGCGGGCTCAACACGGCGGCCACGCTCTGGGCGTCTGCCGCGGTGGGGGCCTGCGCCGGTGCCGACCTGATCCTGGAGGCGCTGCTGGGCACGTTGTTTGTGCTGGCGGCGAACACACTGTTGCGGCCGATCGTCAATAACATCAACCGTCAGCCGCTGGACGTTGTATCGGCGGAAGTTACCAACATTTTGTATGTCATCGCCCGTCGTACCCAGCAAAAAGCCGTGTTGGCCTTGATGGAGGCGGAGCTGGCGCGCTGCAACTATCCGGCTAGCGATGTCGACGTACGACCTTTCGGCACTGATGAGGTGGAAATCGAAGCGACGCTTGCGGTGACGTCGGTGGACGGTGACGAACTGGATGCATTGGTGGCGCGAATCTCAATGTCGACCCTGGTGGTGCAGGCATTCTGGAGCCCAAGTACCACCGACTAGTCCCTGCTGCCAGCCGTGCATTGCGCAAAGCTGGCTATGCTTTAGCGAGGAAAGGTCCTACAAGCACTCGAGACTATCCCTTCATTTGAAAGAGCGCTGCATTGTTAAGGTTGCGCGCTTGTGCCTGCCCAGGAACCCGGGTTCGGCTTTACGTGGTTACCGTGTTTTTTCAAGTGGAGGGGTCTGTTCTGCCTGAAGTGTTAAGCAGAGTAATCAGTACCGTTTGTCGGAGCTGTTACTTTTCACAGGTAGATAGGTCCCGCGTGATGTGTAAGCGTACTGATCTTCCCAGGGGAGTCTTATGAGCAACAAAGCTTTAATAGTGGACGATCACCCTTTTATACGCTCCACCGTGAAGTACCTGTTGAAGCGGGAAGGCTTCGACAAAGTCTTTGAAGCGGGCAACGGCGCCGACGCTATGCAGATTGCCCGTGAGGAGCGCCCTGACTTGGTCATCCTCGATCTGGCAATGCCAAAACTCGGTGGGTTGGAGGTGATCAGCCGGATCAAGGCGCTGGAATTACCCTGCAAAATTCTGGTGCTTACTTCGTATCTCGCGGTATTTTTTTCCACCCGTTGCATGCGCGCCGGAGCCATGGGTTTTGTGGCCAAGACGGGTGAATTGGACGAGTTGCAAAAAGCGATCAGGGCGGTGATGTCCAACTACAGTTGTTTCCCAAGCCTACCCACCAGCTCGGTGCGGCGCGATGATCTGCAGACCACGGAGCAGGCGCTGGTGGAATCCCTGTCGGACCGCGAGTTGACGGTGCTGCAAAAATTGGCGCTGGGATTGGGCAACAAGGAAATTGCCGAAGATATGCTGTTGAGCCACAAAACCATCAGTACCTACAAGACCCGTCTCAAGGAAAAGCTGCATATGTCTTCGGTGGTGCATTTGTCCAAGTTCGCCCAGCGCAACCATTTGATCTGAAATGGCCACCCCTTGGCTGGCGAAACTTACAGCCATCTTGCTGATGGGGCTGTTGCCCTGTGTGGCGATGGCCCTGGACGAACCTCACTCTCTGCGTCTGCTCGGCCATTCCACTCTTGAAAACCCTACCGTGGTGCTTGATGAAGCCGACTGGCGTTGGCTACGTGAGCGACGCCGATTGGTGATGGGGGTGTCAGCACCCGATTACGCACCGTTTGATATGAGCAACAACAACGACGACTTCGAAGGTATTACCGCTGACTACGCAAGGTTGATCAGCCTGATCCTGAACATCCCTATCGACGTTCGGCGTTATGACACCCGCGATGAAGTGATCGATGCGCTCAAACGGGGAACCCTGGACTTTCTGGGGTCGGCCAACGGCTTTGAGGCGGCCGACCGGCAGTTGGTGCTGTCCCGGTCCTACGCCAATGATCAGCCTGTGCTGGTGACTCGTACCGGCGACAGCCACTCTTTAAGTGCAGACCTGGCCGGCAAACGCCTGGCGATGCTCTACCACTACATGCTGCCGGACGCCGTGCAGGCTTTTTACCCCCGCGCGCACTTGTTGCTGTTTGCTTCGACATTCGAAGCGATTGGTGCTGTGGCGTTCGGCCAGGCGGATGTCTACCTGGGCGATGCCATCAGCACCCGCTACCTGATCAACAAGAACCATCTGAATAACGTGCGCATGGCGGACTTTTCCGCGCTGGAAGTCAATCCGTTTGGGTTCGCCTTGACCAAGGACAACACCCGGCTGCTGACGATCATCAACGCTGCGCTGGCTGCAATTCCTGCCAGTCAGCAGTTGGAGATCCTGCGACGTTGGAGTGCTGGCGGCAGCGGTTACCTGGAGGCCGACCGATTGCGCTTGAGTGTGAGTGAGCAGCGCTGGATGGAAAAGCATCCGCTGGTGAAAGTGGCGGTGCTCGACAGGTTCGTGCCACTGTCATTCTTCAACGAGCAAGGACAATTCGAAGGCTTGAGCGCCGAGGTGATGTCGCGTATCAGCCTGCGCACCGGCTTGAAGTTTGAGGTGGTGCAAGGCAGTTCACTGCCCAGGCAAATCGATGCGGTCAGCACCGGCCAGGCGGACATGCTGGCGGTGATTACCCCCAGTGTCGAACGCGCCGAAAAGCTGCGTTTTACCCGGCCTTACTTGTCCAATCCCTATGTATTGGTGGTGCGTAGCGACGACGAACGCGTGGTTACCCTGGAAGACATGACTGCAAAGCGCTTGTCATTCATCGGTGGCAACAGCCTTGCGGCGCAGATTTCCCGGGATTACCCCGGCATCGAGTTTGTTAACGCTGAAAACCCTGAGCAAGCGATGGAGGCGGTGGCCAAAGGCAGTGTCGATGCGACGGTCCTTTCGCTTATCAGTGCGCGCTACATGATTGCGCGTAATTACCGTGATCGCCTGCGTATCACCAGCACGGTCGGCACGGACCCTGCCCGCATTACCTTTGGTGTCAGCCGCAGCCAGTTGGAGTTGTACTCAATCCTCGATAAAGCGCTGTTAAGCATCACACCCGAAGAGATGGATGAGATGACCAACCATTGGCGCAGCGAAATCATCATCGAGGACAGCTACTGGAAGCGCCACCGTAACGTGATTATCCAAGGGTTTGTCTTGGCGGCACTGCTGCTGTTAGTCACCCTGGGTTGGGTGTTCTACCTGCGTAACTTGATTCACAAGCGTACCCAAGCCGAAAGAGCCTTGAGCGACCAGATGCGTTTTATGAGCGTGTTGATCGATGGCACCCCCCACCCAATTTACGTGCGGGATCGCCAAGGGCGGTTAATGGCCTGTAACAACGCCTACCTTGATGTGTTCGGGTTCAAGCTGGAAGACGTGATCGGCAGGACCGTTGTGGAAACCGACACCGGCAACTCACCGCAGGCCCAGTCGTACCATGCCGACTACCTGCGCTTGATGGAGCGGGGCGAGCCGCAGATCCATGATCGTGTACTCAAGTTGCCCAATGGCGATGTGCTGACCATCTACCAGTGGATGCTGCCGTACCGTGATGGTGACGAGAAGGTGGTGGGCATGATCGCCGGGTGGGTCGACGTAAGTGAACGCCAACACTTGTTGGGCCAGCTTCAGGAGGCCAAGGAGGAAGCTGACGCAGCTAATCGGGCCAAGACCACGTTTTTGGCGACCATGAGCCACGAGATCCGCACACCGATGAATGCGGTGATTGGCATGATTGAGTTGGCCCTGAAAAATGCCGAACAGGGCCGAGCTGACCGGGATGCGCTGGAAGTGGCGTCGGTGGCCTCCCGCAGCATGTTGGAATTGATCGGCGATATTCTCGATATCGCACGCATCGAATCCGGCCATTTGTCCCTGGCCCTGGAACCCTCAAACTTGCGAGAGCTGCTGGCCTCGGTGGCGCGGGTGTTCGAAGGGTTGGCGCGAGACAAGGGCCTGGTGCTGCAAGTGGAGCTTGACCCGATGATCGATCAAATGGTGCTGATCGATCCTATGCGTCTCAAGCAGGTCGTGTCGAATTTGCTGGGCAATGCGATCAAGTTTACCGGCACCGGTGTCGTGCGCCTGGGCGCTGAGGGGACGCCGTCGTCGGCGGGCGAACAGTTGAGTTTGAGGTTATGGGTGGAAGACACCGGTATTGGCATCAGTGCCGAGGACCAACTACGTTTGTTCAACCCGTTTACCCAGGGCAGCAACAACGAACAATCGGCGCGTAGCGGGTCCGGACTGGGCTTGGTGATCAGCCGAAGCCTATGCAAGATGATGGGCGGCCAACTGCATTTGAGCAGTGTACTGGGTAAGGGCACGCGGGTGGACGTGACATTGACGCTGGCACAGGCCTCTGCGGGGCCGGCTCATTCACCGCTGCCATACCACCCACCCGCGCGTGGGTTAAACATCCTGGTGGTGGACGACTACCCGGCCAACCGCCTTTTGCTGGCGCGGCAGCTGAACTTTCTGGGGCACCACATCGTCACCGCTGAAGACGGGGTACAAGGGCTGGCACTGTGGCAGGCTGGGCATTTCGAAGGTGTTATCACCGATTGCAATATGCCCCTCATGGACGGTTACGCGCTGGCGCGTGATATTCGTGTACAAGAGCGCTTGCGTGGAATGGAGCCGTGCCTGTTGTTAGGTTTCACCGCGAATGCTCAGCCAGAAGAGGCCGAACGCTGCCGGCAAGCGGGCATGGACGGTTGTCTGTTCAAACCCACAGGGCTGGAAGACTTGCGCTTGGCATTGGCCTCGCGGACTGGCGCAGTGGCAAGCGATGAAGCTGAACCACTGTTTGACTTGAGTTCCCTTATCACGCTCACCGGGAATGATCGCGCCGCGCTTAACGAGTTGCTGGAGCCATTGCTTGACAGCCTCAAGGAGGATCAGGCTTTGCTGCAAGCGTTTTTAAGCAAGGCAGATTTTGCCAAGTTGTTTGACCTGGGCCATCGCGTCAAAGGAGGCGCGCGAATGGTCAAGGCCAAGGCGTTGATCGTCTGCTGCGAAGCATTGGAAAGCGTGTGTGAGCGACGAGATCTTGCTGCGTTGGGGGCCGCTACCGATGCGGTAGGCGTGGCCATCGATGAGTTAGATCGTTCCTTGGAAGCGTATTGCAATCAGGCGTGACTGAGTCGGATAGTCATCCGGTGAGTTTGGGAGAACTCCTACATGGAATGGGAACAAGCCTGATTTTTTCGTCGGAATATGTCTGGAAAATGGGCCTCGCTCACCGACGAGCGCTGCCTGTCCAGGGGTTTGCCATGCCGAACAAAGCACTGACCATCCTGATTGCCGATGAACAGCACCTGCAACGGCTGTACATCGAGAAAATGCTCAATCAACTGGGGTACCACCGGATTGTCCCGGTACAGACCTTCGAAGAAGTCCAGATTCTTACGGCCATTCCGGCCGAGCCGTTTGACGTGTTGATCATCAATGCCGGGCTTACCGCACATGCCTGCGAACCCCAAGCCCAGGTGCGACATGTGCTTGTCTACGATCACTTGGACCTGGGTGCGCAGGCCGGCGCAACGCCGGCCGTGCTGGTACGGCTGCCCGGCGTGCCCGACAACGTAAACCTCGAGCACTTCATGGATATCATCGACCCACCCGAAGCCGCCGGCGGCCTGCGGGTATTGCCGTGGCTGCGGGAATTATCCCGCATGCCTGCGGCGAGGGTTTAGTCCCACTTCGGCGCGATGCCCTTCGGGCTGGTCAAGCGGTGACCGCGTTCCAGGCCGGCAATTTGAGCCATGTCGGCGGCGCTCAAGGTCAGTTGCGGGGCCTTGAGGTTGCTTTCCAGGTTGGAACGCTTGGTCGAGGAAGGGATCACCGCGTAACCCTGTTGCATGGCCCAGGCCAGGGTGACTTGTGCCGGGGTAGCCTGGTGGCGTTCGGCAATCTGTTGGATCACCGCGTCCTTGAGCACTTCGCCGTAGGCCAGGGTCATGTAAGAGGTGATCTGAATACCGTGATCGGTGGCAAAATCCACCACCTTCTGGTTTTGCAGGTAAGGATGCAATTCGATCTGGTTGGTTGCGATGTTTTCGGCACCGACGGCGGCAATCGCCTGCTTCATCAGGTCGATGGTGAAATTGGAAATCCCGATCTGGCGCGTCAGGCCCAGGCGCTTGGCTTCCAGCAACTGCGCCATGAATTCGGCAACGGGTACCTGGTCTTCAGGCGATGGCCAGTGGATCAGGGTCAGGTCCAGGTAGTCGGTCTTGAGCTTGCGCAGGCTCTCTTTGAGACTTGGAATCAACAGGCCATCGGCGAAGTTGGCGATCCAGATCTTGCTGGTGATAAACAGCTCATCACGTGGAATGCCGCTGTTGGCGATGGCTTGGCCAACGTCTGCCTCGTTTTCATAGATCTGCGCGGTGTCGATGACCCGGTAACCCAGTTCCAGGCCAGTGCTGACCGAATCCATCACCACCTGGCCTTGCAGGCGGAAGGTGCCGAGGCCAAAGGCTGGGATGTTTTGCGTGGGGGTAGACATCAGTAACTCCAGAAGGGCGTGTGAACAATGGAGTCGAGTATCCGCCCGTCGTTCCTTCGGAAAAACCGCCGAAGTCGAAAAGGAGTTTTTACCGCCAGTCACGAATGGGCGCGTCCTGCGGCCTAAAACGTCGGCGGCGTAATCACCCAGATCACCGTCGTATCTACCTTGCCAGGGTTGCCGTAGCGATGAGGTTCACGGCTGGCAAAGCTGAAACTGTCGCCTTCATCCAACAGGAAGTGCTGCTCGCCGACCCAGAGCTCAAACTGTCCACTCAACACGTAGCCTGCCTCTTCGCCTTCGTGGCTATAACTCTGCTGGCTGTAGGTACCCGGCGGGAAGCAGGAGTGCAGCATTTCCAACTGATGGTTCGGCAGCGGTGTGAGTAACTGGTCAACGATACCGTCTTCATAGTGGATGCTCTGGCGATTCCCCTTGCGCACCACATAGCCGTCATCGGCAGGGGCGGGGATGGATTCGCTGGCGAAGAACCACTGGATGGTCACCCCCAGGCTACGGGCGATATTGAACAGCGCCGCAATTGACGGATACGCCAGGTTGCGCTCCAGTTGGCTGAGGTAGCCGGCAGTCAGTTCACTGGCCTGGGCCAGGTCCGTCAGCGTCATGCCACACGCCTTGCGCAGGCCGCGAATACGCGTGCCGAGAAACAGTTGCTGGGGTTCGTCTGTCAAAGGTTCCACGCTACCTTGAGTCCTTCATAGATCGCCTCTTCGGCGGTGCGCGGGGCCAGGCAGTCGCCGATACGATCAAACGGCACCAGGCCTTGCAGCTCCGCGCCCAGAGTGTCCACCGGCTGGTGGCCCTGGCACAACACCAGGGTGTCGATATTCTCCAACAGCATGGGCTCGCCGCTGGCGGTGTGTTGCAGGTACACCGTGGTGTCGTCGCAGCCGTACAGGCGGGCGTAGGGAATGATCGGGATGCCCAGCCGATGCAGCTCGCCGGCCAGTTGATCGCGTACGTACAGCGGCAGGTTTTCACCGCAATGGGTGCCGTTCACCGCCAGTTGCACGTGATGACCGGCGCGCACCAGGCGTTCGGCGATGCCGGGGCCGATCCAGTCGCAACGCCAGTCGACCACCACCACTGAACGCCCCAGCGTGACCTGTTCGCGCAGCACCTGCCAGGCGTCCACCACTTGCAGTTCCCCGCCGTTTTCGAAGGCCGGCCAGTAGGGCTCGGCGCCGGTGGCGATGATCACATGATCAGGTTTCTCCCGTTCCACCCGCGCGCGATCTACCCGTGTATTGCGCACCACGTGCACCCCGGCCAGTGCCATCTCTCGTTGCAGGTTGGTGCTGGCACCGCCGAATTCGCTACGACGCGGCAGCAATTGTGCCAACTGCACTTGCCCGCCCAATTGGCTGGTGGCTTCGTACAGCGTGACCTCATGCCCGCGTTGCGCCGCTACGGCAGCGGCCTTCATGCCGGCCGGGCCACCGCCGACCACCATGATGCGTCTACGCTTCACCGCTGTTTGTTGTTGGCCAAACTGCAACTCACGACCGGTCTCGGGATGCTGGATGCAAGAGATCGGCAACCCCTTGTGAAAGTGACCGATGCACGCCTGGTTGCAGGCGATGCACGCGCGCACATCTTCAACGTGACCCTCCTGGGTTTTGGCGGGCATCAGTGGGTCGCAGATCAACGCGCGCGTCATCCCGCACACATCGGCCTGGCCTCGCGCCAGGATCAATTCGGCTTCCTGGGGCTGGTTGATGCGCCCGGTAACAAACAGTGGAATTGACAGCTTGGCCTTGAACACAGCCGCCTCATCCGCCAGGTACGCAGCGGCGATGGCCATGGGTGGCACGATATGGATCGCACCGCCCAGCGACGCCGATGTACCGGCGACGATGTGCACATAGTCCAGCTCGGTTTGCAGGCTGTGCACGGCCTCAAGCGATTCACTTTCTGTCAGGCCCTCGGCATCGCGCTCATCGGCAGAAATACGCAGGCCGATGATGAATTGCGCGTCGGTCGCCGCCCGAACGGCTGCGATGATTTCCCGCAGAAATTTCAAGCGTTGCTCAAGCGACCCGTTGTACTCGTCGGTACGTCGGTTGACCCTTGGATTGAGAAACTGCGCCGGCAGATACCCATGGCTGGCGACCACCTCAACCCCATCGATACCGGCCTGATGCAACCGCCTGGCGGCTGCCGCGTAACCGGCGACAATCTCGTCGATCATCCCTTGGTCCAGTGCCCGCGGCATCACCCTGAAGCGTTCATTTGGCACGCCCGACGCGGAGTACGCCACGGCCAGCAAACCATCAGCCGACTCCATGATTTCCCGCCCCGGATGGAAAATCTGCGACAGCACTACGGTGCCCTGGGCATGGCAGACCTCAGCCAATTCGCGATAACCCCCGATGCACCCATCGTCAGTGGCCATCAGCACATGAGAGGTGTACCGCGCGCTGTCGTGCACCCCTGCCACCTGCAGCACAATCAGCCCGACACCGCCTTCTGCTCGCGCACGGTGATAGGCAATCAACTGCGGGTTGACCCGATTGTCGGTGGGCATCGAGGTGTCATGCCCGCTGGACATGATGCGGTTTTTCAGGCGTTTGCCCCGCAGGACCAGGGGCTCAAACAGGTGGGGAAAGGCAGGGTGCGACATGGTGCGGATACTCCAGGCGCTGTTATTGTTGTTTTTCTATAGGAGGCGAGCGCCAGTAAAAAATCAACTTGTTTTTTTACTGGCGACTGGATTAGCGTCGCCATCACCCACCCTGTGCCTGGAGAATAAAAATGACTCACTCCACCGAACAGCAACTGCGCGAGCAGCTTGCCGCGTGCTACCGCTTGATCGCCCACTACCGCATGAGCGACCTGATCTTCACCCATATTTCGGTGCGCATTCCCGGGCCCGAACATCACTTTCTGATCAACCCCTACGGCTTGATGTTCGATGAGATCACGGCGTCCAGCCTGGTGAAAATCGGCCTCGACGGGCACGCCGTGGAGCCTTCTCCCTACGCGGTCAACCCGGCGGGCTTTGTGATTCACAGCGCGATCCACGGCGCCCGCGAAGACGCCCATTGCGTGCTGCACACCCACACCCGGGCCGGCTGCGCGGTGGCGGCGCTGGAGTGCGGGTTGCTGCCGGTCAACCAGATCTCCATGGAGTTCTACGGCAAGGTCGCCTACCACGACTACGAAGGCGTGGCCCTGGACATGGACGAGCAACGCCGACTGGTGGCCGACCTGGGTGACAAGCCAGTGCTGATGCTGCGTAACCATGGTTTGCTCACGGTGGGCGAGACGGTCAGCCAGGCCTTCTTGCGCATGTATTACCTGGAGAAGGCCTGTGACATCCAGATCGCCGCGCAGGCCTGCGGTACGCTGATCCTGCCGTCTGCCGAGGTGTGCGCCTACACCGAGCAACAATTCAACAACCCTGGCCGCGCGCTGGAAGAGGGTGAGTTGGCTGATCTGGACGCCATGCACCTGGCGTGGTCGGCGTTGCTGCGGATGCTGGATCGGGTGTCGCCGGGGTATCGCGACTGATGTAGAGTCGTGCTGCCGACCCAATCGTAGGAAACCGCCGCATGACCCAGGAATCCCGTTTTTCCCGGATGGACCCGGAAGTGCGCAAGGCCAATCTGGTCCAGGCCACGCTTACATGCCTCAAGCGCGACGGCTTCCAGGGTGCGTCGATCCGCAAGATCAGCGCCGAGGCCGGAGTGTCGGTGGGGCTGATCAGCCATCACTACTCGGGCAAGGATGAGCTGGTGGCCGAGGCCTATCGCACCATCACCGGGCAGGTCATGAGCTTGCTGCGCGAGACCATGGCCAAGGCGCCGCCGAACCCGAGGGAGCGGTTGTCAGCGTTGTTTCGTGGCTCGTTCTCCGCTGAATTGCTCGACCCGCACCTGCTGGACGCTTGGCTGGTGTTCTGGGGCGCAGTGAAGACAGCGCCCGCGATCAACCTGGCCCACGAACATTCCTACGGCGAGTACCGCACCATCATGCGCTCGGCGCTGACCGACATGGCCAAGGAGGAGGGCTGGAAGCGCTTCGATGCCGACCTCGCCGCCATCGGCCTGAGTGCACTGCTGGACGGCTTGTGGCTGGAGTCGGGGCTCAACCCCGGTACGTTTACGCCGGAGCAGGGCATTCAAATCTGCGAAGCCTGGGTCGACGGCCTGCAGGCCGGTGGTCGTCAGCGTTACCAGCTCAAACCCTGAGCTAATCTCGCCGCCTGAACGCAAGGTTCAGGTCGGCATTTTCCCCCTCGAAAAATATTTCTGGCTTGCCGATTGCCTTCTTGCTGAACACTTGTTTAGTATCGGCGCATGTCGCACCCCTCACGCCAAATAAAATAATTCGAGGAAGCCATGACTACCGATTCGCCCGTGCTCACCCATGTGCAAGCAGGCGTCGCCTGGATCACCCTGAACCGTGGCCCGCAGCGCAATGCGTTGGACATTCCCACCCTCAAGCACCTGCACACCTTGCTCGATGCGTTCAACAGCGACGCCAGCGTACGCGTGGTGGTGCTGACCGCCAGCGGCCGCAGCTTCTGCGCGGGTGCCGACCTGGCCGAGTGGGCCGACGCCGAAGCGCGTGGCGCCCTCGAAACCTACGGCTGGACCGAAACCGCCCACGCCCTGATGACCCGTTTGCACACCCTCGACAAACCCACGATTGCCGCGATCAATGGCACCGCCGTCGGCGCCGGCATGGACCTGACCCTGTGCTGCGACCTGCGTATCGCGGCCCAATCGGCACGCTTCAAGGCCGGCTACACCAGCATGGCCTACTCGCCAGACGCGGGTGCCAGCTGGCACTTGCCACGCCTGATCGGCAGCGAACAAGCCAAGCGCCTGTTGTTCCTCGACGAACTGTGGAGCGCCGACCGCGCCCTCGCCACTGGGCTGGTAGGCGAAGTGGTCGCCGATGAGCAATTGCACGCCCACACCGCTGAACTCGCGACGCGCCTGGCCAACGGCCCGACGTTCGCCTTCGCCCAGACCAAGACCCTGATCCGTGAAGGCGCCGCGCGCAGCCTGCCCGAGCAGCTGCAGGCCGAACTCGCTGCAGGCCTGTTGTGCGGCAGAAGTGCCGACGGCGCCGAAGCGTTGCGCGCGTCCCTGGAAAAACGCTCTCCGATTTTCTCCGGCCAATAAGAACAACACCCTGAACAGGTAGCGCCATGAATTTCCAACTCAGCCAAGAACAAGACATGTTGGTGGACGCGGTACGCAGTTTTGTCGCCAAGGAATTGCTGCCCCATGAGGAAGCGGTGGACCGCGCCGACGAAGTCTCGCCAGAGCTGGCAGCGCAGATCCGCGACAAGGCGATTGCTGCCGGTTTCTATGCCTTCAACATGCCGGAGGAAGTGGGTGGTGGCGGCCTGGATTACCTGTCCCAGGCGCTGATTGAGCGGGAGTTGTCGAAGGTGTCGTGGGCGCTGCATGTGTTTGTCGCGCGCCCCTCGAAAATCCTGATGGCGTGCACCGGCGCGCAGATCGAGGACTACCTCTTGCCTTGTATCCAGGGCCAGAAAATCGACTGTTTTGCCCTGACTGAACCGGGTGCCGGCTCTGACGCCAACGCGATCAAGACCCGTGCCGTGCGCAGTGGCGATGACTTTGTGATCAACGGCAGCAAGCACTTCATCAGCCATGCCGGGCACGCCGATTTCGCCATCGTGTTCGCGGTCACCGACACCTACGAGCACAACGGAAGGCAGCGCAATGCGGTGACCTCGTTCCTGGTGGATCGCGGCACCGCCGGCATGACCATTCGCCGTGGCCCCAAGTGCGTGAGCAACCGCGGTTACCACACCTATGAAATGTTCTTCGACGACTGCCGCGTGCCGGCTTCCAAAGTGCTGGGCGAAGTGGGCAAAGGCTGGGACGTGGCCAACGCCTGGCTGACCGCCGGCCGTGTGATGGTCGCTGCCAACTGTGTCGGTCAGGCCCAGCGGGCGCTGGATGTTTCGCTGCAATGGGCGGCGGATCGCAAGCAATTCGGCCAGCCGATCGGCACCTATCAAGGTGTGAGTTTCAAGCTGGCCGACATGGCCACGCAGATCCGCGCCGCTGAGCTGCTGACCCTGCACACTGCCTGGAAGATGGACCAGGGCAGCATGACCGACGGCGAGGCCGGGATGGCCAAGCTGTTTGCCAGTGAAACCCTGGGCAAGGTCGCCGATGAGGCGGTGCAGATTTTCGGTGGCATGGGCTTGATGGACGAAGGGCCGGTGGAGCGCATCTGGCGCAACGCGCGGATCGAACGGATCTGGGAAGGCACCTCGGAAATCCAGCGCCATATCATCGCCCGTGAACTGCTGCGGCCGCTGTTGCGCTGATTGGCGCGGAGAACGCTTATGTCCCAGGTTATTCGCGACAACCTCAAGCGCCTGCTCGCGCCCCGGCACCTGGCTTTCGTCGGCGGGCGCAGCATGGCCCGTGCGCTCAAGCGCTGCGCCGATGGCGGGTTTGCCGGGCCGATGTGGCTGGTCAATCCGCAGCACGACAGCCTCGATGGCATCCCTTGTGTACGCCGTATCGCCGACCTGCCGTGCGGCCCGGATGCGGTGTTTATCGCCACCAATCGTGAGCTGACGCTGACCTGCGTCGCCGAACTGGCAGCCATCGGTACCGGTGGTGCAATCTGCTACGCCTCGGGCTTTGCCGAAACCGGCGCCAGTGGTGCCGCAATGCAGCAGCAGCTATTAGAGGCTGCGGGCGAGATGGCCTTGCTCGGGCCCAACTGCTACGGCCTGCTCGACTACCTGCACAGCTCGGCGCTGTGGCCGGTGGCCCATGGCGGCAAGGCGGTGGAGAAGGGCGTGGCGGTGCTGACCCAAAGTGGCAACTTCGCCTATAACCTGTCGATGAGCGACCGCTCGCTACCCGTGGCCTACATGGCCTCGGTGGGCAACCAGGCGCAGTTGGGCGTTGCCGAATTGATGGACGTGCTGCTCGAAGAGCCGCGTGTCACCGCTATCGGCCTGCACCTGGAAGGCTTGAAGAACGTGCCAGGGTTTGCCCGTGCTGCGCACAAGGCGTTGGAGAAGGGCATCCCGATTATCGCGCTGAAGACCGGTGTGTCACAGATCGGTGCCGAGCTGGCGTTGAGTCACACCAGCTCGCTGTCCGGCTCGGATGCGCTGTACGACAGTCTGTTTGCACGGCTTGGCGTGATCCGTGTCAGTGGGCCGGTGAGTTTTGTCGAAACCCTCAAAGCCGCCGCATGCGGCAACCTTCCTGCAGGCAATCGCCTGATTGCGCTGGCCTGTTCCGGTGGTGATGCCGGGTTGATTGCCGACTACGCCGAGCGTAACCATCTGGCCTTGCCCAAGCTGGACGAGGCCCAACGTACAGAGTTGGCGCAGGTGCTGCCCAGCTACGCCAACCTAGTCAACCCGCTGGACTTCACCACCGCTATCTGGGGGGACCGCGACGCTCTCAACAGCATGCTCGATACCGCCCTGCGCACCGATGCCGATGCGGCCATGCTAGTGCTGGATTACCCGGCCGAGTTCACCGGTGAGCGCAAGGAGTGCGACCTGCTGTTGGAGCTGTTCTGCGACGCGCTTGGCCGGCACGGCAAGACCGGGTTCGTTACCTCGGCATTTCCCGAACTGCTGCCGGCTCACGCGCGTGAGCGCCTGCACGCCCAAGGCATTGCTGCGCTGCAAGGCGTGGAAGACGCGCTCGCCGCGTGGGGGCGTATTGCCGACTATCAGCACAACCGTGGCGTGCTGCTGGAACGCGGCGAGTCGATACTTGAGCCACTGTGCCCACGAGCGCTGGGTGGCCAAGGTCTGGCGCTGGATGAATGGGCTTCCAAGCAAGCCTTGCGCTCGTTCGGCCTCACCACACCAGCCGGTGTGCTGAGCACGCCGGAGCAGGCGATCAGTGATGCATCGCGCTTGGGCTACCCGGTGGTACTCAAGGCCGTCAGTGTTGACTTGCCGCATAAAACCGAAGCCGGCGCCGTGGCGCTGAACCTCAAGGACGGTGTTGCCCTGGCCACGGCCCTGGAACGCATGCGCGGGGAACTCGCTGCGTACGCGCCAAACGTCGCCTTCGATCAATTGTTGCTGGAGTCCATGGCCACGCCACCGTTGGCCGAGCTGATCGTGGGCATCAAGCGCGAAAATGATTTTGGCCTGGCACTGGTCATCGGCGCCGGTGGCATCCTCGTTGAATTGCTCAAGGACAGCCGCAGCCTGCTGCTGCCCACCACCGACCACGCCATTCGCAACGCCTTGCTCAGCTTGCGCAGCGCCGCCTTGCTGCAAGGCTTTCGCGGGCGTGAAGTGGCGGACATGGATGCACTGGTGGCGGCGATTCGAGCAGTGGCCGACTACGCCTGCGCCAACGCCGGGCACCTGTTGGAACTGGATGTGAACCCACTGTTGGTCAATGCTCGGGGCGCCACTGCGGTCGACGCATTGATTCGTCTAGGAGATGAGCATGCACGATAAGACTTTGACCGGCGGCCAGGCGTTGGTGCGGTTGTTGGCCAACTACGGCGTTGACACTGTGTTCGGCATCCCCGGCGTGCACACGTTGGAGCTGTATCGCGGCTTGCCCGGCAGCGGCATCCGTCACGTGCTCACTCGCCATGAACAAGGCGCGGGATTTATGGCCGACGGTTATGCGCGGGTCAGCGGCAAGCCGGGGGTATGCTTTGTGATCACCGGTCCCGGCGTGACCAATGCCGCCACCGCCATCGGCCAGGCGTACGCCGACTCGATTCCGATGCTGGTAATTTCCAGCGTCAACAGCACCGCCAGTCTCGGCAAGGGCTGGGGCATCTTGCATGAGACCCAGGACCAGCGTGCGATCACCGCGCCGATCACGGCGTTTTCTGCAGTGGCGTTAAGCGCCGAAGACCTGCCGGAGCTGGTCGCTCGCGCGTATGCCGTATTCGACAGCGAGCGACCACGGCCGGTGCATATTTCGGTACCGTTGGATGTGCTGGCGGCGCCGATCAAGTGGGACTGGAGCCATGAAGTCGTGCGGCGTCCTGGGCGTGGTCTGCCCTCGACCGACGTGCTGGACCAGGCCGCGACCAAACTCGCGGCGGCCAAGCGTCCGATGATCATTGCCGGTGGTGGTGCACTGGCTGCGGGTGAGGCGTTGCAGCGCTTGAGCACGCAGTTGGCGGCGCCGTTTTTTACCAGCGTTGCAGGCAAAGGCTTGCTGCCGATCGATGACCCGCTGAATGCGGGCTCCACCCTGTGTGTCGAGCCTGGCTGGCAACTGATCAGCGAGGCGGACGTGGTGCTGGCAGTCGGCACGGAAATGGCCGACACCGACTATTGGCGCGAGCGTTTGCCCCTCAGCGGCGAGCTGCTGCGGGTGGATATCGACCCGCGCAAATTCAATGATTTCTACCCCTGCACCGTGGCGTTGCGGGGCGATGCCCATCAGACGATTGTGGCGTTGCTGGAGCGCTTGCCGACGGCATCACCTGACGCCGAAGCCGCGATCCAAAAAGTCGCAGCATTGCGTCAGGCCGTAGAGCTGGGGCACGGCCCCTTGCAGTCCATCCACCAAGCCATCCTCGACCGTATCGAAGCCGAACTGCCCGCTAACGCGTTCATCAGCAGCGACATGACCCAACTGGCCTACACCGGCAATTACGCCTACCCGAGCCGTGCCCCGCGCAGCTGGCTGCACCCCACCGGCTACGGCACCTTGGGGTACGGCTTGCCGGCGGGCATCGGTGCCAAGTTCGGCGCACCGCAGCGCCCGGGCCTGGTGCTGGTGGGCGATGGGGGCTTTCTCTACACCGCCCAGGAACTGGCCACCGCCGTTGAAGAACTGGACAGCCCGCTGGTGGTGCTGTTGTGGAACAACGATGCCCTTGGCCAGATTCGCGACGACATGCTCAACCTGGATATCGAGCCCATCGGCGTACTGCCCCGCAACCCGGATTTCGCGCTGTTCGCCCAGGCATTCGGCTGCACCGTGAACCAGCCCCGCAACCTGGATGAGTTGCAGACGGATTTGCGCAACGGTTTCAAACGCAATGGCGTGACCCTGATCGAGCTGAAACATGCCTGTGCCTGTTGATCTTTAGAGGAGCAACACCGTGAGCGAAAACAACAACAAAATGACTCAAGCAATGCACCGACGAGACTTCCTCAAACACAGCGCCGTGGCCGGTGCGGTGGCGGCAGCGTTTTCCATGGGCCTGACGCTTCCGGCCTTTGCCGAAGACGCCACACCCAAGCCCGGCGGCGTGCTGCGCCTGGGCCTGGCGGGTGGTAGTACTACGGACTCCCGCGATCCGGGTTCGTGGGTCGACACGTTCACCTTTGTCGGCTTCTCGGCGGTGTACAACACGCTGACTGAAATTGCCGTCGACGGCACCGCGATTCCCGAACTGGCCGAGCGTTTCGAATCCACGCCGGATGCGCGGGTGTGGACCTTCTACTTGCGCCAAGGCGTGACCTTCCACAACGGCAAAAGCCTCACCGCCGACGACGTAGTGGCTTCGATCAATCACCACCTGAGCAAGGACTCCACCTCAGCCGCCAAGACCGTGCTCGGCGATGTCGCCAGCGTCAGTGCCAAGGGCAGCGATGCGGTGGTGTTCGAGCTGCATTCGGGCAACGCCGACTTCGCCTACGTGGTCGCTGATTATCACCTGGTGATCATGCCCGCCAAAGACGGCGCCGCCGATTGGCAGGCGGGTGTAGGCACCAGCGGCTACCGCCTGAAAAGCTTCGAGCCCGGCGTGCGCATGGACCTGGAGCGCAACCCCGATTACTGGAAACCGGGCAGGGCGCATTTCGCCAGTGCCGAACTGCTGGCCATCGCTGACGGCGCCGCACGGGTCAATGCGCTGGTCACCGGGCAAGTGGATGTGATCAACAAGGTCGACCTGAAAACCGTGGCCTTGCTCAAGCGCAATCCGAGCCTGGTCATCGAAGAAACCAAAGGCGCCCAGCACTACACCTTCCCGATGCTGTGCGACAGCAACGAGTTCAAGAACAACGACATCCGCATGGCGATGAAACATGCGATCAACCGCGAGACCCTGCTGGCCTCGGTGCTGCACGGCTATGGGCTGGTGGGTAATGACCATCCGATCCAGCCGGGCAGCCGTTTTATCAACGCCGCTCTGGAGCAGCGCACCTACGATCCGGACAAGTCGCGGTTCTACCTGCGCAAGGCGGGTGTGGAGTCGCTCAAGGTACGCCTGCAAGCCTCCGACGCCGCGTATACCGGGGCGGTAGACGCCTCGGTGTTGTTCAAGGAGCAGGCGCGCCAGGCAGGCATCGATATCGACGTCGTACGTGAGCCCGCCGACGGGTTCTTCTCCAATGTGTGGATGAAGCAGCCGTTCACCACGTCGTTCTGGTACAGCAGCTTGACGGCCGACCGTATGTTCAGCATCGGCTATGCCAAGGGCGCGGCATGGAATGAGACCCACTGGGACAACGCGCGCTTCAACCAACTGCTGACCGCCGCCCGTGGCGAGATGAACGCACCGCTGCGCCAAGAGATGTACAACGAAATGCAGGCCCTGTGCCGGGATGATGGCGGGGCGATCGTGCCGTTGTTTGCCAGTTCTGTGGCGGCGCGGTCGAACCGGGTCAGTCATGGGCCACTGACGGCGCCTTACGGCGAGTTGGACGGCTTGCGGCTGATCGAGCGGTGGTGGCAGGCCTAGGGACCTCTCAGTCAATGACTATCAAATGTGGGAGGGATGTGTGGTGGTTTCTCTAAGGTGTTTTTATGAATAGCCTGCTCAAACTCGTCCTCCAACGCCTCGCCCTTGGCCTGCTGTCGCTGTTCGCCGTTTCGGTGATCATCTTCCTCGCGGTGGGCATGCTGCCCGGCGATATCGCCCAGGCCATGCTCGGCCAGTCGGCCACACCGGAAACCGTGGCGGCTTTCCGGGCTCAACTGGGGCTGGATCTGCCGCCGCTCACGCGCTTTGCACAATGGCTGCTGCGCCTGCTGCACGGTGACCTAGGCGCCTCGCTCGCCAACCAGCAACCTATTGCCGATTTGATCGGCGCGCGCTTGGGTAACACCCTGAGCCTGGCCGCGCTGGCGGCATTGGTTTCGGTGCCGACGGCCTTGGTGCTTGGCATGCTGGCGGCGCTGTACCGCAACAGCTGGTTCGATCGCTTGCTCAACACCTCGGCGCTCAGTGCGGTGTCGTTCCCGGAGTTTTTTGTGGCTTACCTGCTGATCCTGGTGTTCTCGGTGAAACTCGGTTGGTTTCCCAGCCTGTCCAACCTGGCGCCGGATGCCACCTTCGGCACGATCCTGGAACGCTCGGTGTTGCCGGTGGCCACTCTGAGCCTGGTGGTCATCGCGCAGATGATGCGCATGACGCGCGCGTCCCTGATCAACCTGCTGGCCAGCCCTTATATCGAGATGGCGCGGCTCAAGGGCATCAGCCAATCGCGCATTATCTGGAAGCACGCATTGCCCAATGCGCTGGCGCCGATCGTCAACGTGATCGCGCTGAACCTGGCGTACCTGGTGGTGGGCGTGGTGGTGGTCGAAGTGGTCTTCGTCTACCCAGGCCTCGGCCAGTTGCTGGTGGACTCGGTGTCCAAGCGCGACATTCCGGTGGTGCAGGCTTGCAGCCTGATCTTTGCCGCCACGTACATCCTGCTCAATACCGGGGCGGACGTGCTGTCCATCGCCAGCAACCCACGCCTGATGCATCCCAAGGGGTAGTCCATGAGCCTACTGAGCCAAGTGGCACGGGCGCCGTTGAGCGCCAAGTTCGGCCTGCTGATCATTGTGTTGTACGTCGCGGTGGCGCTGTTTGCGCCGCTGCTGGCGCCTTATGGCGAAACCCAGGTGGTGGGCGAGGGCTTCGCGCCCTGGAGCGGCCAGTTCCTGCTGGGCACCGATAACCTGGGGCGCGATATGTTCAGCCGGTTGGTGTATGGCGCGCGCAACACCCTGGGCATTGCGTTCCTCACCACCACGCTGGCGTTTCTGCTCGGTGGCTTGGGCGGGCTGGTGGCGGCGATCAAGGGGGGCTGGATCGACCAGGGCTTGTCGCGGGTGGTGGATGTGCTGATGGCGATCCCGCAACTGATCTTTGCGCTGTTGATCCTCAGCGTGGTCGGCACCAATGCCACGTCGCTGGTACTGGTGATTGCACTGCTGGATTCAACGCGGGTGTTTCGCTTGTCCCGCGCGGTGGCGATGACCGTGGTGGTGCAGGACTTCGTGGAAGCTGCGCGCCTGCGGGGTGAAGGCCTGTGGTGGCTGGTGACCCGTGAAGTACTGCCCAACGCGGCCGCACCGCTGATTGCCGAATTCGGTTTGCGCTTCTGCTTTGTGTTCCTGTTTATCAGCGCGCTGTCGTTCCTCGGCCTGGGCATTCAGCCGCCCACGGCGGACTGGGGCAGCATGGTGCGCGACAACGCCGTGTTGATTACTTTCGGCGATATCAGCCCGTTGCTGCCGGCGTTGGCTGTGGCACTGATCACCGTCAGCGTGAATTTTGTCGTCGACTGGATGCTGCATAAGTCCAGTGGCCTGAAGGAGTGTTGAGGATGGACAAGCCATTGCTGGAAATCCGCAACCTGCAGATTGAAGGGCATTACGAAGACGCATGGCACCCGCTGATCAAGGGGATCGACCTGACCTTGCAGCGTGGCGAAGTGTTGGGGCTGATTGGTGAGTCGGGGGCGGGTAAGTCCACCCTCGGCCTGGCGGCGATGGGCTATGCCCGCGACGGTTGCCGAATTGTGGGTGGCTCGGTGTGTTTTGACGGCATTCAATTGTTGCAGGCCAAGCCCGAAGCGCTGCGCAAATTGCGTGGGCTGCGCATTGCCTATGTGGCGCAGAGCGCTGCCGCCTCGTTTAACCCGGCCCATCGTCTGATTGACCAGCATGTGGAAACGGCGGTGATCAATGGAGGAGTCAGTCGTGCCCAGGCCGAGCGTGAAGCGGTGGAGCTGTACCGCGTGCTGCGCCTGCCCAACCCGCAGACCATCGGCCAGCGCTACCCCCATCAAGTTTCTGGTGGGCAGTTGCAGCGGGTGATGACGGCCATGGCGATGGCCTGCCACCCGGACCTGATCATCTTCGACGAACCCACCACCGCTCTCGACGTTACCACTCAGATCGAAGTGCTGGCGGCGATTCGCGATGCGGTGAAAACCTTCGGCAGCGCTGCGCTGTACATCAGCCATGACTTGGCGGTGGTCGCGCAGATGGCCGATCGCATCATGGTGCTGCGCCACGGCAAGCTGGTGGAAGAGGCTGACACCCGCAGCATGCTCAGCCAACCGCAGCAGGACTACACCAAATCCCTGTGGGCGGTGCGCAGTTTTCGCACCGAGCCCAAGGCGTGTCCGGTCCAGGAAGTACCGCTGCTGGAGGTACGCCAAGTCAGTGCCAGTTACGGGCATCAACCGGTCCTGCACGACGTCTCGATGAAGCTGTATCGCGGCCAGACCCTGGCGGTGATCGGTGAGTCTGGCAGCGGTAAAAGCTCAACGGCGCGGCTGATTACCGGGCTGCTGCCCGCCACGGCAGGGCAGGTGCTGTACGACGGTGAGGCACTGCCGGTGGATTTTCGGCGGCGCAGCAAGGAGCAGTTGCGGCGTGTGCAGATGATCTACCAGATCCCCGATACCGCCTTGAACCCGCGCCAGCGCATCGTCGATATCATCGGCCGGCCGCTGACGTTCTACCTCGGCCTCAAGGGCAAGGCCATGCGCGCACGCGTTGCCGAATTGCTGGAGATGATCGAACTGGACCCGGCGGTGTACATGGAGCGTCAGCCGCGCGAGTTGTCTGGCGGGCAGAAACAGCGCATCTGCATCGCCCGCGCCCTTGCAGCCGACCCGCAGTTGATCATCTGCGACGAAGTTACTTCGGCCCTGGATCAACTGGTGGCCGAGGGCGTGTTGAAACTGCTCAATCGCATCCAGCAACAGCTTGGCGTTGCCTATCTGTTTATCACCCATGACGTCGCTACCGTGCGCGCCATCGCCGACGAAGTGGTGGTGATGCAGCGGGGCAGGGTAGTGGACCAGGGCAGCCGCAGTGCGATTTTCACCCCGCCGTACCAGGATTACACCGGCCTGCTGTTTTCATCGGAACCGGAGATGAACCCAGACTGGCTCGATCATCTGCTGGCCCAACGGGCGGCGCACACTGTTTGAGGACGACACATGAAGGTTTTGATTGTTCACGCCCATCCTGAGCCGCAGTCGTTTACTGCGGCATTGCGCGACAAGGCCATTGCCACGCTGGAAGGCCAGGGGCATGAAGTGCAGGTCAGCGACTTGTACGCCATGAACTGGAACCCGGTGGCGTCGGCAGGGGATTTTTCCTCGCGAGAAAACCCTGACTACCTGGTGTACGCCCTGGAGCAACGCCTGGGGGTGAAGAAGCAGTCCATCGCGGCGGATATCCAGGGTGAATTGGACAAGGTGTTGTGGGCGGATCTGCTGATCTTCAACTTCCCGATCTTCTGGTTTTCGGCACCGGCGATGCTCAAGGGTTGGATCGACCGGGTACTGGTGTCGGGGGTGTGCTACGGCGGCAAGCGTTTTTACGATCAGGGCGGGCTGGCGGGCAAGCGTGCGCTGGTCACGGTGACGTTGGGCGGGCGCGAGCATATGTTCGGTGAGGGCGCGATTCATGGGCCGCTGGAAGACATGTTGCGGCCGATTCTGCGTGGCACGTTGGCGTATGTGGGGTATGAAGTGTTGGCGCCGTTTGTGGCGTGGCATGTGCCGTATATCAGTGATGAGGCGCGGCAGGCATTCTTGGTGGGGTATGGGCAACGCTTGCAGGGGCTGGCGGATGAGCAGCCCTTGGTGTTCCCAAAACTTGAGCAGTTCGATGAGGCGCTCTACCCACTTTCCTGAATCCAATCAGGTTCAAATGTGGGAGCTGGCTTGCCTGCGATAGCAATGTGTCAGGCTACAATTTTGTAGCTGATATACCGCAATCGCAGGCAAGCCAGCTCCCACAGTTTGGCCTTTATTTGCCAGAGGTTTCAGCGGCGCTCGCGCAACCGCACTGCTGCACTGCGCAACAACTGCTCAGTACCATCCCATCCCAGGCAACCATCCGTCACCGACACGCCGTATTTCATCGACGCGCTCAACGGCTGGCAGCCTTCGAACAGGTGGCTTTCGAGCATCATGCCGATCAGTGACGTATCACCCTGCAAGCGTTGCTCCAGCACTTCGTTGAACACCGCTGGTTGACGCAACGGGTCCTTGCCGCTGTTGGCGTGGCTGCAATCGACCATGATGCGCGCCGCGACCTTGGACTTGGCCAGGTCGTGCTTCACCTGCGCAACGCTCTGTGCATCGTAGTTCGGCCCACGATGACCGCCGCGCAGCACCAAGTGGGTGTCGGGGTTGCCTGGGGTCTGGATGATTGCCGGATGCCCCTGGCTGTCGACGCCGAAGTGCCGATGCGGGTGGGACGCGGAGCGCATGGCATCACACGCAATCGCCACGCCGCCATCGGTGCCGTTCTTGAAGCCCACGGGCATGCCCAGGCCACTGGCCATTTCGCGGTGAATTTGCGATTCGGTGGTGCGCGCGCCAATCGCGACCCAGCTCAACAGGTCATCGAAGTAGCCGGCAGCCATGGGTTGCAGCAGCTCGGTGGCGACCGGCAGGCCCAGGCGCAGCATTTCGCGCATCAACTGACGGGACATGCTGAGGCCGGCGGCCATGTCATCGCTGCCGTCCAAGTGCGGGTCGTAGGCCAGGCCTTTCCAGCCGATGGTGGTGCGCGGTTTTTCGACGTAGGCGCGGATCACCAGCAGCATCTGGTCACTGACTTCCAGGGCCAGCTTCTTCAGGTTGCGTGCGTATTCCATGGCCGATTCGGGGTCGTGAATCGAGCACGGGCCGACGATCACCAGCAAACGTGAATCTTCGCCATTGAGGATGGCGCGCACGGCTTGGCGATGGGCGTGGATCTGTTCGTTGAGGAACGGGCTGAGGGGCAACTGATGCTTGAGCTCAAGGGAGCTGGGCAGGCGTTGGGTCAAGGCTTCATTAGCGCTGGACAGGTTGGTAACAGGCAAAGCGGCGGTGGCGGAGTTCATATTCAAGGCTTCCTGGGCAAGCGGCGGGTTATTCCCGCGCGCTTGGCCCTACTGGGGTGTTCGACAATTGGCCGTATCGGCTACGTGTGTTGGCTTGCCACCAATAGGTGACCGATCGGAGGCGGCAGGCTGTCCCGAGCGGAGCTTGCTAAATCGCCATGCAGTGCAAGTGTCGTAGCGGTAATAGGTGGCGTAGTTCATGTCGTGTGTCCTTAAAGTGTTCTTGCTGAATGGATGAGGGCCTGAAAAAACAAAACCCCCGGTCGGGGAGCCGACCGGGGGTTAGATTTCTCTGGTAGGCGACCCCTTGAGTAGTGGGCGCCGATTTCAGGTATCAGGCGCGCCAGTGGCTAAACCAATACCCAAAATAAAAGCTTACTGCTGCGCTCGAACCGTTCACGCGGGTAGCCGACACCGAGCGCGGGGCGCTGGCAGCAGGGCAAACCTGAGTGTGGGTGAGTTGCAACATGGTATGTCTCCAAATGATGGGGGGAGCTTACTAGAGGCACGCAGGAGGATTCAATCAGTAATTTCTATGGCAAGGAGGTACTTACCTCTATGGGCCGGGATATGCTGATAACCATTTGATACCCATTGCTCGGACTCGACCATGACTGCCTTGACCCTTGCTGCTGCCCAATCCGTCTCCATCGCGGGCGATGTACACGCCAATATCCAGCAGCATTTGCGGTTGATGCGCGCGGCGGCTGAGCAGGGTGTGCAGCTGTTGGTGTTTGCGGAGTTGTCGTTGACCGGGTACGAACCGTCGTTGGCTGCGAGTCTGGCGATCGATCCAGAGGACCCCGTGCTGGCACCGTTGCGCGAGATGGCGCGGGAGTTGCGCTTGACAGCGGTAGTGGGGATGCCAATCCGATTGGCGGCGCAACCGGGTGTGTTGATTGGCGCATTGGTGCTGGGGGCGGACGGTTCACTGGCGGTCTACACCAAGCAACACTTGCACCCTGGGGAAGAGGTGGCGTTTGTGCCGGGGCAGGGCGGGGCGGCACTTCAGTGGGGTGAAGATCGGATTGCGCTGGCGGTCTGCGCAGATTTCTCCCATGCCAGCCACCCGCGTGCGGCGGCAGAATCCGGGGCTAACGTGTATGCCGCCGGTGTACTGATCAGCAAAGGTGGTTATGCCACTGACTCTGCGTTGCTGCAGGGCTACGCTGTGGAGCATGGGATGCTCATGCTGATGGCCAACCACGGTGGCCCGTCGGGCGGCTGGGCCTGTGCAGGGCGCAGTGCCATCTGGAGCGCAGAAGGGTTACTTGCCGAGGCTCCCGACACAGGTAATGCACTGGTTATCGCCTATCGGGAGGGCGGTCGCTGGGCTGGACGGCAGGTAGCAATTTGAACTGGAGGACACACCGCAATGACCTTTCACTTGCGTGCAGCAACGGACCTGGATCGGTCGTTTGCGCGCGCCCTGACCCGACAAGCGATGAATCGCTATTACGAACATTATGGCTTCATTTGGTCGAACGATGGTTTTGATACCGCTTGGGCGGGCCGCAAAAGCTGGCTGATCTGCCACGATGATGAGGTGATAGGTTTTATCAGCCTGAGCCGGGACGACGATGCGTTGTTCATTCGCGAACTGCACATGATCGAGGCATGCCGCGGGCAAGGGGCAGGAAGTTGGGTGCTGGAGCAGATGGCCATCAAGGCGTGTGAGCTGGGCCTGGGGTTATTACGACTGACAGTGTTCAGTATCAATCCCGCCAGGAAGCTCTATTCGCGGCTGGGGTTCAATGTCGTCAGTGAGGAGAATTGTTTTTGGCAGATGGAGCGTATTTGCGAGCCCTGCGCCCCGCTGGTGCCCCCGCAAAGCTGACCTTTTGGCCAGCACCTTGGGCAGCCTGCCGAGCGACAGACGCTCAAGTGCGGGCAAACTCTACATATATGACGCTTGTAGCTAGGTCTGTGCCGTGGTTTTTTGCTAAGGTGTTCAGCAACCTATAAGACCATTTCGCGAGGTGTCTGCTTGATTAGGGTGCTAGTAGTCGATGACCATGATCTCGTTCGTACAGGCATTACACGAATGCTGGCTGACATCGATGGCCTGCAAGTAGTCGGCCAGGCTGAGTCGGGTGAGGAATCCCTGATCAAGGCGCGGGAATTGAAGCCCGATGTGGTACTGATGGACGTCAAGATGCCCGGAATCGGCGGTCTTGGCGCTACGACGAAGCTGTTGCGCAGCCACCCCGACATCAAAGTCGTGGTGGTAACCGTGTGCGAGGAAGACCCGTTTCCTACACGCCTTCTACAGGCGGGGGCGGCCGGTTACCTGACCAAAGGCGCCGGCCTGGCCGAGATGGTGCAGGCCATTCGCCTCGTGTTTGCCGGCCAGCGTTACATCAGTCCGCAGATTGCCCAGCAATTGGCCATCAAATCCTTCCAGCCCACCAGCGACTCGCCGTTCGATACGCTGTCGGAGCGGGAAATCCAGATCGCCTTGATGATCGTCGGTTGCCAGAAGGTACAGACGATCTCCGACAAGCTGTGCCTGTCGCCCAAGACCGTCAACACCTACCGCTATCGCATTTTCGAGAAGCTCGCCATCAGCAGTGATGTTGAATTGACCCTGCTCGCGGTGCGCCACGGCATGGTGGACGCCAGCGCCTGACATGACCACACCGTTTGATCCAAGTGCCTTCCTCTCAACCTGCAGTGGCCGCCCCGGCGTGTACCGCATGTTCGACAGCGAGGCACGCCTGCTTTATGTCGGCAAAGCCAAGAACCTGAAGAACCGCCTGTCGAGCTACTTTCGCAAGAGCGGCCTCGCGCCCAAGACGGCTGCGTTGGTGGCGCGTATCGCCCAGGTCGAAACCACCATCACCGCCAATGAAACCGAGGCGCTGCTGCTTGAGCAGACGCTGATCAAGGAATGGCGGCCGCCCTACAACATCCTGCTGCGCGACGACAAATCCTACCCTTACGTGTTTTTGTCCGACGGCAACTTCCCACGACTGAGCATTCACCGTGGTGCGAAGAAGCAGAAGGGCAAGTATTTCGGTCCTTATCCCAGTGCCGGTGCAATCCGCGAAAGCCTGAGCCTGCTGCAAAAGACTTTTTTTGTACGCCAGTGCGAAGACAGCTTTTTCAAGAACCGCACCCGGCCGTGCCTGCAATACCAGATCAAACGTTGCAAGGCGCCGTGCGTGGGGTTGGTTGAACCGGCGGAGTACGCCGAGGATGTGCGCCATTCGGTGATGTTTCTCGAAGGCCGCAGCAATGCGCTTACCGATGAGCTCTCGGGCGCCATGGAGCAGGCGGCCAGCACCTTGGACTTCGAGCGCGCAGCCGAACTGCGTGACCAGATCTCCCTGCTGCGCCGTGTCCAGGACCAGCAAAGCATGGAAGGCGGCACCGGCGATGTTGATGTGATCGCCGCGTTCGTCAACCCGGGCGGCGCCTGCGTGCACTTGATCAGCGTGCGTGGCGGCCGAGTGCTGGGCAGCAAGAACTTTTTCCCGCAGACCGGTATCGACGAGGAAGTGGCCGAAGTGATGGCTGCGTTCCTTGGCCAGTATTACGTCAGCAGCCCCGAACGCGACCTGCCCTCAGAGCTGATCGTCAACGTGGTGCATGAAGACTTCCCTACGCTGATCGAAGCGATTCACGAGTTGCGCGGCCGCGAGCTGGACATCAGCCACCGCGTACGCGGCACCCGTGCCCGCTGGCAGCAACTGGCGGTGACCAACGCCGAGCAGGCCCTGAGCGCCCGCCTGGCCAATCGACAGCATGTTGCTGCACGCTTTGATGCTCTGGCCGAAGTCCTCAACCTGGACGAGCCGCCACAGCGCCTGGAGTGCTACGACATCAGCCACTCCAGCGGCGAAGCCACGGTAGCGTCCTGCGTAGTGTTTGGGCCGGAAGGGCCGATCAAGTCCGATTATCGGCGCTACAACATTGAAGGCGTCACCGCTGGCGACGACTACGCCGCCATGCACCAGGCCCTCACGCGGCGTTTCAGCAAACTGAAGGACGGCGAGGGCAAGCTGCCGGATATCCTGCTGGTGGACGGCGGCAAGGGCCAGCTGTCCATGGCCCGCGACGTGCTCAATGAGCTGGCCGTGCCCGACCTGATCCTGCTTGGCGTGGCCAAGGGCGCCACGCGTAAAGCCGGCTTCGAGACGTTGTACTTGAATGATGCCGCCCATGAGTTCACCTTGAAGGGCGACTCACCCGCGCTGCATCTGATCCAGCAGATCCGCGACGAGGCTCACCGTTTTGCCATTACCGGCCACCGTGCTCGCCGTGGCAAAACCCGGCGAACCTCAACCCTGGAAGGGGTGGCGGGCGTCGGGCCGACACGCCGTCGTGACTTGCTTAAACATTTTGGTGGCTTGCAGGAGCTATCCCGTGCCAGCATTGACGAAATAGCCAAAGCTCCCGGTATCAGTAAAAAGCTCGCTGAACTGATTTATGCGAATCTGCATAGCGAATAGAATGCCTTTCCACCTCGTAGCCAGTTGTGCCGATGAATATCCCTAATCTGATCACCGTTCTACGCGTCCTGCTTATTCCAATTTTCATTCTGTTGTTCTATTTGCCGTATGAATGGAGCTATGCCGCCTCGAGTTCGGTGTTCGCCTTCGCCGCCGCCACCGACTGGCTCGACGGCTACCTGGCGCGCCGCCTGGAGCAGAGCACGCCGTTCGGCGCGTTCCTGGACCCGGTGGCCGACAAACTCATGGTGGCCGTCGCCCTCGTCCTACTGGTTCAGGAACACGGCAACCTGTGGCTGACCCTGCCGGCTGCCGTGATCATCGGCCGCGAGATCGTCGTCTCGGCCCTGCGCGAATGGATGGCCGAAATCGGCGCCCGTGCCCACGTAGCCGTGTCCAACATGGGCAAATGGAAAACCGCTGCGCAAATGCTCGCATTGGTGATCCTGCTGGCCAACCCTTCGGATTTCTCCTTCTGGGTCCTGACGGGCTACGCCTTGCTGCTAATCGCGGCAGGCCTGACGTTGTGGTCCATGCTCCAGTATTTGCGCGCCGCCTGGCCTCATTTGCGCACCACCGTCGAAAAGAAATAAAACTTTTTTGAATCAAGAGGTTGACGGGTTCTGAGATTTCTATAGAATGCGCATCACCAAGCGGGAATAGCTCAGTTGGTAGAGCACGACCTTGCCAAGGTCGGGGTCGCGAGTTCGAGTCTCGTTTCCCGCTCCAAATATTGATTTACAGCGTTTCATGAAAATCTGTAAATCATCGAAAAAGACGCTTAGGCGTCTTTTTTCGTTTCTGCACGATTTACCGAAATTTCCCTCCAGCTGCGAATTTTAAATACATTTTCAAGTACATAGAAACCGGACGGCGGCCTTAGCTGTTTTCGGATAGAGCGCGCCTGTCCGATATCAATATACATCTCCTCGAGACTATCAGGCGTGAGGTGTACTCATGGCTTTGACCCGGCCTCCTTCAGCGTAATAGATCTCTTCCCCCGACTGAGGAATTAGCCTTGGGCATCGTCGGTCTAGTCGAGCCGTTGTCGTAGGCATATTCGGTGACGCCATCATCGGTGCGTTTTCGGATCAAGCGGCCAAGGGCGTCACGCCCGAAATGGTGCACCAATGGAGTGTGTACTTCGGCGCTGTCCTTGCCATCCAGATCGGGCTCGCCACGCGGCGCGGGGACATGGTGGATGCCGGTGACATCGCCCAACGGGTTGTAGTCGTAAATGCGTCCGCTACCATCCAGGTCCTGTCGGGTCGGCCGGTAGTTGGTGAGACCATTTTCGGAGTGTTTTTGGGTCAAGTCGCGTTTCCAGTCGCAGGTTTGTCGAGGGAAGGAAAGATGAGCGCCATCAAGGTGCTGTCTTCGATTCCAGATCAATATTTGCGGGCCACCGCACTTTGGGTGCCAAGCGGCGGGCGAGGTTGAAGGTCACGGTTTCGTTGTTCCAATCGCGGGGTGGGCGGGGAAAGGGGGGCAGGGCGTGCGGGCCTTGTTGCATGAACAGTTGGGCCATGGCCCAGTACATTTCGCCTTGCTGGATTTCGTGGGCGAAATGAAAGCGATCGATCACCTGGCGGGTGCCCGGTTTCACCACGGCGAGGGTGACGGTTTCGATGAGGCCGCCGCTGCCCATGGGGCCGTATACGCTGCAGGCTTCGGCGCGCAGGTCATCCCAGTCATAGGCTTCAGCGCGTATGCCCCATGCGGTGCGGCTGAAGGGTCTGAGGCCGTTACGGTGGAAGCGGTAGACGTAGACTTTGCGTCGTAGGCGGTTGAAGCGGATGGGCTCGTCGCGGGGGGCTGCGACGTCTATACGCCATAAGTAGGTTGCGAGCCATATGCCAATACCGATTACGGTTAGCTCCAAGATTATAAGTAACAGAGGTGAGGGGGCTGGAGTACTGGCATGGATCATAGTTTGGAAAGTTGCGAAGAAAATGGCCATTGCAAATATGGATGCGGCACACAACACGCCAACTCCACGCATTCTTATCGTGGCGCGCGCCAGTTCCAGATACACGTCGTCAACAGAATTGGGTGGATTCGAAAGAACCGGAGGATACGGCTCGATGGAGTGCAACTCGTTTGGCCCTGGCAGATCGTGCTTCCAGCCTGGAGCAGGTTTATCGAGTAAAGGTGTTGTGAATATCATGATGGATGGTTCTTTCCTTTTGGGGGGCGCCGTGTCGAGGCTGATCCGCATTGATGGAGGCTGTTCAGGGGGCGGTACGTGACTCCCGGTCTATTTCCGCAGGCCACCGCACTTTGGGTGCCAAGCGGCGGGCGAGGTTGAAGGTCACGGTTTCGTTGTTCCAATCGCGAGGTGGGCGGGGAAAGGTGGGCAGGGCGTGCGGGCCTTGTTGCATGAACAGTTGGGCCATGGCCCAGTACATTTCGCCTTGCTGGATTTCGTGGGCGAAATGAAAGCGATCGATCACCTGGCGGGTGCCCGGTTTCACTACGGCGAGGGTGACGGTTTCGATGAGGCCGCCGCTGCCCATGGGGCCGTACACGCTGCAGGCTTCGGCGCGCAGGTCATCCCAGTCATAGACTTCAGCGCGTATGCCCCATGCGGTGCGGCTGAAGGGTCTGAGGCCGTTACGGTGGAAGCGGTAGACGTAGACTTTGCGTCGTAGGCGGTTGAAGCGGATGGGCTCGTCGCGTGGTGCTTCGACATCCATTCGCCAGATGTAGGCACCTGTCCAAATGCCTACGACAACACTTGTGATAATGCTGGCACTTGGGATCAAGGGAGGGAGGTCTTGCGATTTCACTATGTACGAGATTAAAAGGGCGAGGGCAACAATCGAAAGTAATAAAAAGAAGGGAGCAATACAGAGACCAACTCCACGCATTCTCATCGTGGCGCGCGCCAATTCGAGATACACGTCGTCAACAGAATTGGGTGGATTCGAAAGAACGGGAGGGTACGGCTCAATAGAGGGCAGCTCGTTTGGCCCCGGCAGATCGTGCTTCCAGCCAGGGGCAGGTTTATCGAGTAAAGGTGTTGTGAATAGCATTGGAGTCGTTCCAGTAGGGAGCGAGACCTGTGTGCAACCTCTGGCTTGTCGAGCGTGCAGCAGGCAACCAACAGGCAGGCACACTGTTGATGACGACCTGCGATGGTCACCATGGGAAAAGCAGGCAAATGGGCATGCCAAATGCGCCATCGGCTGTGGTCTAAAGGCTGTCCATCAAGGTGAGTTCTGCATAGGCATCGTGAATGTCGCGATCAGGCCAGTAGGTCACCGACAAGGTCGCCGCTTCAATGTTGTGCCGGCGGGTGTCGGGCAATAGCGCAATCGCGCCTTTGATGTCCTTGATCTGCAGGGTACGAGCGTCGGCCAACGAGACCGTTCGTACTTCCTGCGTGGGTAGGGTGCTGTCGGCCTGGTAATCAGGCTTGTTCGGACGGTTGGGGCTGACCAGCGCAACTTGACGTTGGCTCGCGGCGGTGGCCAAGGTGGGCGGACTCAATTCGCCTTGCGCCAGGACTTCGCCGCCCGTGTAGTGGTTGACCGCGCCATCGCCGTGACGATGAACCGTCAGTGACCAACGATAGGCTGAGCGGTTGGCGTCGAAGAGCGGCAAGAGCAGGCGATATTCGAGGTGCTGTTCAGGGACCGGTGCGCCCACGCTGCCCATGGGGCCACCCCAGCTGTGCGACCCGCTATTGACGATGCGTAAGCGAAAATTGACGCCGGCTTCAATGCCTAGGGTCGCGGCGTTGAGTTCGGCGATGGCGATGTGGGCTTGGTCGGATGTATTCCAATGAATTGGTGGCGTCTCATTGCCGTAACCAAAGAAGGAACGTCGCGCCCATCGTTCCAGAGGTGTGGATTCCGCACTTTCAGCCCATTGATAGAGTCCATACGCCGCTATTCCGAGCAGTATGGCTATACCCAGTGGGCCAAGCAGCACGCTGGCACCTGTAGCAGCGGCCCAGACGCCCGCAACCGCTCCAAATCCTGAAATTACCGCTGATGTTCTGTAAAGTCTCGATGCAGTTGCATCGCCTCCTTTCATCGCACGATGCGCCGCAAACCCCGCCTGTGTCGCATCGTACAATCCCGCCACAGCGCCGATGGTCGCTCCGGCCCGCACAAATACGTTACCTATACGCGCAGTCGCGTTTACCGCACTCATCGCCTGGCTAGACAAACCTCCGACCTTCTTCACTTGTACCGCCCCTTTCTCCAATGCGATACCTACGACTTCAACCCCTCCACCCAGCACCCCCAATCTACTGCCATACAACGCCAACCGGGCCTCAACGGCCTTATCTCCCATCGCCTGTTCTACGTCCTTCAGGGTTTTTGTCAGTGAATCGCTGAGCAGGTACATCCCGCCCATTGCCAGCAGCAGCTCGCTGCTACCGGCCGCGCCGCGCAGCCCGGTAAAGCCGGCGCGTACCCATTCAGCACTCAGGTACGAGGACACTTTGACGCCCTGCAGCACCTTGCGCGCCTGTGGGTCCAGTGTGCCGACAGCGACGACCAGTTCGGCCAGTGCCGCGTGCGTTCGCTTGCCCAAGTGATCCACGCCGATGTTGGCAATCTTCGGGTCCAGTACCGCCAGGCTGACCAGGCCGTGGACATATCGCATCGGGGAAGGGCGCGAGTGAGTGCCGCAGAGCTTTACTTCGAAGGTGGTTAATTTCACGCGTAGTTCAGTTATCAATGTGTCTGAATTCTTCCCAAAGACTTCCATCAAAGCGCATTAGCTTGTACGCCGATAGTGCCCAGAGCACGCCATCTGTTGAATCTATAGATGAAACATCTTGGGCTGCAATGGGTTCTTTCTCTATCTTTAGGTCTGACATCCTGTAAATGCCATCACTGGCGGCGATATAGAAACTGCCATTGAATTCGGTGATTGCATTGAAGTCGATATATAGTTCTTTTCTCATGATTACTTTGAAGCCGTTGATGTGGTCACCGGTAAGTATTGTTCCTTGGGATCCGACTATCCATGCGATATTGTTTTTATCGATGTATATAGCGTGCAAATCGGCTGCTGTGATTTTTTTAAGGTTTTCCCAACGGATGCCGTCGTAGTGGGCTATAAAGCCGCTGGTTCCTACTGTATAAAGGTCTTTTCCGCTGTTTCCGCTTATGTCTAGAAGGCTGATTGCGTCGTGGATGTATAATTTAACTTGTTCCTCAAGAGTTAGGTTTTCAGCTTCAAGGAGTGAAGGGTTGCTCTGGAGTATTTCTTGATCGATGTGCACCCAATTTGCGGAGGTTTTTTTATAAACTTGGCATTGGTGTCCGCATACATAGAGTTCACCGTCGATATGCTTTATTTTGTTGACGTACCCGTAAAATTTGCTTGTTGGAAGAAGTCCAGCATCTTTAATTTTCTCCACCAACGTTTCTTCCCTGCTCAAAATTTCGATGTCTCCTTCCTCGCTTAACGCATATACCGTCCGTGATCTATCAAGTGTCGCGGGTTGGAAACAGGTGGAAGTTACGCGCCATTCGGGTCTGTCATGATAAAACCATTTGTCTTTGGTTTTATGCTGGTAAAAAAATAGTCTTGAATACGGTTCATCTATGGAAAAGTCATTAAAAGAACAAGACATGTAGTACATGTCCTTGTTAATGGCGCATCCCGTAAGCATAACTATGTTGTTTTTAAGTTGTGTTTTCATAAGGCTTTAAAATTCACCATTTGAGGGTAGTCCCAGTGAGCCTGGAGGATGCTTTCGTGCTAGATGTCCATTTTTGTCTGCGCGCACTTTGAAGTTTGGGTGGAGTTCTTTTAACTCGTGATACGCCCGAAGCTGCGCTTGTAGTAACCCCATATTGCAACCTGTGAATTTTGACGCGACTCCGGCGCCTAGAGTTTCAAGCTCTAATAGATTTGCAGTGCCTGGGGGCTTTTTTGTCAGACCAAGAGCTGTTTCAGCTTTGTCATAGAAGCCATGAATTTTTATGTGCTGGGCTGCACTCACACAAATAACAAGGCCTTCTGCCTCTGACAAACCACCAGGTATTTGATTTCGAGTTTTCTTTTCACGCCCACCTAATCTGAATGCTCGATCGGGTACGACGTGATGTCCGGCTAAACCTTTTGCACATTTGTTAGGTCGATAGGGGCGGAGTATGCATTTTTCATTGCCTAAGAATTTCCCCCCATTTGTGTCTTTTCTTGCAGCACCTGCGGCAACATCTCTCGTTGAGGGCGTACTTGTTTTTTTAGCAGCCTTTCCTATCAGCACACTTCCTTTTATCGCATCTCCAGCGAAGGGTATTGCTGCTGTTGCAGACAGACCTGCATTGGCCGCATCACCTTCAGCGGCGTAGACCACAGCGTTGATCAGGTCCGGAACCGCACCCAACCCAGGCACAAAACCCAGCACATCCAAACCACTATGAACCCACCGGCTTGCACTACTCCACCAGCCTTTTTCCGCGTCGGTTTCGGCCTCAATCGGTGGGTTGGCCTGTGTGCCTGGGACGGAAGTGGGTGCTGTCTCTCCTACTACCCGCCCGATGGTATTGCCATTCGCATTCGTCCCACCTGAACGTCGGTTTAGCTGTGGATCCGGGTAGTCAGGCATCGGAATGGGCAGTGCCTCCTGCTGAAATACTGCGTACTCGGCATAGGTCATATCCCTTTGTGCCAGAAGCGTTTGCCCTTCGTAGATCTGAACGGTCACGCCCGAGCCGTTTTCAAAGCTGGCAAAGTCTTTTCCGCCGTAGGCTACGAAGGATTTTTTGATGCTGATCTCTAATGGCTGTCCCGGTTGAGTCGGCTCTGCCATGCGTTAAGCCCCATTCATCCAGAACTTGTCGCCATGGCGCACCACCAACTTGCCTTCGGCGCGAACGGTGCTGCTTTTCTCCAGCGGGTAGCACTTGCCGCCGACCGTGTTGCTTTTGATGCCTTTGGCGGCGCCAGCTCCATCACCTTTTGTGGTCGGTACCAGGCTCATGTCGAACACCACTACCGGCTTGCCATTGGTACGTACCGATTTGGCGACACCCGTGGCAGTTTTCAGTTCGGCGGTAACGGGGTAGGGCACTGGCGGGATTGCGCTGCCCATCGGGGTCTTGCATACATCGGGGACGATGCTGACCACCTTCCATTTGCCCTGCTTACGGGCGATGACGTTATTGGCCATGTCAGAGCATCTCCTTGGCCGCGCGCTTGATCAGTGGGGCGTTCGGATCAGTTTCGAAACGCGCCTCAAGGACGCGAATGTCCAGGTGATTGGGCAGGCTGACGCGATGGGACAAGGCCAGGGTCATGGCTTCGGTGTCGATGCGCAGGGTGTCGGTGAGCATTGGCAGTGGCAGCATGGCGCCGTTGTGCAGGCGCAGTAGGACAAACGGGCGATGGCCGGGCAGTTCGACGCACAACGAACCGTCGGGCGTCAGGCTGTGGTCGGTCAGGTTGAAAAGCTCAAGGCGAAACGCTGGCGGCGGGAACTCGATCTGTTGATCAACCGGTGCACCGTTCCAGTAGGCAAAATCAAAATCCCGTGGCAATCCCGGCCAGCGTTCACGCTGCCAGGTTTCGTCGTAGCTCCCAGCCAATGGCAAACGCGGTGCCCAGGCACGTCCCAGCACGCCAAATCCCGCCGGTTGGTTTTTGTAGCCGGCTGCGACTTGCGCCATGCCATGAGCGTCAAGTTCACCTTCGGGATGCTTGGCGCGATCCAAGCGCCACACGGGTCTGTCGATGGGCTCGATCTGCGGGGCGGGAAGTTCGCGCAGCGGCTTATCCAATTGATAGCCCAGATCTTCCTGACGCTTTTCGATCCAGCCCCGGCCCAGCGGGTTGCTGTAACAAACTTCATTGAGCAGATAGGGCGGCGTATTTGCATCCACGGCGTGTTCGGGATTAACCACCACGCTGCTGCCACCGAAGGCATATTCCCAACGCAGCGGAACTGAAGTAGCCGGTTTCGGATCAGCCAGTTGCCAGCCACCAAACAGGCTGTGGTGAAACTGGCGCGGGCCAATAAATTTCAGATGTTTGTCCAAGAAATACATACGTGTCGGCGCATTGGCCCGACGCTTAAAAGCTTCTTGTCGGGCGGTTTGCCAATCAGCCAGTTGATACTCGGTCAGCCGTTCGCCGGGACTTAACGGTGTTGGCAGCGGCACGTCAGTGCTGGGCGGCGCCACTGGCACACTGATACGCAGCCCAGCCGTCCAGTGTGCATTCGGTTGCCCCTGTGGCGCATAGGCATTACCCACAACGATCACATCACAGCGCGGCTTGAAGGGCGCCAGGTCGCTTTCTTCGCAGACGCTGCTGGTGCCTTCCTCGCCGTAGTAGCGATCAGCAGAGCACAGCGGCAGTGGGTTTTCGTCCAGCACTTCGGCTTGGAACTGCCCCGCATGCCCTTCGATAGGCAGCAGCCGATAGCCGACCTTCATGACCAGCACCGGATACTCTTGATCGTCTAGCCCCAGCGCGCTGAAACACATCGCATCAAAGGGCGTCAGATTGCGAAATTCCATGACGCGCCCTCAGTTGATATCCACGTCTTTGCCGTTGATCTGCACCGCGCCGCTGGCGGTGAAGTCGAAGGTGCGACCATTGATCAACACCGAGCCGTCGGACTTCATCACCAAGGTCGATTTGCCGACTTTGATGTTCAATTCATCGCCGACAGTGATGCTGAAACGCTTACCCACAACCACCGACTTATGGATACCGACCTGCTCGCTCTGGCTCAGCCCCACCGTGGTGTTCATCGCCGCACCAACGCTAGTCTGGTAAGCCGCGCCGATGGTCAGCGCCTTGGCCAAACCGATGGTTTCGGCTTTTGCCATCTTGATGGTTTCGGCCTTGTTACCGCCGATGGTCACGCTGCGGTTAGCACCGATGCTGATGGTTTCG
>NZ_NKIG01000015.1:0-161842 GCF_002255865.1 Pseudomonas sp. PGPPP1 | reverse complement strand
CTCCACAAGCACCCACACGAATTGCTTGATTCAGTTGTTAAAGAGCGGCTGGTTAAGATCTTTCGTCTCAACCGAGGCGCGCATTCTACAGCAGCCTCATTTGCTGTCAAGTGATTATTTTCAGAAGCTTTCGAAGATTTCTTCAACAACTTCAACCACTTGCGCTTCTGATCTCTCATCAGCGGGAGGCGAATTCTACAGCGTTACACGCTGCTGTCAACACCTCTCTTTCAACTTCCTTTTGGCTTCGATGGACTGAAGCAACCTACTGCCGAAAACTGCGTAACTCGTTGTTTACCAAGGAGTTTTCCGTTTCGACTGCGCCGGAAGTGGGGCGAATTATAGGCTCCTAGAATCTGTGGTCAACCTTCTTTTTCATATTTTTGCCATATAACTCAAAAAAAGCCCTAGAAACGAAAAAGCCGGCCCAAAAGGGCCGGCTTTCTGCTCATAGAGCCTTACAGACTAGGGAAAGCAAACTGCGACGCCTCATGACTGGCCCGCTGAGGCCAGCGCTGGGTAATCGCCTTGCGCCGGGTGTAAAAACGCACGCCATCCGGACCGTACGCATGTAAGTCACCAAACAGCGATCGTTTCCAGCCACCAAAGCTGTGATAAGCCACCGGAACTGGCAGTGGAACGTTCACCCCAACCATACCCACTTCAATCTCATCGCAGAACAGACGGGCCGCCTCACCATCACGGGTGAAGATGCACGTACCGTTCCCATACTCATGGTCGTTGATCAATTGCATCGCCGCCTCCAGGCTGCTCACCCGGACCACGCACAACACCGGACCGAAGATCTCCTCCTTATAGATGCGCATCTCAGGCGTCACACGGTCAAACAGGCTGCCACCGAGGAAGAAGCCATCTTCATTCCCGGTAATACTTAGCCCACGGCCATCGACCACCAACTCTGCACCCGAAGCAACACCGTCTTCTATGTAGCCGCTGACCTTATCCCGCGCCTGACCGGTTACCAGCGGCCCCATATCCAGCCCACACGTCGTGCCCGCACCTATCTTCAGCGCCTTAATCTGCGGCACCAGCTTGGCGATCAACGCATCAGCTACTTGGTCACCTACGCAGACGGCCACAGAGATGGCCATGCAGCGCTCCCCGCAGGAACCATACGCCGCGCCCATCAGCGCACTGACCGCATTATCCAAGTCCGCATCTGGCATCAGTACGGCGTGGTTCTTCGCCCCGCCCAGCGCCTGCACGCGCTTGCCGCGCTTGGTCGCTTCGGAATAGATGTACTCAGCAATCGGCGTCGACCCCACAAAACTCAGCGCTTTGACTTCCGGCGCCTCAATCAATGCGTCAACCGCGCCCTTATCACCGTGCACCACACTCAGTACGCCTTTAGGCAGACCGGCTTCCTGCAACAGTTGCGCAATCAGGAGCGTCGAACTCGGATCACGCTCCGAAGGCTTCAGGATGAAGCAGTTACCGCACACGATTGCCAGCGGATACATCCACAGCGGCACCATCGCCGGGAAGTTGAACGGCGTAATACCCGCTACCACGCCCAACGGCTGGAAGTCCGACCAAGCATCAATGTTCGGCCCAACGTTGCGGCTGTACTCGCCCTTCAGAATCTCCGGCGCCGAGCATGCGTACTCAACGTTCTCGATGCCACGCTTCAACTCACCCGCCGCGTCTTCCAGGGTCTTGCCATGCTCCTCGCTGATCAACTGCGAGATTCGCGCTTCGTTCTGTTCCAGCAACTGCTTGAAACGAAACATCACCTGGGCACGCTTGGCCGGCGGGGTATTACGCCACGCCGGGAATGCGGCCTTGGCCGAGTCGATCGCCTGTTGAATGGTTTCACGGCTGGCCAGCGGAACTTGGTGAATCACCTGGCCGGTGGACGGGTTATATACGTCGGCACTGCGACCACTGTCGTTGACCAACTCACCGTTGATCAAATGCTGGATAAGGCTCATGCAGGGCTCCTGAAAAGTTGTTCTATATAGAAAGAGAAATCAGTCGATCTTGTTCAGCACTTCGCCGACCGCATCAAACAGACGATCCAGATCCTGCGGCTTGCTGTTGAAGGTTGGCCCGAACTGCAGGGTGTCGCCGCCAAAGCGCACGTAGAAACCCGCCTTCCACAAAGCCATGCCTGCCTCGAATGGACGCACGATGGCATCACCGTCACGCGGGGCAATCTGGATCGCGCCGGCCAAGCCGTAGTTGCGAATGTCGATCACGTTCTTGCTGCCCTTCAAACCGTGCAGCGCATTCTCAAAGTGCGGAGCGACTTCGGCTACGCTCTGCACCAGGTTTTCCTTCTGCAACAGGTCGAGTGCCGCCAGGCCAGCCGCGCAAGCAACGGGGTGCGCCGAGTAGGTGTAGCCGTGTGGAAATTCCACCGCGTACTCAGGCGTCGCCTGGTTCATAAAGGTCTGATAGATCTCGCTGCTGGCAATCACCGCGCCCATGGGGATCGCGCCATTGGTGACTTGTTTGGCGATGCACATCAGATCCGGAGTCACGCCGAAGCTGTCGGCGCCGAACATCGAGCCGGTACGGCCAAAACCGGTAATCACTTCGTCAAACACCAGCAGGATGTTGTGCTGGTCACAAATCTCTCGCAGGCGCTTGAGATAACCCTGCGGCGGCACCAACACGCCAGCGGAACCAGCCATCGGTTCGACAAACACTGCCGCGATGTTGGAAGCGTCATGCAGCTCGATCAGCTTGAGCAACTCATCGGCCAATGCGATGCCGCCCAGCTCAGGCATGCCGCGGGAGAAGGCATTGCTTGCCAGCAAGGTGTGCGGCAAATGGTCAACGTCCATCATCGCCTGGCCAAACATCTTACGGTTGCCGTTCACGCCGCCCAGGCTGGTGCCCGCGATGTTCACACCGTGATAGCCACGGGCGCGGCCGATCATCTTGGTCTTGGTGGCTTGGCCCTTCAGGCGCCAGTAGGCACGCACCATCTTCACCGCAGTATCGGCACACTCGGAGCCGGAGTCAGTGAAGAACACATGATTAAGGTTGCCTGGGGTCAGGTCGGTAATCTTTTCCGCCAGCTGGAAGGACAACGGATGACCGTACTGGAAGCCCGGGGAGTAATCCAACGTACCCAATTGCTTGGCCACCGCTTCCTGGATTTCCTTGCGTGTGTGCCCGGCGCCGCACGTCCACAGGCCAGACAACGAGTCGTACACCTTGCGGCCTTTGTCATCGGTCAACCAGCTACCTTCGGCGGCCACGATCAGGCGCGGGTCACGCTGGAAGTTGCGGTTGGCCGTGTAGGGCATCCAGTGCGCGTCCAACTTCAGTTGGCTGGCCAGGGACGATGGGGCGTTTTCAGGCATGTTCATCAGCAAAACCTCGCAGGGCAAAAGGCCGCGTCGGGATTGAAACGCGTTGTTGCAGCTAAATTGCCACGGCGATAAAGTCGGTGAAATTCAACTCTTCTAACCTTCAGTCAGGCCTTCACTAAACTATGAGCAGCCGTCGACCCGATCCCCTCGCCCAAGTGAGCGACTTTGATATTCGCCTGCTGCGCATCTTCCGGAGTGTGGTGGAATGCGGCGGCTTCTCGGCAGCGGAAACCGTGCTCGGCATCGGGCGCTCGGCCATCAGTCAGCAAATGAGCGACCTTGAACAGCGTCTCGGATTGCGCCTCTGCCAACGTGGCCGCGCGGGGTTCTCACTGACCGAAGAAGGCCGCGAGGTCTATCAGTCAGCCCTGCAACTATTAAGTGCACTGGAAAGTTTTCGCACCGAGGTCAACGGTCTGCACCAGCATTTGCGCGGCGAGTTGATCATTGGCCTCACCGACAACCTCGTCACCCTGCCCCACATGCGCATCACTCACGCCTTGGCCCAATTAAAGGAGCGCGGCCCAGACGTGCAGATCCAAATCCGCATGATCGCCCCCAATGAAGTCGAACAAGGCGTACTCGATGGTCGTTTGCATGTGGGCGTAGTGCCCCAGGCCAGCGCCCTTTCGGGATTGGAGTACCAACCGCTGTACAGCGAACGCTCGCTGCTCTATTGCGCAGTCGGCCATCCGTTGTTTTACGCCGAAGACAAGCAGTTGGGCGACGAGCGCATCGACAGCCAGGACGCCATCGCTCCAACATTCCGTTTGCCTGCCGAAATCCAGGCCCATTACCAAGCGCTCAACTGCACCGCCAGCGCCTCGGACCGCGAAGGCATGGCGTTCCTGATCCTGACCGGCCGCTACATCGGCTACCTGCCCGACCACTACGCCAGCCTCTGGGTACAACAAGGCCGACTGCGTGCGCTGAAATCGGCTACGCGTTTTTACGATTTAAGCCTCGCATCGGTCACACGCAAGGGCCGTCGCCCTCATTTGGTGCTGGAAAGCTTCCTCGACAGCCTGGCCACAACGCGCTAGCTCAGGCTTTACGCTAAAAGCTGAGCAACTGGACAGCTTTTTGCAAGAACAGATGGAACTTGACCATCCGCCTTGAGTTAACCCGCCATGCCACCAGAATCATCCACCCCCAGCGACCTGATCTACGGCCTCAACGACCGCCCCAAACCCGCCCCGGCATTTCTGGCCGCACTGCAGCACGTGCTGGCCGCTTTTGTCGGCATCATCACTCCGCCACTGATCATCGGCTCCACTCTGGGCCTGACCGCCCATTTGCCCTATCTGATCAGCATGGCGTTGATGGTGTCCGGTGTCGGCACATTCATCCAGGCGCGTAGGCCATTTGGGATAGGCGCCGGGATGATTTGCCTGCAAGGCACCAGCTTTGCCTTTCTCGGCGCGGTACTGTCGGCAGGCTTCCTGGTGAAACAACGCGGCGGCAGCCCGGAAGACATCATGGCGATGATCTTCGGCGTGTGCTTTTTCGGCGCGGCGGTGCAGATCGTGCTGAGCCGTTTTATCGGCCAACTGCGCCGAGTCATCACGCCTTTGGTGACAGGGATTGTCATCACGCTAATCGGCATCAGCCTGATCAAAGTCGGCATTACCGACCTCGGCGGTGGCTTCAACGCCCCTGACTTCGGCGCGCCCACCAATCTTGCATTGGGCCTGTTCGTGGTGCTGACGATCATTCTGCTCAACCGTTCCAACACGCCCTGGGTGCGGCTCTCGGCGATCATTATCGGCCTGGCCCTTGGCAGCCTGGCGGCGTGGTTCAGCGGCAAACTCGTGCCCCAAGCCCTGCCGGACTTACCTCTGGTGAGCCTGCCGATTCCGTTTCGCTTTGGATTCAACTTCGACTGGAGCGCTTTCCTACCGATCGCGCTGATTTACCTGATCAGCAGCATCGAGACCGTCGGCGACCTCACCGCCAACTGCATGATCGCCCGCCAGCCCATCAGCGGCCCTTCTTATATAAGCCGACTCAAGGGAGGCGTACTGGGTGATGGCGTGAGTTGCATGATCGCGGCCACTTTCAGTGCCTTCCCCAACACCACCTTTGCTCAGAACAATGGCGTGATCCAACTCACTGGCGTGGCCAGCCGTTACGTTGGTTTATATATAGGCGTGGTGCTGTTTTGCCTCGGTTTGTTTCCGTTGATTGGTGCGGTGCTGCAGCAAATCCCCAAACCCGTATTGGGCGGCGCGACCCTGGTGATGTTCGGCAGTGTGGCCGCCGCTGGCGTGCGCATCCTCGCCCAGGCGCCGCTGGACCGACGCAGCATGCTGATCATCGCCACGTCGTTTGGCGTCGGCCTGGGCATCGCCGCCCAACCCAATCTGCTTCACCTGATGCCAACCCTGGTGCAGAACTTGTTCGACTCCGCCATCACCAGCGGCGGGCTGACCGCCATCGTACTGTGCCTGCTACTGCCGGAATCCAAGGCGATCGAAACTGCCGCAAACCAAGCGCCGGAAAGCGACACCTTGGAACTGCTTTAAGGGTTTTATTGCATCGGGACTTGTCTGAGGCTTGAGGGTGGGTTATCTGTGCACACGTCGTCTCTATCGATCAGCACGGTAATCTCCATGAGCCTCGAAGTTCCTGCCCACAGCAACCACGCCGGTAAGCCCGCCAGCCGCATTCGGCAAAAGAACGAACAAGCGATTCTCCAGGCTGCTGAAGATGAATTCGCGCGCCATGGCTACAAGGGCACCAGCATGAACACTATTGCTGCCAGCGCCGGATTGCCGAAGGCCAACTTGCACTACTACTTCACGAACAAGCTGGGCCTGTATATCGCCGTGCTCAGCAATATCCTCGAACTGTGGGACAGCACCTTCAACACGCTGACCGCCGAGGACGACCCTGCCGTGGCCCTCTCCCGCTACATCCGCACCAAGATGGAGTTTTCGCGACGCCAACCCCAGGCCTCGCGGATCTTCGCCATGGAGATCATCAGCGGCGGCGAATGCCTCACCGAATATTTCAGCCAGGATTACCGCACGTGGTTCAGTGGCCGGGCGGCAGTGTTCCAAGCCTGGATCGACGCCGGCAAGATGGACCCCATCGACCCCGTGCACCTGATCTTCCTGCTGTGGGGCAGCACCCAGCACTACGCAGACTTCGCCACCCAGATCTGCCGCGTCACCGGTCGCACCAAGCTGACCAAGCAAGATATGGAAGATGCCGGCACCAACCTGATCCACATCATTCTCAAAGGCTGCGGCATCAAGCCGAGCCTCTAGACGAAGTCACTTATGCCTTTCACGCTCACCGGCCTTTGCGAGTTTCGTGAAGAAATACGCAAAAGCCGCTTCATCACCCTCGCCGCCCCGATCACCAGCCCGCAGGACGCTCAGGCTTTTTTCGAGCAACACAGCGACCTGAACGCCACGCATAACTGCTGGGCCTGGAAGCTGGCCGACCAATACCGCAGCAGTGACGACGGCGAACCCGGTGGCACTGCCGGGCGGCCGATTCTCGCAGCCATCGAAGCCCAGGGTTTTGATCAAGTCGCGGTATTGGTGATTCGCTGGTACGGCGGCATCCAATTGGGCACCGGCGGCCTCGCCCGTGCCTATGGCGGCGGAGCGAACAAATGCCTGCAGAATGCCGAGCGTCTCGAACTGATCAGCCGCGTACCACTGAGTTGCGCCTGTGGATTCTCCGAACTGAACTTGGTGAAGCTACGCGTTGCTGAACTTGGCGGGCTAGTGGTGGAAGAAAACTTCACCGCCAACGGTGTGGAGTTGCAACTGGCACTGGGTGAGGCGCACATCGACACGCTCCAAGCCCAACTCGCCGACCTGAGCCGTGGGCGTATCCTGCTGCAACGCTGAAACTGTTACTGTTATTTGCTGAATCCCCCTGAACCGCGACTCTAAAGGAAGCTTTTCATGTCTACGCCAAAAACCGCACTGATCATCGGCGCCTCGCGCGGGCTGGGCCTTGGCCTGGTCAAGCAATTGCTCCAGGACGGCTGGGACGTGACCGCCACCGTGCGTGATCCGAGCAAGGCTGATGCCCTTAAAGCGGTGGGTCCGGTGCAGATCGAAAAACTGGACATGGACGATCAGCAAGCCGTGATCGCCCTGGCCCAGCGCCTCAAAGAGCGCACCTTCGACCTGCTGTTCGTCAACGCCGGCGTCAAGGGTCCGGCCAACCAGGAGCCCGGTCACGCCACTCTCGCGGAAGTCGGCCAGTTGTTTTTCACTAATGCCGTGGCGCCGATCAACCTGGCGCAGCGCTTTGTCGGGCAGATCCGCAAAGACAGCGGCGTGCTCGCATTCATGAGTTCGGTATTGGGCAGCGTAACGATCCCCGACGGCTCAGACCTGGCGCTGTACAAGGCCAGCAAGGCCGCGCTGAACTCCATGACCAACAGCTTCATCACTCAACTGGGCGACCACACACTCACTGTTCTGTCACTGCATCCGGGCTGGGTGAAGACCGACATGGGCGGCGAAAACGCGCACATCGATGTCGACACCAGCGTGCGCGGCCTGGTGGATCAGGTAAATGCCTACACCGGCAAAGGTGGTCACCACTTCGTGGACTACAAAGGCGACACCATCGCCTGGTAAGCGACGAGCAGCGTTATCGACTGATTGCCGTCGATAACGCTGCGCGCGTAGACTGCGCCCTCGCCCCAACCGGCGACCCTGGATCAGCAGACAGGGCAACACTGAGCTGGCAAACCTGAACCCATCATTCAGAGGAGCCGGCCAATGCCTGCGACCCGTATCTGGTTAAAAAACCCCCTCGCGATTTTCACTGCCAATGGCCTTGATGCCCGTGGCGGCCTGGTGCAGCAGGACGGTGTGATCACCGAAGTGCTGGGCTGGGGAAAAGAGCCCGCTGTGCCTTGTGGACAGGTGTTCGACGCACGCGAACACGTGATCCTGCCCGGCCTGATCAACACCCACCATCATTTTTACCAAACCCTCACCCGTGCCTGGGCGCCGGTGGTCAATCAGCCGTTGTTCCCCTGGCTGAAAACCCTGTACCCGGTGTGGGCGCGTCTGACGCCCGAGAAACTTGCTCTGGCCACCAAAGTCGCCTTGGCCGAATTGCTGCTCTCGGGCTGCACCACCGCCGCCGACCACCACTACCTGTTCCCCGACGGCCTGGAAAATGCCATCGACGTGCAAGTTGATACGGTGCGCGAATTGGGCATGCGCGCCATGCTTACCCGGGGCTCCATGAGCCTGGGCGAAGCCGACGGTGGCCTCCCGCCGCAACAGACCGTGCAACAAGGGCAGGTCATCCTCGACGACAGCCAGCGCCTGATCCGCGAATACCACCAACGCGGCGACGGCGCACAGATCCAGATTGCCCTGGCGCCTTGCTCGCCGTTCTCCGTCACACAGGAAATCATGCGTGCCAGCGCCGAACTGGCCAACAGCCTAGACGTGCGCCTGCACACCCATCTGGCGGAAACCCTCGACGAAGAAGATTTCTGCCTGCAACGCTTCGGCCTGCGCACCGTGGATTACCTCGACAGCGTGGGCTGGCTCGGCCCACGCACTTGGCTGGCACATGGCATTCACTTCAACCCTGATGAAATCGCCCGCCTTGGCGCCGCCGGTACCGGTATCTGCCACTGCCCAAGCTCAAATATGCGCCTGGCGTCCGGCATCTGCCCTACCCTCGACTTGCTAGCCGCGGGCGCGCCCATCGGCCTGGGCGTGGACGGTTCCGCCTCCAATGATGCATCGAACATGATTCTCGAAGCACGACAGGCCCTGTACATCCAGCGTCTACGTTATGGCGCAGAAAAGATCACCCCCGAAGGCGTGCTCGGCTGGGCCACCAAAGGTTCGGCGCAGTTGCTGGGGCGTACGGATATCGGTGAATTGGCCGTGGGTAAACAGGCGGATCTGGCGCTGTTCAAACTTGATGAGCTGCGGTTCTCCGGTAGCCATGATCCGATTTCGGCGCTGCTGTTGTGTGGTGCGGATCGTGCGGATCGGGTGATGGTCGCGGGCAAATGGCGAGTGATCGACGGGCAGGTCGAGGGCCTGGATCTGAAACGTTTGATCGCCGATCACAGCCAGGCGGCGCGACGATTGATCGCAGGGACCTAAGTAAACACCGTTCAACATGCGGGAGGGGAACGTCGATTCGTCGCACCGCCCCTCCCGCTTTTTATCTGCGGTGTTCTTACAATCCCAGCAGCGACAACATGATGAATGTCGCAAACAGCACAAAATGGGTCATGCCTTCGATAGCGTTGGTTTCGCCATCGTTGAGGTTGATCGCACTGACAATCAGCGTGATAAACACCATCACCGTTTGCACCGGCGTCATCGCCATCTGGAAAGGCTGGCCAGTGTAGAGCGCCATGGCCTCCATCACCGGCACCGTCAAAATCACCGTCGACAACGACGCTCCCAGTGCAATATTCACCACCGACTGCATGCGGTTGGCCAATGCGGCGCGCAAGGCCGTGAGAATTTCCGGTGCCGCCGAAATGGCTGCAACCACAATCGCCGTAATCACCGGCGGTGCGCCCGTGCCTTCCAGACCCAGGTCGAGGGTCTTGGACATCACCTCGGCCAACGCGCCAATCACAATCACGCCAAACACCAACGTGCCGATGGAGAACACCAGATTCACCGGCGGCGTTTGCTCCTCTTCCGGCAGTTTTTTGCGGCGTTTTTCCGGATAGCTGTAGCTGAAGAAATAACTGTGCGGCCCCACCTGCATGCGCAGGAACAAGGTGTAGAGCACCACCATCGCGCCAATGGTGAAGGCCGAGTAAATTTTCCAGTCAGCTTCGGGGATGAATTCCGGCACCACCATCGACACGCCCATGGCGGTGAGGATCATCACGCTGTAGGTGCGCGCCGAGTCGTCGTTATAGGACTGCTCGCCGTGCTTGATGCCGCCCATCAAGGCGGCCAGGCCGAGGATGCCGTTGATATCCAGCATCACTGCCGAATAAATAGTGTCACGCACCAGGGTGGGCGATGGCTCATTACTCATCATGATCGCCAGGATCACCACTTCCACCAGCACGGCGGCCAGGGTAAGGATCATGGTGCCGTAGGGGTCGCCAACTTTCTCCGCCAGTTGCTCGGCGTGGTGGGCCACGCGCATCGACGCCACTACGATAAAACCAATCAGCGCCACGCCTGCCAACAGCGCGACTATTTGCCCGCTGTGCAGCATCCAGTGCTCCAGCGGGTAGGCGGCGATGGCGGCAATCAGCGCCAGTAGCATGAATTTTTCTTGCTTGAGGGAGGTGAGCATTCGAGGCCTTTTTCGTACAGCAAATCAGTCATTGATGGGGTACAGACTGCGCCACGCTGCTAACGTTTCGTTACACCTTAGTTCACAACCCTCTTGCGCGAATAAAACGAATACTCTCCTGCCGGTCAGGTTTTACCGATTATTTCGGCTATGCCCTGTAGAATGCCGCCATTGCACCTGATGAGAATTTAGACATGTACGATTGGCTCAACGCCCTGCCCAAGGCTGAACTGCACCTGCACCTGGAGGGCTCGCTGGAGCCTGAGCTGCTGTTCGCCCTGGCCGAGCGCAACAAGATTGCGCTGCCATGGAACGACGTCGAAACCTTGCGCAAGGCCTACGCGTTCAACAACCTGCAAGAGTTTCTGGACCTGTATTACAAGGGCGCCGATGTGCTGCGCACGTCTCAGGACTTCTACGACCTGACCTGGGCCTACCTGCTGCGCTGCAAAGAGCAGAACGTGATCCACACCGAACCCTTCTTCGACCCGCAAACCCACACCGACCGTGGCGTGCCGTTCGAAGTCGTACTCAACGGTATCGCCGCAGCACTCAAAGATGGCGAGCAGCAACTGGGCATCACCAGCGGGCTGATCCTCAGCTTCCTGCGTCACCTGAGCGAAGACGAAGCACAAAAAACCCTCGACCAGGCGCTGCCGTTCCGTGATGCGTTCGTGGCCGTGGGCCTGGACAGCTCCGAGATGGGTCACCCGCCAAGCAAGTTCCAGCGCGTGTTCGACCGTGCCCGCCATGAAGGCTTCCTCACCGTTGCCCACGCCGGCGAAGAAGGCCCACCGGAGTACATCTGGGAAGCCATCGACCTGCTGAAAATCCAGCGAATCGACCATGGCGTGCGCGCCATCGAAGACGAACGCCTGATGCAGCGCATCATCGACGAGCAGATCCCACTCACCGTGTGCCCGCTGTCCAACACCAAGCTCTGCGTGTTCGACGACATGGCCCAGCACAACATCCTCGACATGCTTGAGCGTGGCGTGAAAGTGACCGTGAACTCCGATGACCCTGCCTACTTCGGCGGTTATGTCACCGAGAACTTCCACGCGCTGTACACCTCCTTGGGCATGACCCAGGACCAGGCCAAACGCCTGGCGCAGAACAGCCTGGATGCGCGACTCGTAAAGCCCTGACGTGAGCGAATGTTGGAGTGAGCGCCTGTGACCACGGCGCCTGCTCCTACAGCGCGGCCAATCGGGCGATCTCTTCAAGCCCGACGTCGTTGACCACCACAGCCTGGGACTCGTTGACCAGGCTGATCCAGTTCGATTGCAGGAACAACTGAAACAGCCCAGCACCCAGCGCGCCCCCGAGGTGTGGTTGCTGCTGGCTCCAGTCAAAACAATCGCACAGCAGCGGCATTGCCAATGCTTGGGTAAAAATGCCCAGGCCCGCCATTTGCTGCGCGCCCTTGAATGTGACGGCGAGGCGTTGCTCATGGCGCTCGATCCACCTCGCCGCCATCATTCGTTCATACAACTGCGCCGCCAGCTCGCCACCAAGATGACCATGACACAGCCGAGCACGGCGTAATGACGGCGGCGCAACCAAGACCTGCGTTGAAACACCCGGCGCACTGCGTGTGGCACTGGCCAGGGTAGTACTGGCCAAGGCATGGATGGCGGCGCTGACATCGCCGTCTGCCAAGCGAAACAGTCGCTTGCCATACCGCGCTTCGGTTCGCAGCAAGCCGCTACTGGTCAGCCGCGCCAGATGTGCATTGGCCGAGGCCGACGGTAGACCGGTAAGTGCCGCCAGTTCCTTCGACGACTTCGCCGAGCCGTCCATCAAGGACCACAGCATGGCTGTGCGTTTTGGCTCAGCAAGCAAGCTGGCAATCTGACTAATGCATGGTGCTTCTTCCATCGATTCACTCCCTGTCGAATTACTTTTCTGATGCGGTAGGCGCCAGAGTATAAGTGCGCCAAGGGCGGGTTCCGTGGCGTCTGACAGCCAGAGTAGGGACGGGTTTTGAGTGAAATTTCCTTGCGTTACGGAGGCTATTACACGACGTCCAATCGCTCCGACAATTGAGCCGTCAATGTCGCACAGCGAGCTACAAGCATTTCCCGCAGCAGGTTGATGGGTTTGCTCAACTGCGCGCGATGGGCACACAGCAGATTGAGCGGCGTGCGCTCGCCGCGCAGCTCCGGCAGGATCAGGCGCAGTCGTCCAGCCAGCACGTCGGTGCTCACATCCAGCCAGGATTTATAGGCAATGCCCATACCCGCCACGGCCCAGCGGCGCACCACATCGGCATCGTCGCTGAAGCGGTCGCCGCTGACCGTCAGGCTGACTTCGCGCTTGCCGTCGTGAAACGTCCAGTGGTCATGCACTCGGGTGCCGAGCATATACAGCAAGCAATTGTGCTGGGCCAATTGCTCCAGGTGTCGAGGCTCACCGTGGCGTGCGAGGTAACTGGGGGCTGCGCACAGCACACGAACGTTGCGCGGCGCGACGGGCAGTGCAATCAGGCTGGAGTCCTCGGGCTCACCATAACGCAGGGCAATGTCCACCGGCTGGCGGAACAGGTCGGCAATCCGGTCACCCAACAGCAGGCGTACGGCGAGCTGCGGATACTCACGCTGGAACTCGTCCAGCCACGGCAGCAGTTGGTTGCGGCCGAAATCCGAGGGCGCCGACAGTTGCAGCACACCGCTGACATGGTCCTGACCGCTGGCCAAAAGACGTCGCCCTTCATCAAGGGAGCTCAACGAGGCGCGGGCGTATTCCAGAAAGCCCTCGCCTTCGGCAGTCAGGCGCAGGCTGCGGGTGGAACGGGCCAGCAAGCGCGCGCCCAATTGTTGCTCGATACGCTTGAGCGCCGCGCTGGCCACGGCAGGCGACAGGTCCATCACCCGCGCCGCCGCCGACAAACTCCCCAAGTCCGCAGCGCGCACAAACAACTGCAAATCATCAAAACGCAGCATCCACCCACCCATTATCAAAATATTATTGAAACAGAGTGCTGTTTTAGCCGCTTTTATCTTCAGGGGAAATGACCAATCATCTGTCCATCCCGTTCATTACGTATCTGGAATTGAATATGCCCACAGCTTTTAACGTCATCGCAACGCTGATCGCCAAACCTGGCCAACAGGCCACCCTGGAAACCCTGCTGCGCGGCCTGCTGGAACCTACCCGCCTTGAAGCCGGTTGCGAGCAATACGACCTGCACCAAGACCTGCAACACCCCGAGACTTTCTACATGCTCGAACGCTGGAGCGATGACGCCGCACTGGCCGACCATGACCAAAGCGCACATATCCAAAGTTTTCGCGCCAAGGCCGCTGATGTACTCGAACACTTCGAACTCAAGCGCCTGAAGTTTCTCGCCTGATCACCGCCTTTTTCCGGAGCCCTCATGAAAGCCATTGCCTACTACGCATCACTGCCAATCACCGATGAAAAATCCCTGCAAGACATCGAATTGCCGGCGCCCGTCGCCGGCCCACGCGACCTGCTGGTGGAAGTCAAAGCCATCTCGGTGAACCCCGTGGACACCAAGGTCCGCCAGAACGTCGCCCCGGAAAACGGCGCCGCCAAAGTGCTGGGCTGGGACGTCGCCGGTGTGGTCAAGGCAGTCGGCAGTGACGTGAGCCTGTTCAAGGTCGGCGACAAGGTGTTCTACGCCGGCTCCTTGGTACGCCCAGGTGGCAACAGTGAACTGCACACTGTGGACGAGCGTATCGTCGGCCATATGCCCAAGAGCCTGAGCTTTGCCGAAGCCGCCGCGCTGCCGCTGACCGCCATCACCGCCTGGGAACTGCTGTTCGAGCGCCTGCAGGTGCGTGAAGGTAAAGAAGACGAAGGCCAGAGCCTGCTTATCGTTGGTGCCGCAGGTGGCGTGGGTTCGATCCTGACCCAACTGGCCAGCCAGCTCACCGGATTGAAAGTAATCGGCACCGCCTCGCGCCCGGAAACCCAGGAATGGACCAAGGCCCTCGGCGCCGACCTGGTGATCGACCACAGCCAACCGCTGAGTGAAGCGTTGAAACAAGCCGGCCACCCGCAGGTCACCCACGTCGCCAGCCTGACCCAAACCGAGCATCACCTGGACCAGTTGGTCGAAGCGCTGCAACCTCAAGGCAAGCTGGCACTGATCGACGACCCCAAGGCGTTGGACGTGAGCAAACTTAAGCGCAAGAGCCTGTCGCTGCATTGGGAGTTTATGTACACGCGCTCGATGTTCGAGACGCCGGACATGATTGAGCAGCACAACCTACTCAATCGCGTGGCCGAGCTGATCGACGCTGGCACCTTGAAAACCACGGTGGGCGAGCACTTCGGCGTGATCAATGCGGCGAATCTGCGCCGGGCCCATGCACTGCTGGAAAGCGGCAAGGCCAAGGGCAAGATCGTGCTGGAAGGGTTCTAAAACAACGGCTGTCAGTGTTGTCCGTTATTCGTGTGAGTAATGGACGACACCGCTAGTCAGAGAGTTGATCTTTGTCATATTTGTGAGCGTATCCGGGGTTTATATTGGCCGCCTTTGCCACGATTCTTTTACGTGAGGAAGTCAGCAATGAAGATCCTGATAAAAGCGTTAGCAAAATCCCAGTGGGAGGTCCGTCTGGACCAGAAAGCCATTACTTTCCACACTGAAGCCGAGGCGCGCGCCTTTGCCGATACCCTGCAAGCGCGTATCAAGGCGCCCCACCGTTTTCCAATCAGCCAGCAACACTCCGCCGCTGGCTGACCCACCTCTCAGCCCTGCGCCTGCAAGGCTCTGGCCCGTTGCAGGCGTTGGGTCGACACGGCCACCGTCACCGCCAATACACCGCACAGGCTGATGACCATAGCCATTGGCATGGCCGTGCCATCGTGCAACACCCCCACCAGCGACGCCGCCCCCGCCGCCACACCGAACTGGATGCAGCCGAGCAATGCCGACGCACTGCCTGCCCGAGCGCCCTGCCCGCTCATGGCACACGCCGAGGTGTTGGGCAAAATGCAGCCCAGACTGGCGATGCAGATAAACAGCGGCACCAGCAATGGCCATAGCGCATCGGTGCGCAACGCCGTGATGCCCAGCAGCGTCAGACCCGCCAGCAGATACACCCACACCGAACGCGACAGCAAAAACGCCGGGCCACGCTTGGCCAGCAAGCGAGCGTTGAGCTGCGCCACCAGGATGAAGCCAGCGGCGTTGGAGCCGAATACCCAGCCGTAATGCTCAGCGGGCACGCCATACAGTTTGATAAACACGAACGGTGAACCCGCGATGTAGGCAAACATCCCGGCAATCGACAGCGCGCCGGTAAGGGCGTAACCGAGGTAAACCCGGTCGGACAACAGCCCAAAATAGCGGCGCAACGAGCCCGACAACGGCTGGCGTGGCTGATGGGCTGGAAAGGTTTCAGGCAAGCCGAATGCCACGGCGATAGCGGCCATCACACTGAAGACCGTCAATGCCAGGAAAATCGACTGCCAGCCCCACAACCCGACCATCACCCCGCCGGCCAGCGGCGCAAGAATCGGCGCCAGGCCGGTCACCAGCATCAACTGGGAAAACACCTTGGCCGAGCCCACGGCATCGCATTTGTCGCTGACCACCGCGCGGGAAATCACCATGCCCGCGCAACCGCCCAGGGCCTGCACGAAGCGCGCGCCAATCAGCCAATCGAGGGAGGGCGCGTAGGCGCAGGCGAAGGACGCCAGGGTAAACAGGGTCACGCCGCTGAGCAGCGGCCCGCGCCGACCAAAACGGTCCGCCAGCGGGCCATAGATCAATTGGCCAATGGCCAGGCCGGCGAAGTACACCGCCAGGGTCAGCTGGATGTGTTTTTCATCGGTGGCAAACGCCGTGGCCATCGCCGGGAAGCCCGGCAGGTAGAAATCGATCGCCAGCGGCGCAAAGGCGCTCAAGGCACCCAGAATCAGGATTATGCGAAGGTTCATCAGGCACCCAAGAGAGTCGGCAGCCCGACAGTCTAGCCGGGCCTGGATGCCTTGAACATAACGATAGCTCGCTAACTATTAAAATCAGGCGAGCTTGGCGCTGTAGCCTTCCTCAGTGATCAAGCTGATCACCTCTTCGGCAGACAAGCGGCTTTCCACGCCCACTTCCTTGGCGGCCAGGTCGACCTTCACACTGGCGCTTGAATCCTTACTCTGTACCGCCTGGGTCACCGCCCGGACGCAATGGCCGCAGGTCATTCCTTCAACACTGAATACTTGCATGACATAACTCCTTTGATGAGGTTGAACCCAGTCTCGACCTTGCCACAATGGCAAGGTCAAGTTCTGAAAAAATCGGCCGGGCTGGTATTCGGCGGCACTGTCGGCCAAGCTTGAACCATCTTTGATTCACACCACGGAGCATTCGCCATGCGCTGGTCGTATTTTGCCCTTGCCGGCTTGATGAGTTTGTCTGCCGCTGCGCCCATGGCCAGTGCCGATCAAGACTATGCGGTGTTGATCATTTCCCGGGAACGCCTGGAAGTGCTGACCAATTGCGAGATCGGCCTGTACATCCAAGACCAGTTGGCCGGGCGCCTGTACCAGGAGCAGGCCACCTCGTTCAACCTGCCCGCCGGCAATGTGTCACTGCGCCTGAAGCTGCTGCCGGGCCAAGCTGCGGGCTGCCTGCCTGGCCTGCTCGCCCCGCCCGCGCAAAACATCACGCTCAAGGCCGGTGACGTACGCAAGTTACGGATCGCCCAGGGCCCGGATGGCATGTACCTCAAAGCGGCTGCATTGGATTACTGAAGGCGCTTGACCTTACCCACAGGTCAAGGTTGATGCTAGGGGCAACTTCTTCTGGAGGAATGCCCCATGAATGGATCCACCACCTTTGATCTGCCCATCAGCGGCATGACCTGCGCCAGCTGTGCCGGGCGTGTCGAGCGTGCGCTGGGCAAGGTGCCGGGGGTGCAAAGCGTCAGTGTCAACCTGGCCAACGAGCGCGCCCACGTCGAAGTGCAGGGCCAAATGGACCCCGCCGTGCTGATTGCGGCGGTCGACAAGGCCGGTTACAGCGCCAGCCTGCCTCAAAGCGAAATCGCCACCGATACCGATCAAGCCCAGCGCCTGCACCGCGAGCGTTGGTCGCTGCTGCTGGCCATTGCGCTGGCATTGCCGTTGGTGCTGCCGATGCTGGTGGAGCCCTTTGGCCTGCACTGGATGCTCCCCCCCTGGGTGCAGTTCGCCCTCGCCACGCCGGTGCAATTCATTTTCGGTGCGCGCTTCTACATAGCCGCCTGGAAAGCCGTACGCGCCGGCGCCGGTAATATGGACCTGCTGGTCGCCATCGGCACCAGCGCCGGTTACGGCCTGAGCATTTATGAATGGCTCACCGCACATGCGGGTATGGCACCGCACCTGTACTTCGAAGCTTCAGCGGTGGTAATTGCCTTGGTATTGCTGGGCAAATACCTGGAAAGCCGTGCTAAACGCCAGACTGCCAGCGCCATCCGTGCGCTGGAAGCCCTGCGCCCTGAACGTGCACTGCGTGTGCAGGATGGCCGTGAAGAAGACGTCGCCATCAGCGCGTTGAAGCTCGATGACCTGGTGTTGGTCAAACCCGGCGAGCGTTTCCCGGTGGACGGTGAAGTGATCGAAGGCCAAAGCCATGCCGACGAGGCGTTGATCAGCGGTGAAAGCCTGCCGGTGCCGAAACAACCCGGCGATAAAGTCACCGGCGGTGCCATCAACGGCGAAGGTCGTCTGCTGGTGCGCACCACCGCCCTTGGTGCCGAAAGTGTCCTGGCACGCATCATCCGCCTGGTGGAAGACGCCCAGGCCGCCAAGGCGCCGATTCAGAAACTGGTGGATAAAGTCAGCCAGGTCTTCGTCCCGACCGTGCTGGTACTGGCGGTGCTCACGCTGGTGGGATGGTGGCTGTACGGCGCGTCGCTGGAGACCGCGATTATCAACGCCGTGGCGGTGCTGGTGATCGCCTGCCCTTGCGCCCTTGGCCTGGCCACGCCGACTGCAATCATGGCCGGCACCGGTGTCGCCGCCCGCTACGGCATCTTGATCAAGGACGCCGAAGCGCTGGAGCGCGCCCACGCAGTGAGCGCCGTGGTCTTCGACAAGACGGGCACCCTCACCTCCGGCACGCCAAAAATCGCCCACTTGGTCGCGGTGGATGGCAATCAAGCCCTGCTGCTGCAACAGGCCGGCGCGCTGCAACGCGGCAGCGAACATCCCCTGGCAAAAGCCGTGTTGGATGCCTGCAGCGAACAAGGGCTGAAGGTGCCTGATGTAAGCGTCAGCCAATCCCTGACCGGGCGCGGCATTGCCGGCACCCTCGACGGTCGGCCACTGGCACTGGGCAATCGCCGTCTGCTGGAAGAAATCGGCTTGAGCGCGGGTGACTTGGCAGGTGTCGCCAGCGATTGGGAGTCCGAAGGCCGCACCCTGTCCTGGCTGATCGAACAGGGTCCACAACCGCGCGTACTCGGGTTGTTCGCCTTTGGCGACACCCTCAAACCCGGTGCGTTGGAAGCCGTTGAGCAACTCAAGGCCCAGCACATCAGCAGCCACTTGCTCACCGGCGACAACCGCGGCAGCGCCCGCGTGGTGGCGCACGCACTGGGCATCGAAGATGTTCACGCTGAAGTGCTGCCCGCCGATAAAGCCGCCACCGTCGCCGAGCTGAAAAAAACCGACGTGGTGGCGATGGTCGGCGACGGCATCAACGACGCCCCGGCCCTGGCGGCGGCCGATATCGGCATCGCCATGGGCGGAGGCACCGACGTGGCCATGCATGCTGCCGGTATCACCCTGATGCGCGGCGATCCACGCCTGGTGCCGGCCGCTCTGGAGATCAGCCGCAAGACCTACGCAAAAATCCGCCAGAACCTGTTCTGGGCGTTTGTGTATAACTTGATCGGTATTCCCCTGGCCGCATTCGGCCTGCTCAACCCGGTGCTGGCGGGCGCGGCTATGGCCTTGTCCAGCGTCAGCGTGGTGAGCAATGCACTGTTGTTGAAAACCTGGAAACCCACTGACCTGGAGGATCAACGCCCATGAACATCGGCCAAGCCGCACGCCAAAGCGGGCTGAGCGCCAAGATGATTCGCTACTACGAATCCATCGGCCTGCTCAAAGCCGCCCAACGCACCGACAGTGGCTACCGTGTGTACGGCCCGGACGACTTGCACACATTGGCGTTTATCAAACGCTCGCGGGATCTGGGGTTTTCATTGGAAGAGGTCGGCAAGCTGCTGACCCTGTGGCAGGACCGGCAACGGGCCAGCGCCGACGTGAAAGCCTTGGCGCGCCAGCATATCGAGGCGCTGAACCAGAAGATTCTGGAGCTGGGGCAGTTGCGGGATACGTTGCAAGATCTGGTTGAGCACTGCCAGGGCGATCATCGGCCGGATTGTCCGATTCTCAAGGAGTTGGCGTCGGGAAGCTGCTGCGCGTGAGGCTCTAACTGACTGACTACAAAACCAATGTGGGAGGGGGCTTGCTCCCGATGGCGGTGGGTCAGTCTCAATATCTGTAACTGACACACCGCTATTGGGAGCAAGCCTCCTCCCACATTTTGATCTTCATTTACCCGAAGATCATTGCATCCAAGGCGGCGGTGGCGGTTCTTCGGACGCTTTGCTCGGCGGAGCATCATCTGCCGCCCGAATCGCTTGCTTGCGCTCTTCATCCAGCCGCGCCGCTTCAATCTCGCGAATCACACCGCCCACATCCGCCAACTCTTCCGGCTCGTCGAACTCGCCGGTCAAGACGCTGGCCGGGTGCAAGGTACCGGCTTCGTACAGCGCCCACATTTCCTTGGCGTACTTGGTCTTCTTCAACTCCGGGGCAAAACGCCCGAAGTAGGAGGCCATGTTGCCCACATCCCGTTCCAGCATGTTGAACGCGTGGTTGTTGCCCGCCGCATCCACCGCCTGGGGCAGGTCAATAATCACCGGGCCCGTGGGGGTAAGCAGTACGTTGAACTCGGACAAGTCACCGTGTACCAGGCCGGTACACAGCATCAGCACGATCTGGGAAATCAGGAAGGCGTGGTATTCGCGCGCCTGGTCCGGCTCCAGTGTCACGTCATTCAGACGCGGCGCCGCATCGCCGTACTCGTCGGCCACCAGCTCCATCAACAGCACGCCTTCGAGGAAGTCGTAGGGCTTGGGCACGCGAACGCCCGCGCCGGCCAGGCGGAACAGTGCCGCCACTTCGGCGTTCTGCCAGGCATCTTCGGTTTCTTTCTTACCGAACTTGGAGCCCTTGGCCATGGCCCGGGCCTGACGGCTGTTACGGACCTTACGGCCTTCCTGGTATTCGGATGCCTGACGAAAACTTCGTTTGTTCGCCTCCTTGTAAACCTTGGCGCAACGCAATTCGTTGCCGCAGCGCACCACATAAACAGCTGCTTCTTTACCACTCATGAGAGGGCGCAGCACTTCGTCGACCAGACCGTCTTCGATCAGGGGTTCAATGCGTTTAGGAGTCTTCATCAGCTTTTATTGTGGGTCCTTTATTACCAAATACGCGTATGGCACTCGTTATACGGCAATCGGCTCGCCGGTGGGAGGGGCTACCGATCTTTGACCACTCAAGAATGCATCCTATATGCCAGTTTCGGCTGCAATCAACGCTCAATGATCGCCGTCACCCCTTGACCGCCCGCCGCGCAGATCGAAATCAGCCCTCGGCCCTTGCCCGCCGCATCCAGCAACTTAGCCAGGTTGGCGACGATACGCCCGCCGGTGGCGGCAAATGGGTGCCCGGCGGCCAGGGAGCTGCCCTTCACATTCAACCGGCTGCGGTCGATGGCGCCCAACGGCGCGTCCAGCCCCAGGCGGGTCTTGCAGTAATCCGCATCTTCCCAGGCTTTTAGCGTGCACAACACCTGGGCCGCGAATGCTTCATGGATCTCGTAATAATCGAAGTCCTGCAGCGTCAGGCCATTCCTCGCCAACAGACGCGGCACCGCATACACCGGAGCCATCAACAGGCCTTCGGCGCCGTTGACGAAATCCACCGCCGCCGCTTCGCCATCGCGCAGATACGCCAGGATCGGCAGCCCCCGCTCCTTCGCCCAAGCCTCACTGCCCAGCAGCACCAGGGATGCACCATCGGTGAGCGGTGTGGAGTTGCCAGCGGTGAGCGTGCCCTTTTCGCTGCGCTCGAAGGCGGGCTTGAGGGCGGCGAGTTTTTCCAGGGTCAGGTCGGGACGCAGGTTGTTGTCGCGGGTCAGGCCCAGAAACGGGGTGAGCAGATCGTTGTGCCAGCCTTCGGCATAGGCGGCCGCCATTTTCTGGTGGCTCTCCAGCGCAAGCTGGTCTTGCTCGGCCCGGGGGATCTGCCAGGTCTGCGCCATCAACTCACAGTGCTGGCCCATGGACAAACCGGTACGCGGCTCGCCATTGCGCGGCAGTTCTGGTTTGAGGTGATGGGGACGAAGTTGTAACAGGACTTTTAATTTATCCGCCATGGATTTGCTGCGGTTGGCTTGCAGCAGGATCTTGCGCAGCCCTTCATTCACCCCAATCGGTGCGTCTGACGTGGTGTCCACCCCGCCGGCGATGCCGCATTCGATCTGGCCCAAGGCAATCTTGTTGGCCACCAGCAATGCCGACTCCAGCCCGGTGCCGCAGGCTTGCTGGATGTCATAGGCTGGGGTCTGCGGTGACAGGCGCGAGCCCAGCACGCATTCGCGGGTCAGGTTGAAGTCGCGCGAATGCTTGAGCACCGCGCCGGCGGCCACCTCGCCCATGCGCAGGCCGTGCAGGTTGTAGCGTTCGATCAAGCCTTCCAAGGCGGCGGTCAGCATCGCCTGGTTGCTCGCCGTGGCGTAGGGGCCATTGGAACGGGCGAAAGGAATGCGGTTACCGCCAATGATCGCTACACGGCGCAATTGAGTCATGGAAAGCTCCCTCTGTCTGTTATGGGCTTGATCACTGAGCCTAGTCGAACGACTGCTACCCTGGGATGGTCAACCTTTGAACCCCAGCCTTCGGAGAGCGTTCCATGTCTGACCGTTATATCGACTTCGCCAACTCAAGCCTCGGCCATCGCCTGGTCGCCGCCCTTGGCCTGCCGTCACCGGTACGCCTGGAACGCTGGCAAGCCGGACGCCTACGCCCGGTAGACGGTGCACTGCTGCTGGGCGGTGGAGCCATGACAAGCAAGGTGCAGGCATTTGCCAACAAACTCACCGACGCGATTTATACCTACGGCGCCGAGTCATCGACGTGGATTCCCGGGCACGGCCCCAAGCTTAAGGCCGTGGTGTTCGATGCCAGCGAGCTGCAACACACCGACCAGCTCAAGCAACTGCGCGAGTTCTTCCAGCCCCTGCTGAAAAACCTCGATAACAGCGCCCACCTGGTGATCCTCGGCCGCGCCCCGGAAAGTCTCAGCGACCCGTTTGCCGCCAGCGCCCAGCGGGCCTTGGAAGGGTTCAGCCGCTCCTTGGCCAAGGAACTGCGCAACGGCGGAGTGTTGCAATTGCTCTACGTCGGCGAAGGTGCCGAAGACCAGCTGGAAGGCGCGCTGCGTTTCTTCCTCTCACCGAAAAGCGCCTACATTTCCGGCCAGGTGATTCGCCTGGAGGCTTGCGCCACGCCCGTTGAGGACTGGACCCGCCCACTGGCCGGGCGCAAGGCGCTGGTCACGGGTGCGGCGCGTGGCATCGGTGCGTCTATCGCTGAAACCCTGACCCGCGACGGCGCTGAGGTCATTCTCCTTGACGTCCCCCAGGCCAAGGCCGACCTCGAAGCCCTGGCGGCGCGCCTGGGTGCTCGCACGGTGGTGCTGGATATCTGCGCCGAAGACGCCGCCAGCCAGTTGATCGAACACCTGCCCGATGGCCTCGATATTCTGGTGCATAACGCCGGTATCACCCGTGACAAAACCCTTGCCAACATGACCCCGGAATATTGGGATGCGGTGCTCGCGGTCAATCTCAATGCACCGCAGGTATTGACCAAAGCGCTGCTCGACAGCGGCAGCCTGCACGACAACGCCCGCGTGGTGGTGCTGGCGTCCATCAGCGGCATCGCCGGTAACCGTGGGCAAACCAACTATGCCGCGAGTAAGGCGGGTTTGATCGGCCTGGTGCAGGCGTGGGCACCGTTGCTCAAGGAGCGCGGGATCAGCATCAATGCCGTGGCGCCAGGCTTTATCGAAACCCAGATGACCGCACACATCCCGTTCGCCCTGCGTGAAGCCGGGCGCCGCATGAGCTCCCTGGGCCAAGGCGGTTTGCCGCAGGACGTCGCCGAAGCTGTGGCCTGGCTGGGCCAGCCCGGTTCCGGCGCGGTCAGCGGGCAAGCATTGCGGGTGTGCGGGCAAAGTCTATTGGGAGCGTGAGCATGGAATGGCAGACCTTAGGCAATACCCCGTTTCTGCCGCCGTTGTATTGGCGAGCGGCGCTCAAGCGCAAGATTACCGGCAGCACACTGCCTGAACAGGGGCTGCGCTGCCGGGTCAGCGTCAACCCCAAGGACGTCGCGGCGTATCGCAAGGTATGCGGTTTTGCCGACAGCCCGATCCTACCGGCGACCTACCCACACATCCTGGCGTTTGGATTGCAAATGCAGTTGCTCACGGCCAAGGCATTTTCCTTCCCGTTGCTGGGGTTGATCCACCTGAGCAATTGCATTCGAATCCATCGCCCATTGGGCGGGGTAAACGAACTCTTCATAAGCGTGCACGCGCAAAACCTCCAACCTCACGCCAAGGGCGCAACCTTTGAGGTGGTAACCACCGTCGAAGATTCTCTCGGAGTGCTGTGGGAAGCCGAGAGCCGAATGCTCTGCCGAGGCGTAAAACTCGAAGGCGAAGCTGCCGATGACACCCAGCCCACACCTGCACACATCAGCGAACTGACCCGCTGGAAGGCCCCTTCGGATATCGGCCGTCGCTATGCGAGGGTCTCCGGCGACTACAACCCGATTCACCTGAGTGCCCCGACCGCCAAGTTGTTTGGCTTCCCCCAGGCCATCGCCCATGGACTGTGGAACAAGGCCCGCACACTGGCCGCACTCGGTGAGCACCTGCCCGCTGCCAATGTAGAAATCGAAGTGGTATTCAAAAAACCGGTGCGCCTGCCCAGCGAAGTGACGTTGCACAGCAGCACCGCCGGTTCCAGTGGCGAATTACTGTTGAAAGGCGCGGGGGATATTGAACATATGGTGGGGAAATGGCGGCCAATCGCATAACAAAACCTGCTTAATTGTATATATACGCCATAAGTAATAGCGGACTTGAAAAAGTCCGCTATTTGTTTATCTAAGCGACTGATTCAATAGATATATACATCTTGATACGCCCTCCCCTTATACCCTTACGACTAGTCATTAAGCACACACTTAACCCCCTCTATATAAATCGTTAATACCAAGTTGAACCTTGAGCGAACACGCACCCGGGTCTGTTATAGACCTACGGACAAACGCATCGCTATCCCAAGAAATAACGAGCGTTTGAAGACAACTAAGGTTGTACGGGTGCAAGGAATTCAATCATGAAAACTCAAGTAGTGTTTTGGAAAGCAAGTACCGCGTTGGCCCTGGCAATAGCAATGACACTCGGTGGCTGCAGCAGCGGTGGTGGCGGGCATCACAGTAGCGGCTCCTCCTCTTCGGATACTGCCGGAACCGGTGGAGGTACTGGCGGAGGTACCGGTGGCGGTACCGGTGGCGGTACTGGTGGCGGCACTGGTGGCGGCACTGGTGGAGGTACCGGTGGAGGCACTGGTGGAGGCACCGGTGGAGGCACCACCACGCCACTGGTCACCGCGACCGTCGTCGACACGCTGGGCAACACCGTGACCGGCGTGGGCGGCACCGTCAGCAGTCTCGGCACCACCCTCGGCAGCTTGCCGATTGTTGGCGCGACCACCCAAGGTCTGGTGGTGGCCACCGGCACTGCGGTCGGCAGCATCGGCAACGGCCTGTCGGATGGGCTCGGCTCGTTGGGCACTGACAGCAATGCACTGGGCAACACTCTCGACGGCGTAGGCCAAGGTGTTTCCGATCTGGGCGATGGCGTCAGCACCACCGGCGCTAACGTGCGCACGCTGCTGGGTAAAGTACCCGTGGTCAGCGCAACTGCGCCAGTGGTGGGCGGCGCGGTCGACAAAGTCGGCAACGTGGTGACCATGCTCGGCGATACCCTGAGCACCGCCAGCACCACCGGCCCGCTGGGCAATGTGACAAATGCCGTGGGCGCCCGAGTGCTGGTGCCGGTCGTCTCGCTGGTGGAAAAAACCACCGGCAAAGTTGGCAACGCAACGGGCCTGGACAGCCCGGTCGGCGGCCTGCTGGATAAAGTCGGCAGCACCGTCGATGGCCTCGGCGATAAAGTCGCCGGCGCTGGCGGCACCGGTAACCCTGTGACCGGCGCCGTGGGTAACCTGCTCAATGGCGTCGGCACCGTGGTCGGCACCGCAAGCGGCTATGTCGACCCAGCCACCGGCAACGGCGGCGGTAGCGGCAGTGGCGTCAAACTCGGTCTGCCGGAACTGATCGGTGGTGTCATCGCCGGCGCCGGCAACGGCCTCAACGCCGGCAATACCAATGGCGTGGTGAGCGCTGCTGGCGTCACCGGCGCCAGCGCCGGCGGCACGGTAGCATCTCTGGGCACCTTGCTGGGCGGCAGCGGCACTCCAAACACCGCCGCGGGCGCTCCGATCATGGCGGTGACCACCAACCTCGGCAGCGCACTTAACCCTGCCACCAGTGGCATCGCCAGCCTGACCCAAAACGTCGGCAACGCCACCGGCCTGGGCGCGCCAGTCAATGGCCTGGTGACTAACGTCGGCGGCGCCGTCAACAGCCTGGGCGGCAAAATCAGCGGCGCCAATGCCAACCCGGTCACCAACGCCCTGGGCGGCACCGTGAGCGCTGTCGGCGGCACCGTGGCGTCGGTGGGTGGCCTGGTCACCGGCGGTACCAGCGGCGGCGGGTTGCTCGGCGGCGGCTTGAACCTGGGCGGCAGCGCATCTGCCGGCGCCAGTGCCAGTGCCGGGGCCAGCACCAGCGGTGGCCTGGGGGGGTTGCTCGGTGGGCTCACCGGCAAAAAATAGAATTGCACCTGGCCGATTAGACGGCCTCACCTACAGCGCCTACGCTTGGTTGAGACGAGAGATCTAATAAATCTCTCGTCTTTTTTTAGGGCCACTGAACGGCCCCTGAAAAACACCCGAACCGCGCCTCCAGAGCCCGGCGGGCACCTGCAAAACGCTGCTGCTTTGACCATGGAGTGTCCTATGCGCGCTTTGACACCGTTGTTATTGCTCACCCTCAGTGCTTACGCCCACGCCGATACCCTGCCCAGCTTCCTCAATAGCAACGACACCATCCGCAACCTGCCGGTGCCCAATCTGCCCGCCGATGCCTACCGCCCGAACACCCCGCAAACGCAGCTGCCCACCCCTGCGGCGAGTGAGGCGCAACCGTTACTGATGGACACCAAGGTGACCATTCGCAAACTGCAGATCGACGGCGGCACGGTCTACCCGCTCAACGACGTTGCCCTGGCGTTCGAGCCCTTGATCGGCCACGAAACCAACCTGGCCCAATTGATCGAGGCGACACGCAGCATCACCCGGCGCTACCAGGCAGACGGCTACCTACTGTCCTATGCGTTCCTGCCGGAGCAACGCTTCGATGACGGCCTGGTGCACGTCATTCTGGTGGAGGGTTATATCCGCGATTACCAAGTACAAGGCGATATTGGCTCAGTGTCGTCCTACGTCGAAAAGCTCGCCGACAAACTCAAGGCCGAGCGCCCACTGACCCGTAAAACCTTCGAGCGCTACACCACACTCATGGGCGCGATCCCCGGCGTCACCTTGCAAGCGCAAGTGCCGCCACCTGGCACCACCGACGGCGGCACCCACATGCAGATCACTGCCAGCCGCAAGCCTTTCACCACCAGCATGAGCCTCAACCAGGCCAGTCGTGGCGGCACGCAAGCCTTGTTAACCGCCACCAGCAATTCCCAGACCGCCATGGGTGAACAACTGAGCGTGAGCGGCCTGTTCCCACCGGGCGACGACAAAGAACACTACTACCGCGCCGCCTACAGCCAATTCGTCAATGCCGAGGGCACCCAACTGGTGCTATCCGGTGAACGCTATCGCGCCGACCCCGGCACCAACCTGCAACTGGGCGGCGGCTTCGAACTCAAGCCCCATCAGGCAATCGACCGATTCTCCATTGGCCTGAGTCACCCGATGATCGCCTCGCCCACCGAGTCGTTGACCCTGGGCACGCGGTTCTATGGGGTCGACCAGAAAACCCGCTATCAACTGGTGGGATTCCCCCAGCGCTTTGACATCGAAACCAACCTGCGCGCCGTGGCGTTCGAAGGCGACTGGCGCAAGGCCGACGCCGACCAACTGCGCATCCTCAGCGCGGGGCTGTACCAAGGCATCGACGGCATGGGCGCCAAGACACGCAGCGACCTCGAAGGCCTCAAACCTGACTTGGACTTCTTCCGCCTGCGCCTGTCGGGCGTGCAAAGCAACAAGCTGTTCGGCAACGTTCAGGGCGTGCTGTCAGGAGCGCTCTATTGGAGTGACGACACCTTGCCCGACAGCGAGCGCGCCACCTTCGGCGGGCAGAACTTCGGTCGTGGCTACCCCGATGATCAAGGCTCGGGCGACAAGGGCTGGGGCATGGCCTATGAGGTCAACTACAGCTACAACCGTGCCGGCGAGTGGGTGAGAATCCTGCAACCCTACATCGTGTTCGACCGTGCCAAGACCTGGTTCAACGACCAGCCCATCAAAGGCAACAACCTGTCTTCAGCCGCCGTGGGCCTGCGCTTTGGCGACGCGAAGTATTACAACATCGCGCTCGAAGCGGCCAAGCCGATGTCGGACGAGGCCCTCGACAGCCTCAACCGCCAGCCGCGGTATACCTTGAGTTTCAGCTATCAACTCTGACACGGCCTACAGCGCTCAGTTTAGGCTGAGCGGGGTTCTGCGGCAGACGAGTTTGCTGTGGTAAGAGGGCTTGTTGTGGCGAGCGGGCTTGCTCGTGTTCGACTGCGCAGCAGTCCCCAAAAGCCCTACCGTTTGCTGAGAGGAAACAAGCTGTCCAACGTATCAATCAACCGCACCAGGTAAATCGGCTTGCGAAACAGATCCAGGACCTGCAGGCGCAGCATGTCGCTGACGTCATCCATTTCGGCATGACCGGACATCACAATCACCGGCAGGTGCGAGCGTGAGGTGTGTTCGCGCAGGCGCTTGATCAAGGAGATACCGCTTTCCTCGGGCATGCGCAGGTCGGTGATGACCAAGGCGATATCGGGGTGAAGTGTCAACTCTTGCAGGGCGAAGGTGACGGATGTTGCCGTGAAGCACACGAACCCCTCGTTTCCGAGGGATTCGGCGAGCTCGATCAGCGCGTCCTCTTCGTCGTCCACTAACAGGATTTGTTGCCGGGGGGACGACATGGGGCTCATGTAAGGATCCTGATACTAAACGTGCACTCAGGGTAGTCGTATCGCGCCATTGATCAAGTGGACAAGATACTGGCTTCGACCAACTTGAACAGCGCAGTGACTCTGTCGCTGATGGGCGTCATGAAGATACCGATCACAGCTGCACACATGGCAGCCACAATGGCGTACTCAATACCGGAAGCACCATCCCTGGCGCAGACCATCAGTTGAAGCTTTAAGAACACCTTGCCAATTGCTGACATGCGACTCTCCAACAAGGGTTAAAAGCTCAAGTGCCGATACCGGTCTGAATCGATGTAAAAATGGCTTTCACTTTAGTGCTGATGGGCGTCATGAACAGCCCGATCACCGCTGCACACATCGCCGCGACAATTGCATATTCGATACCGGAGGCCCCCTCTCTTCCGTAAGACAAAATCTGGATTTTGATAAACACCTTGCGAATGACGTCAAGGAACATTTGACTTCTCCTTTGCGCTCCGGGCGCTGATGTAGCTGGGCTACAGCATGATCTCGCTGTGCCATTAGAGCATTGTCGGCAAATCCACTCCCAACAACTGTAATAAGCGACTAATCACAAAGTAGTAGCCAAATCGATGACGCCTGAAGAACCTTATTTCCCACTAATGAAGAGAAATTTTCCAAGGAGTAATGGCATTTCGTCCTAGCTGAACTACCTTCAAATAGCGAAATAGTTAGACCTTGATAGTGAACTGATTGCGCAGTGCTGGATGGACCAGACAGCAGGTTCTGCAGTGGGAAAGGGAGAGCCTTTATGAGCAGTCGCATCAGTATGATTCTGGCCGGGTTGCTCTTGTTGGGAGCGCTGATTGCCGGTTATTGGGGCCTCGTGTTGAGCCGTCCGGAACCGGCGGCCGCCGTGGTTGCTCAGCCCGTTGCCAACCCCTCTTCAGTGGCCCCCGTCGAAGACCCGACACGTCAACCCGTGGTGGTACTGGCCCACGACGTGCCGCCCTTCGTCGCCCTCACCGCCGCCGACCTGACCCTGGAAAAACTGCGCACTGCACCGGCTGGCAGCCTCACCACGCTGGAGCAAGCCATCGGACGCACGCCTTGGCGCAGCCTGGAAGCCGGAACCTGGCTGACCGAACAAAGCTTCGAGGCTGGCGGAAGCCTCGCCCGGATGATCCGCTCTGACGAACGCGCGCTGGCCGTTGCCGTGGATGAAGTAACCGGCGCCGCTGGGCAATTGAACCCGGGTGATTATGTTGACGTGATGCTGTACCTGCGCCAGGAAAACGGTAACCCGCAACCCTCGGCGCAAACCGTAGTCCCCGCACTTCGCCTGCTTGGAGTGGGTGACCAACTCGGGCTGACCAATGACGGTAAACCCGGCTCCCCTGTAGCAACAACGGCCGAAGACAAAGCCAAGCAACAACAGAGCCGTGCCAGTGCGCGCACCGTGTTGCTGGCCGTTCCAGAACAACTGATGAGTCGGTTGGTGCTTGCCACGCAAGCCGGTGCAATGCGCCTGGCCCTGCGCAGCGCTGACGAACAACGCTTGAGCCAATACTGGTCGGGCACCAATGAATCAGCGGCAAACCTCGACAACGCCAAGCGCGACCTCTACCAGTTCAATCAGTTGGCCTTTACTGCACCACCCACCAGCAACTTCAGCCCATCGGCCACCACCAGCGCTCCACGTCGCTCGGGTGTCGAGGTGATACGCGGCAACCAGGTTACTCAACAAACGCCCAGATAGCGCTAAGGATGCCTTGAATGAGCAGTCGTTCCCTGAGGTTTTTTTCACGAGCGTTCTGGGCCCTCGTCACCCTGACGCTGCCCATCGCGCTCGCACAGGCAGCACCGGGCAACTGCGCCAGCCTGGGCAAGCTTCCTGCGACGCTCGAAGTCGGTGAAGGCATGCAACAAGCCATGCAATCCCCGGTTGCCATTACCCGCCTGGCGGTCGGCGACCCCAAAATCGCCGACGTTCAAGTCAACGGCAACCAGGCGTTCCTGCTGACTGGCATCTCCCAAGGCGCCACCAGCCTTATGATCTGGACCGCGTGCTCTAACACCCCACGCCAGAGCATGGTGTTCGTCAAAGGCAAAGCCACTTCAGCGTTAACCAGCTTGTCGCTGTCCCCCTCGGACGACCCCTTGCTGCCGAGCCAGGTACAGACCGATATCCGCTTCGTCGAAGTCAGTCGCACCAAGCTCAAGGAGGCAAGCACCTCGATCCTGGGGATTGGCAAAAACTTCCTGATCGGCAGCCCCAACCTCGCGGTGCCCAGCGCTAACACCTTGGCTCTGCCGGTGAGCGCCTCCAACTTCAATATCGGCTTCGGCGGCGGGCGCGTGTCGGCGATGATCAATGCCTTGGAAAGCAGCGGTTTTGCCTACACCTTGGCGCGACCCAGCCTGGTCGCCCTGAGCGGGCAAAGCGCAACGTTCCTGGCCGGGGGCGAAGTGCCTGTTCCGGTGCCCAGCGCCGGCAGCGACACCATCTCCATCGAGTACAAGGAGTTTGGTATTCGGTTGACCCTGACCCCCACCGTGGTCGATCGAAACCGCATCACCCTCAAGGTCGCACCGGAGGTCAGCGAACTGGACTACAGCAACGCCGTGCAGATCCAGGGCATTCAGGTACCCGCACTCACTGTGCGTCGCACCGACACCAGCGTGTCCCTGGCCGATGGCGAAAGCTTCGTCATCAGTGGCCTGATCAGTACCAACAACCGTTCCACCATCAACAAATTTCCCGGCCTGGGCGACATCCCGATCCTGGGTGCGTTCTTCCGCGATTCCAACATCAGCCGCGAGGAAAAAGAGTTGCTGATGATCGTCACCCCCCACCTCGTACAACCCCTGGCGGCCGATGCGCAGTTGCCGTCCCTGCCCGGCGAAAAGCTGCGCAGCTACGACCCAAATTGGTACCGCCTGTTTTTCCTTGAAAATGGCAACTTCGACCGTCGCACGGGGCTGTCCCAATGAGCGAAAGCCTGAGCCAAACGTTTCTGGCAATAACGCGTAACAGCACCGATCTGGAGTGGCTTCAGGGCGCGCTTGCACCGTTGGGCCAAGTGGTCAGTGCCGGCGGCGGCAGTCTGGACGAACTGCTGGCACTGGTCGACGTGACCTTCGCCAACCTGGTCTTCATCGGCCTGGACCGTGAAAACGTCACCACGCAATGTGCCCTGATTGAAGGGGCACTGGAGGCCAAACCCATGTTGGCCATCGTCGCGCTGGGCGACGGCATGGACAATCAACTCGTACTCAATGCCATGCGGGCCGGCGCCCGCGACTTTGTCGCCTATGGCTCGCGTTCCAGTGAAGTGGCCGGCCTGGTTCGACGCCTGAGCAAGCGCCTGCCGACGGTCAGCCACACCACTCACCTGGGTGGCCTGACGGTGCTCTATGGCACCCAGTGCGGTACCGACGGCGCGTTACTGGCCACCCACCTGGCGCAAGTGGTGCAAAAAAGCGGGCAGCAAACCCTGGTACTGGATTTGGGACTGCCTCGGGGCGACAGCCTGGCGCTGTTGGGCCTGGAAAGCTCGTTTCACTTCGGTGATGCCCTGCGCCACTTACGACGCCTGGATGCCACCTTGATCAACAGCGCCTTTACCTCGGCCGAGGCTGGTCTGCGCATTCTGGCCTACACCGACGGCGACGAATCGCTGGAGCAAACCAGCGCTGCCGAGCTGTACATGCTGCTCAGCGCCCTGCGCCAACACTTCCAGCACATTGTCGTCAACCTAACCGGCCAGCCGGACAGCGAAGCGCTGCGCACCTTCGTCAGCCATTGCGACAAGTTGCTGTGGTGCACCGATCAAAGCGTGCTCGACTGCCGACGCAACCTGGCGGTGCTCAATCGATGGCGTGAAAAAGGCATGAAACTGGAGCACGGCCGTCTGCTGGTCGACCGCTACATCAAAGGCGCCGCACCGGAGGCCGAAGCGCTGGGCAAGACCTTCGGCCTGGAAGTGATTGCCGTGCTGCCCCTGAGCGCGGAAATCCGCCTGAATGCCAAAAATCAGGGCCAGACCTTATTCGCCTTATCGCCCCGCGAGCCGCTCACCCAAGGCCTGCGCACCCTTGGCGAGCGCCTGGCCAAACGCTCCGAAGGCCTTGAGAAACCACCGGCCAACTGGCTTACCCGTCTCTGGAGTACGAAATGAGCAGCGATAAACTGTTCGGTTCGCCCTTACGCGGCACCGTCGACAACACCGATCACGACGGCCTCAAACTGGTCCTGCACCGCTACATCATCGATGCCATAGAGGAGTCGGGGAAAAACCTGTTGGAAGGCACGCGCCAATCTTTGGCGCAATTTGTGATGGATAAAGTCGCCGAGTACATCACCCGCATGCACCTGGCGATCTCCCGCTATGAAATGGAGCGCCTGGCAGAAGAAATCGTCGACGAACTCACCGGTTTCGGGCCGCTTGAGGTGCTGCTGCGCGATACATCCGTCACTGAAATCCTGGTCAACGGCCCGCACCGAGTGTTCGTCGAACGCGACGGCCTGCTGCACCAAAGCGACCTGCGTTTCATCGACGACCACCATGTGGAGCGGGTCATGCAACGCATCCTCGCACCCTTGGGGCGACGACTGGATGAGTCGTCACCCATGGTCGATGCGCGGTTGCCGGACGGGAGTCGGGTCAATGCGATCATTCCTCCGATTGCCCTGGACGGCCCCTGCCTGTCGATCCGAAAGTTTCGCAAGGACATGCTCAAAAGCAGCGACCTGATGGCCATGCAGACCATCGATCAACTGATTTTCGAGTTCTTCCAAGAGGCCGTGGGCAAGCGCTGCAACATCTTGATCAGCGGCGGTACCGGCACCGGTAAAACCACGCTGCTGAACATTCTGAGCCAACTGATCAACCCCCATGAGCGGCTCGTCACCATCGAAGATGTGGCCGAACTGCAACTGGGCCACCCCCACGTAGTACGCCTGGAAACCCGCCCGCCGAATGCCGAAGGGCACGGCGAAGTGAAGGCCAGCGACCTGATTCGCAACGCCCTGCGGATGCGCCCGGACCGCATCATTCTGGGGGAGATTCGTGGCGTGGAAGTGCTCGATGTACTCACGGCGATGAACACCGGCCACGACGGGTCGATGAGCACCGTGCACGCCAACAACGCACAGGATGCGCTGCTGCGCCTGGAGACGCTGGTTGGACTCACCGGCCGCGTGGTCGCGGAGAAAACCCTGCGCCAGATGATCTGCGCGGCACTGGATGTGGTGATCCAACTGACGCGTTTGCCCGACGGTCGCCGTTGCGTCAGTGAAGTGGTGGAAGTCGTGGGCGTGCGTGATGACGTGTACGTCACCAACACGCTGTTCCGGCATGACAAGCGCACCGGCTTCGGTTTCCTGCGCGAAGCCATCAACCCCGCCGGCGACAAACTGCGCCGCGAAATCCCGCTGCCGTTGTAGGAGCCGCCTGATGATCGGTCCGATCCTGCTCGCATTGATCTCTCTGGGCATGCTGTTGCTGGCGACGCACATGATGCGCAGTGGCTTGCGCCAGGCACAGGCCGAGCGTGTGATGGAGCGACTGGGCCAGGGCCAACCTAAGGCAGTGAATGACAAGGCCGTCGTGACCAGCCTTGAACGTATGTTCATTCGTGCCGGTCTGGGCAAGCCCACCGAACGCCTGGGGCTATGGCTCATGCTTTGGGGCTTTGGCGTGGCGCTCGGTTTCCTGGCTGCCGAATGGCTGGGCTTGCTGACGATGGTCGTACTGCCGCCACTGATCCTGCGGTTCTACCTGGCCCTGCGCTATCAACGCCGTTTGCGTCGGATGATTGAGCAGTTGCCTCAGTTGCTGGATCACGCCGTACGCAGCCTCAAATCCGGCCGCACGCTGGCGGACGCCGTGCTGGGTGGCATTGAAGCCAGTGATGACCCGCTGAAGAAGTCCATGGGACGCATCAAGCGCAATGTCATCCTCGGGGTCAGCCTGCCGGATGCGGTGCACGACTTTGCCGAGTTTTACGAACAGGATGAGCTGCGCCTCTTTGCCCTGGGGTTGAAGGTCAATCATCGCTATGGCGGCAACGCCAGCGAGTTGCTGGAAAACCTGATCAAAATGATCCGCGAACGGGACCAGGGCGCTCGCCAACTCAGGGCGATGACGGGGGAGACTCGCGTGACCGCCGTGGTGCTGGCGTTGCTGCCGATCAGCGTGGCCGGTTACTTCCTGGTGACCAACCCAACGTATCTGGTGGGTATGTGGGCCGATGACAGCGGCAGGTGGATGTTGATTGGTGCCTTCGCCATGCAGGTCTTCGGTTGCATCGCCCTGTGGCGCATGCTGAGGAGCGTCTGACATGGCCATGTTGATCAGCGCAGTATTGTTTTTCGCGGCGACGTTACTGCTGGTCGGTAACGTCCTCGCTCACCGTCGTCAACAGCGCGTGGTCACCTCGCGGCTGCAGGGCGAGACCGAGCGTGAAGACAAGATAGGCCGATGGTTGCGCACGCTGGGCAACACCCGGATTGGCCAACGCACCATCAGCCTCGACAACGAAACCCAAACCCTGCTCAACCGTATTGGCTGGCGCAAGGCCGGGCAGCGCTCGATGTTCGCCGCCTGCCAAGTGGGCGCGCCACTGGTACTGCTGGGCCTGACGCTGCTGATACAAAGCGTGTTTTTCCCTGATGCGGACCCCGTTTGGCTAGCGCCCTTCCTCGGGCTGGCCACCGGTTACCTGCTGCCCAAGCGCGTGCTCGCGTCGCTGGCCAAACGGCGCCAGGAGCAGATCACCCAGGAAATCTCGACCTTCATTCCGCTGCTGCGCATCCTGTTTGAATCCGGCATGGCCGTTGAGCAAACCTTGCGCGTGATGTCCCAAGAAGCGCAAAAGCTGCTGCCGGTACTCACTTCGGAATTGCGCATTGTGCTGGCCAGGGTGGACTCGGGCCTGGAGCTTGGCGAAGAGTTGAACAAAACCAGCCTGATGCTGAGCGTCGATGAGTTCAGCGACACCTGCACGATTCTGCAACAGCTGCTGCATCAGGGCGGCGGCGCCATGAAGTCGCTGCAGGCACTCAAGCAACTGCTGGACGACCGGCGCCTGACGCGCATGCAGGAATACATTTCCAAGATGTCGGCCAAGATGTCCGTGGTCATGATGGTCTTTCTGTTTCCGGCGTTACTGATCGTACTGGCCGGTCCCGGCTTTATCGCCATCTCGAAGGCCATGGGGCCTTGAAAGGACAACCGATGAAAACACTGATTGCCGCGTGCAGTTTGTTGCTCATGAGCGGCTGCGCGAACCTGGGCCAGACGCCTTGGTCCGGGTTCGCCGCTAACGGCAGTTGCTCCAAGCCCAGCGCCGACCAGGAGCTTTCGCTGAACCTCGCCGACGACATGGCCAACGACGGCAAGCTGCACGCCAGCCTGGCCAATCTGCAAAATCTGCCGGACTCCTTGCCTCAAGTACGCTTGCGCAAAGCAAAGGTCTACCGGCTGTTAGGGCGCAACGACGCAGAGCCGTTGTACAAAACTCTGCTGGGTACATGCTTGTCGGCTGAAGGCGAACATGGACTCGGGCAACTCGCCGTCGCCAAGGGCGACAACGGTAAAGCCCTGGCCCATTTGCAACGGGCCGCCCAGCTCTCGCCTACCGATGAAAAAATCCGCAATGACTTAGGAGTGGTCTACCTCAACCAACTGCGTATGGACGATGCACGTTTCGAGTTCCTCACCGCCATGGAGCTCAACCAGAGCAATCAGTTGGCCGCCATTAACCTGGTCACCCTGCTGATCTACCAGGACAACTGGGGGCAGGCCGCGCAAGTGGTCAGTCGCATGGGGTTGAGCCCCGTTCAAGTCAGCCAGGCCCAGGCCCGGGCGCAGCAACTCAAGCGTTCGCCTGCGTCGCCCGCCAAGGATCAAATAGCGGCGGTCAGAGATGCCTTGCAGGCGCCTATCAAGTCAGTCAATCAGGGAGAATCCAGATGAAACTCGCATTGCTCGCCAACCTGCTGCTGGCAACGCTGCCACTGACCGCCATGGCCATTGAGCCCGGCCCGTCTTCGCCTCAACAGAAACAGACCGAAGGCTGGCTACAGCTGCAGGTCAGCGGCCAACTGGCGTCGTCCAAGCCGCAGAAGGCGACCCCCGCTGAACGCGAGGGCGCCATGCTGCGCCTGATAGAGAGCTACAAGCACCCTATTCCTGAGTACTACGATCAGAAACAAGGCGGTACCTCGCCGAGCGGTAGCAACTAGTGGGCGGTCACCCGCTGGCGTATCGCCGAATTGCTCGGTGACAGCGCCAGCGCCAACTGCGTGCGGTTATGCATATGGGTGAGGCGCAACACCTGGGAAACGTAGAGCTTCACCGTGTTTTCAGTGATGCCCAGCTCACAGGCAATCTGGTAGTTGGTCTGCCCCTTGCCCACCAGCCGTGCAACGTCCAATTGACGCGGTGACAGCTGTTTGAAAATAACCGGCATCTCCACATCAAGTGCTTCACCCTCCCCCTGCGCCTCGGTGGCGCTGATGGAGGATTGAGGGTTGCTACGCACCTTGTCGAGATCGTGATAAAGGTCATCGATGGACGCCGACAGGTATTGCAGCTTCTGGTTCAGGTGCCCCAGCTCAAGGCTTTTATGCCGTTCCTGCAGCACCGCCTCCTGACGTTGCAACCCTTCGAGCAACTCGGGGAGATTGATCGGTTTTTGATAATAGTCCGCGATTCCTGCGCGCAGGGCCTTGATGACATCTTGTTTGTCGGCGCGCCCCGTCAGCATGATGGATTCAAAGGCACGCTGTTTACCGGCCAAACGCTGCAACGCCTGCACCAACTCGATACCGTCCATTTCCGGCATATGCAGGTCGCACAGCACCAGGCCGATGTCAGCGTCTTCGCTGAAACGTTTTACAGCCTGGAGGCTGGAATGGCATGGGATGCAGCGATAGCCGCTGCTTTCGAGGTATTCGCACAGCTCTTCCACGATCAAAGGTTGATCATCGACAACGAGCACTTTCACTAGAGAGGTAAGCTTGTTCACGCGCGACTCCATGCCTGGGCAAGCCAAAGACCAACCGTTCCATTCCAACCGCTTATTTTCCGTACAACTCACCCTTAAACGTAGACGTACTTTCTTACTATGTACATAGCACTAGGCTACGTCACGACTAATGGGATCCAAGCCCAAGCGAGTACAAATCCGACGAATAAAAAGGGCGCAAATGGCTGTTTGTTTGACGCCTGCGGCTCAAGGTGACAAAGAGCGCTTCTAACTCCTTGATTCATCAGCGGCCACATCCTGGGCGCCACCAACAACCACGCAACGCTCGCCAGCCCTGCGCCGACAAACGTGCCGAGCAAGTACTGGCTGTTGGTTGCCAACGCCAACGCCGCCAATAACTTCACATCCGCCGCGCCCAGCCGACCTAAGGCATAACCGGGCAAGGTAAACAGCAGCGCCAGGGTAAACGCCCATCCGCCCTCGGCAGCGGATGCCCCTAGCCAGGTGGACCCGCTCCAGAGCAAATAAACCAACGCCAGCAGCAGCCCACCCCACGTCAGGCGGTTGGCGATCTGGCGTTGACGGATATCTTGCACGGCGCATAACGCCAGCCAAACAAACAGCAACAGGCTATGAATCACGTAAAAAAAATCCCTTTTCGCTGAATGATTCTATGCTGATATCAGGTAGTGGTTGTCAGGGTAGACGCAGTCATGAAAAAGGGCCTCCCTAGAAAACAGAAAGGTGCCGCCGCGCTTGAGTTCGCGATGGTATTCATGATTTTTTTTGCCGTGTTTTATGGTTTGGTCAGTTACAGCCTGCCGTTACTGCTGCTGCAATCGTTCAACCAGGCAACGGCAGAAGGTGTAAGACGCGGCGTGGCGCTTGACCCTACGACGCCTGGCTACACCGATGCGCTGAAAACCCGCGCGATCAGTGCCGCCCAGGCGCAATTGCAGTGGCTGCCGCCGGCCTTCAAATTCGTACCGGCCTATGTCACAGCAGACTATTCGGGCACCGGGATGCTGACCGTACGAATCAATTACCCCTCCGACAACCTCAAGAGCGTTCTGCCCTTCCTGGTCCTGCCGGGCTTCGGCACTGTGCCCAACTTGCCTACGACACTCTCGGCCCAAGCGAGCCTGCAGTTTTGAACTCGGGGGAAAGGTTTTTCGATCGACTCCTAGGCCGTCCTCCGGGTATCTCTGCTTCGCCAGCACACGCCCCCGCGAACGCCGGCCTGCACATTTATCTGGATAATCAGGGTCGCGTGCTGCAAACCGACGGCGCGCTGCGCCATCGCTTGGCGAAAACAACCGACCCGCAACAACCGATGCCACTGCTGGACTATGTAGATGCCCACAGCGCCGTGGTGATCGAGGGCTGCCCCGGCGACTGGCAAGGACAAACCCTGGACCTGGATTTCAAGGCGCATGCGGGGCGCGTCCTGCAAACCCGAGGCTGGATTCAACCTCAAGGTGATGGCTGGGTATTACAACTGCTCGACATCGGCGACTTGATTGCCCACCGCAATCAAGCTGAAACCCGCGAACAGAATCAGTACCTGAGTGCCCAGATCAGTGAGCGACTGTGGGTTTGCAGCCTGGCGCGCCTGCCCGAGGAGCTCCAAGACAACCTGCAAAGCATTGCGCAATGCTTGCAGATTCCCTGTGTCGCCATTGCCCTGCTCGATAGCCAGGAGCAGGGTTGGTTGATCCACAGCCACTATCGCGCACACGATGCACCGGCCCTGTGGCACGACGGACAGCCCCTGGGAACCGCGCTGGACAGCCTCGACGGCAAGACCCCCTTGAACCTGACCCTGAACCATGGCCACAGCGAGCACCCGCGTTTGCAGGGCATTTTCAACAATGCCGCAGGCTTCCTGGTGCCCTACCGTGACGACCATGGCGTTGCCGCCTGGCTGCTTTGCGGGTTTTATCGCGGCGAAGAAAAGGCCAGTGACCGTGACTGGCTACAACTGACCGCCGCCATCGCCGCCCCATTACTCAGCCGCCTTCGCGAGCAGCGTCATCAGCAGCAACTTGACCGGCTGGAAGCGTTGCAGGGGTTACTGGGCACCGGTTGGTGGGAACTCCAACCAGACACTGAAGAGATCCAGCTGGCACCGCAGTTGTTACAGCACCTGAGCCCCAACCACAGCACCCCGCGCATGGCCCTGACAGACTGGCTGATGCTGATCCACCCCGCTGACCGCCAGGAGCTCGCCAGTCGCCTGCAAGACTTGCAGACAGCGAGCAAACCGGTGTCCACCAGCGTACGTCTGCATCGTATGGACGCCGCACAAAACCCCCTTTGGTACCGCGTTCAAGGCCAAGCGTTAGGGGTGGGAAGCACACGGCGGCTGATCGGCTTCATGCTGGATATCAGCGATATAAAAAACCAGCAGCATCAAGCCGCCGCCGCTCACGCAAGGCTGGACAACCTGATCGCCAGCTCACCTGCAATCATCTACGTACAACGGTATGTCGAAGGCACCCTGCAGCCGCTGTTTTTCAGCGACAGCCTGCTGCCTCTACTTGGCCGCACCCTCGAAGAATGCACGCCGGCCAGTCTTATCGAATGGATTCATCCCGATGACCGTGACCTCTACTTCGAGCGCACTCGCCAACTGCTTCGCGAAGGCAACGTGCGCAGCCGCTACCGCGTTCGCGATAAACACGGCGTAGACCATTGGTTGCTCGACGAAGCCAAGCTGCTGCGCGATGAACTGGGTCTACCGGTAGAGGCCGTCGGGCTATGGCTGGACGTCACCGAAGCGACCCTGGCCGCCGAACAGATCAAAAAGAGCGAAGAGCGCTATCGCATCCTGGTGGAAGACTCCCCGGCCATGATCTGCCGCTACCGACCAGACCTGACCCTGACCTTCGGCAACACACCGCTGGCCAACTATCTGGAATGTTTGCCCACGCAGCTGCCGGGGATGAACCTGGGGCATTGGTTGTCGGTAGAGCAGCGCCAAGCCTTTGAGCAGCGCATCAACCAACTGACTCCGGAGTTCCCGGTCAGCACCGCCGAAATCAGCCTGGAACTGCCTGGCCGCGAGCATGCCTGGTGGGTCTGGTCGGACCGCGGGGTGTTTGATGAGCGCGGCGCGCTGGTGGAAGTGCAAGCCGTAGGCCGGGATAACACGGAAGTGCGCCGCTCCCAGCAACAGCTGACCCAAAGCGCCAAGATGGCCACCCTCGGCGAAATGGCTACGGGCCTGGCGCATGAAATCAACCAACCGCTGAACGTGATGCGCATGGCCATCGTCAACGTGCTCAAGCGCCTGAGTAGCGGCAACGCAGACGTCGATTACCTCACCGAAAAACTTCAGCGCATCGACGCCCAAGTGCTGCGCGCGGCGCGGGTGGTGGACCATATGCGGGTGTTTGGGCGCCGCTCGGAAATCGAGCAGCAGCCCTTCGACCCGGCACAGGCGGTGGAGGGCACGCTGTCGATGCTCAGCGAAGGCTTGAAGGGCAAAGGCATGGACCTGCGCGTCACCCCGGTGGACTTCACCGTGCAGGTCAAAGGCTACGTCGACCAGTTGGAACAAGTACTGATCAACCTGATGGTCAACGCCCGTGATGCACTGCTGAGCAATCGCGAACATAACCCGGCACTGCGCCCTTGGATCGCACTGCATTGCGAGCACGACAGCCGCCACGTGCGGATCTGGGTCGAGGACAACGGCGGCGGTATTGACCCTCGCCTGCTGGAACGGATTTTCGAACCGTTCTTCACCACCAAGCCGATTGGCGTGGGCACGGGGCTGGGGTTGTCGGTGAGCTACGGAATTGTGGAAAACATGGGCGGCCGGCTGAGCGTCGTCAACGGCGCAGAAGGCGCCAGGTTTTGTGTGGAGTTACCGATCGTGGAGGCTTAAAGCACCAATGCCGCTTGCCCGTGGGGTCTGCAACTGAGGTTGGCGCCGACTTCAACTTTGTTGAGGTTGATGCCCAAGGTGTACAGCAAGCCGTTTACCAGCGGGTCGACAATTGGGCTAAGGACAGTGCCGATGACGTTGCCCAGTGTGCTATTCAAATCGTTAAGCAGCGTCGCACTGGTTGCCAATAACCCGCCCAGCAGATTGAACCCCGTGGGCTTGTAAACCTGGAATTTCAGCCCTGTTTGCAAAGCCTGTCCGAGGGACGTCACCAGGCTAGCCGTCGATAGCGAATGATAGAGCGGTGGCTGCTTAATCTCTGGTGGCTGGTTGTAGGTGTAAGCGCCACCCGCCGAAGTCACTGAGCCCACGCTGGGGTCGATAAGCATCCCAATCCCCCCGCCATAAAACGCTTTGCGATTAGGGTAATCGCAGACGGTGGGGCCGAGCCCGAGCAGCGGCTTGAGGCACGTCACCGCGCCGATATCGATCACCGGCAGCGGTGGCACGGCCGCCAGCGGCGGGCTGGCTCCCAGTGAATCGATCAGGGTAGGGCTCTGGCCGATTTTGATGCTCACCACCGACGCATTGGTTTGGGTGGTCAGCGTTTTGGTCGCGTCACTCGCGCAGGTAAACCCTGTGACATAGCTTTCAGCAATGCCCAGCTCAAGAATCACATCCACACTGGGAACCGGCGGGTTAGTGGCGGAAGACAGCAGCCTCAAGTCTGTGGTCTGACAAGGAACGCCTCCCACGGCACACAGCAGCGAACTGACAGTCCCGGCCAGGTTCAGGCTGAGCAAATTGTTCAGCACGTCCGTAAGCGGAGCGACCAAGCCGTTCACAACCAGATTCACCGCAGGGATGTTGAGTACCGGCAGCGTCACTGTCAGCCCCAGGCTTACCTGCGCCGTGCGCACATAAATCCGCGTACTCGCATCGGTTTTATTCTTGGCATAGGTGGGGTCACCGATCGCGGACAGTATGGGCGGCTCAATGACCTTGAGCTTGAGATTTGCCGTCACACCGGGAATGGTCACAGGCACCGCAGCCACCACCCCGTTCTTTTTGTTGGCCAATTGCACAAAAGCCTCAGCCAGCTGGAACGCGTTCAACGTGGTGTTAAGCCCGGCGGACACAGCCCCTGTCTGCAATTGCAACAGGCTGCCCAGCGTCACGTCGAGATTGCCCACCAATGCATTGATCTTCGTAAGCCCTGAGGCGGCCACCGTCGCGGTACCCGACCCGGCTTGAAGCACGGTTACCGCCGCATCGATCAGTTGACCGAGCTTGAGGTTCTTGGCCAGCAACTCGTCGTAATTGCCCGCCTGGACGCCCACGTTCAGTGCCAACTGGTTCAGGTAACTCAACAGGTTGAGATCGGTGTCCACCAACCCCTGCCAACCCGCCACATCGAGCGACAGGTTACCGCCCAACAACTTGCCGAACAGCAGGTTCAGCGCGGCGGAATCGGTAGAGTTGACCGTCACCAACGTGGACTTGATCGTCAATTGTGCCTGGGGCGGCAAAATCTTCGGCGCGGCCACGGCCTTGGCCGTCAACAGGGTGGTCAGGCTGTAGGCGCCGCCATTGAACATCGACCAGATACCACCGGCGACACTGGTCAACACCGGGCGCGAGGCGATCACTTGAATCGCATCGCGCTTGGTGGCATCTGCGGAAAACACCCTTAGATTCGAAGCCGCCGTGGTCAACGAACCACAGCGCACGTCCAGTGCATTGGCGGGGGGAATGATGTAGCCGTTGCGCACCGCACTGGCGCCGGCGTAGGTGGTGGCGGTGTTGTTGTTCGCGGCCAGGCAATCGCCATTGCGCTGGACAGCTTCCAGCGCGGCCATGTCGGCAATGCCTTGCAACTTGCGCTTTTCGAGATAGAGCCGCCCGCTGTCGACCACCAGCAGTAAGAAGACCAACGCCAAACCGAGCGTCAAGGCCGCCATCAAGCCGATCGCACCACGCTGCCTGCAACGAAGTCCGGGAGACATCGAGCACTCCTTAGCGCTTACTCTCCGTAGGTGCTGTGGAGTGTAGACAAGGCTTGGAATGTGCGCTGGCCAAGCGCCACAAATCGCGGCGGCTGAAGTCAGTGCGGCGGATAGCTGGAGAGGATGTGCGTCACCGTCGTGCGGATCGCGTTGTTGCGGTCCTGTGGGTTGGGCGTGCTGCCCATCATATGTTCATCACTGCCGCGCCATACCAGTTTGCCGTCCTTGCCATCGAGCAGGTCGATCTGGATGGTCGCCACTTTGTAGGTGATGTTGCGCGTTTCGTTGTACATCGGCCCACCCCAGTAGCCGTTCCACGGGCCACCCCAGCCGCCGCCGTAATTGGTGGTGACTTGTTGCTGGCGGTCTTCGACGATCAGGTAGGCCTGAACGATCAGGTCAGCCTTGGTGCCCGCTGCGGCTGGGCGCAGGCCCCGTTGGTCGAGTTGCTCGCCTACCGCCTGGCGGATGCGTTGTTCGGTGAGGTCACTCTTGATCCGTGGATCATCTGGGCGGTATTGCAGGGCCGGATCTTTCCAGGCCCAGTTGCGGTAGGCGCCGAAGTCTCGGCTGGCGTCAAAATCGTGGTTGACCTGGTTGGTCTGGCAACCGCCCAGCAGCACGACAAAAGCGAGCATAGCGATGCGACGAAACATGGTTTTCTCCAAAGAGCGAACTGCGCTTGAAATGAGAATAGCGGTTAACTGGGCGGGTAAGCGGTCATGGCCTTTTGCACGGCCTGGCGCAAAGCGTCAGCACGTTCGCTCAGGCTGCCCTGGCTGGCAGTTTCGGCACTGGTGCTCCACACGGGCTGACCGCTGCGGGCATCAAACAGGTTGACCCGCACCACCGCAACCGTCACCTCGTAGGTGCGCACGATCGGCGCCGAGTTGTACATGCCATAGCCATTGCCGTAGCGGTTATAGCCGCCGTAACCGTAGCCATAATCGTCCTGGACTTGCTTGAGACGCTTCTCAAGGCGCACATCCGCGCTGACCAGCAGGTCGGGCGCCCGGTTGTCGTGCAAAGGGCGCAGGCCACGCTGGTCGAGGGCGCCGCTGACGGCTTCGGCAATCTGCGCCGAATCAGCCCATGCCGAGCCCGCCGGCAGTTGGCCGTTGCGCCAGGCCCAATTACGGTAGGCCCCGTAGTCGCGTACCGGCGCAGGGTACGCACTGGCATCGAACGTAGTGGCTGCCTGGGCCGGCGCCGGTGGCATGGGCGCAGAAGCCGCCACATAAGGGTTAGGGCTGGAGCACGCGCCCAGCCCAAGGGATAACAAAATCAAACAGAGACGACGCATTTCGACCTCCGCAGGCTGGGCCGCTTAAACCGGACGGCAGATCCAGTGCAAATAACGCCCAAGTCCGGCAAAGCTTGGGTGACGACGGTGAGCGAGTTCCATCTCTACAAGGTCCTGTAAATCCGCGCGGGCCTGGAATTCCACCGGCATATAGTCGTGAAAAACCCGCACACCACTTTGGCTTTCGACCTGCCAAAGCCCGTCGAGTTGCGCCGCTAATTCGCGGGGGTCGAGGGGCTGTTGCGGGGTCAGGCTCTGCTTTTCGCCGGCCATGTCGTTCTTGCGCATTTTGCGGAAGTGGCCTTTGAGCAGGTTGCGATAAATCAGCGCATCACGGTTGTAAAACGCCAGGGACAGCCAGCCACCGGGCACGGTCAGCTGGTGCAGCACCGGCAGGATCGCATGGGGTTCGGCCAGCCATTCCAGCACCGCGTGACACAGCACCAGATCGTAAGGTTCGGTGAGCTGGCCAAGCAGGTCTTGCCAGGGCGCCTGGATAAAGGTCGCCGTTTGCCCGGCCTCGGCGAAGCGTTGGCGCGCACCCTCAAGCATCGGCTCGGCGGGTTCGGCCAGGGTCACCAGGTGGCCGCGCTCGGCCAACCACAGCGACATATGCCCCAGGCCTGCGCCGATATCCAGCACGCGCAACGGGCGTTCCGGCAGGGCTTCGGCCATGTCGGCCTGAAGCACCGCCAGGCGGATTGCGCCTTTGGCACCGCCGTAGATTTTCTCTGCAAAGCGTGTAGCCAACTGGTCGAAATGACGATCACTCATGGGCAAACCGCCGTTCGCTGTCAGCCAGTTTGGCGCGCACCACCTCATTCATGTCCAGGCCCAGCTCACTGCACAACAGCAGCAGGTACAGCACGATATCGCCGACTTCCTGGCCGGCGTGGGCGAGTTTGTCAGCGGGTAACTGGCGAGATTGGTCTTCGGTCAGCCATTGGAAGATTTCCACCAGCTCGGCCATTTCCACGCTGGCAGCCATGGCCAGGTTTTTGGGGCTGTGGAACTGCTTCCAGTCGTTGGTATCGCGGATGCGGTGCAGACGTTCGGTGAGGTGTTCGAGGTTCATGGGAGGGGCTCCTGAAGGTGTGTAGCTTCCGGCGGAAATTCAGAGAAGGCAAGTTAATCCACCACGCTGAACTCAATCCTGGCCGTCTGCCCCGCCTCATCGAGCACGCTTAATTGATAGCGGCCCAGTCGCTCGAAACTGGCATTGATAAAGTCCTGATTGGCGCTGTCGCCCAACGGCGCGCCATTAAGGAACCACCACCGTCGACCACTGCCGCCCAAGGCGGAGATTTTAAGACGCAGGGCTTGTTGGCTGGCGGCGGGCAGGCGCAATTGGTCGCCTTCACGCACGCCGACGATGGACAACGGTGAAGACGCGGCCAGCGCCGGCGGCGGGCAATCCGCGTCGGCGGCTGGGATGCGTGCTTCACGGCGTTCGGCCCTTGGCAGCCAAGGTTCCAGCGGTGCTGGCCACAGGGCGATAGGCTTGGCGACTGCGCCGGGGCAATGAGCATCGACCCGCAAGCCCTTGGCATTGACCCAGACGCTTTCCATCAACCCCACACTCAGCGGTTGATCCAACGCCTGCAAGGTCGGCGGCGTGGTGTTGTCCAGGGTCCAGGCGAAGCGTTGGCGGCGGCAATTGGGATCGCTGCGACTCATGGGCTGGCCCAGCGGCCAACAGATCGCCGCCACGCCGACGTTGGCCGGCACCGGTTTGACTGGCGCGCTGATGCCGCGCTGGCTGTCGCGGTTGGTCAACACGTCGTGCACCTGCAACATCAGTGGCGCCGCTGACGCCAAGCCGAACTGGCCCGGCACGGGCGTGCCGTCCGGTCGGCCGATCCACACGCCAATCAGGTAACGCGGCCCCACGCCAATCGCCCAGGCATCGCGAAAGCCATAGCTGGTGCCGGTTTTCCAGGCGAGCACCGGGCGCTGCACCAACTCGGCACGCGGGTCGCGATCCGGCCGCGCTTGCCCACTGAGGATGCGCCGCACAATCCAGGCAGAGCCCGGCGACAGCATTGGCCGCTCTCTCAGCGCGTCGTCCGGCTGTAGTCGGATAGAGGCGCTCTTGCCGTCCCGGGCGAAGGCGCTGTAACCGCCCACCAGATCTTCCAGACGGCTGCCCGCGCCGCCCAGGATCAGCGCCAGGTTCGGCTCGGCCAGCGCGGGCAATGCCAAGGGCACACCGCCGATGCGCATCTCGGCGGCAAACCGCTTGGGCCCGTAGGCTTCCAGCAACTGCACCGCTGGTAGGTTAAGGGAGCTGGACAACGCAGTACTCGCCGGCACCGCGCCGGTAAACCCCATGGAGAAGTTGCCCGGCCGATAATCGCCATACCGCCGGGGCACGTCCTGCAACAGCGATTCGGAGTGAATCAACCCATCATCCAGGGCCATGCCATACAGAAAAGGTTTCAACGTCGAGCCCGGCGAGCGCAGCGCGCTGATCATGTCCACATGGCCAAAGCGCTTGGCGTCGTTGATATCCACCGAGCCCAGGTACGCCCGCACCGCCATGGTTTCCTCTTCCACCACCAGGATCGCCGCCGAAGTGTGCTCCGGCAGCCGCGCGCGCCAGCCCAGCAACAGATCTTCGAGGCGGCGTTGCAGGGTGGCGTCAACGGTCGTGCGGATCAGCGGCGGGCTGTCGGGGCGGTTCAGGCGGCGAGCGAGCAAGGGCGCCAGGCTCGGTTCCAGACGCGGGGCAAGTAGCAGCGGTTCTTCAAGGGCTTCGTCGACCGCCGATTGCGGCCATACCTGGAACTCGGCGAGGCGGCGCAAGACCTTGTCCCGAGCCTCCTGGGCGCGCTGCGGATGCCGATCTGGACGCAGGCGGCTCGGCGCCTGTGGCAGTACCGCGAGCAAGGCCGCTTCGGCATGGGTCAATTGCGCAGGGGATTTGCCCAGGTACGCCCAACTGGCCGCCGCCACGCCCTGCAACGTGCCGCCAAACGGCGCGCGGTTCAGGTAGAGGTTGAGGATCTCTTCCTTGGACAGGTGCCACTCCAACTGCGCCGTGCGCCACAGCTGACGCAACTTGCCATGGAAGGTGCGCGAATGCGGGTCGAGCAAACGGGCGACCTGCATCGACAAGGTGCTGCCGCCCGACACTACCCGCGCGCCGGTCAGGTTCTGCCACGTCGCGCGCACCAACGCCAACGGGTTTACGCCAGGGTGTTGGTAGAACCAGCGGTCTTCGTAGGTGAGCAAGGCATCCAGGTAATACGGCGAGACTTCACCGGTTTGCACGGGGTAGCGCCACACCCCATTGGCATCGGCAAACCGCCACAAGGGTGTGCCATCCTCGGCCAGCACCACCCGCGCCAAGTCGTCCTTGGGCAGGGGCAGCGGCCAGATGCGGTCGGCCAGCCACAGCAGGGCAATCACCAACAGAAGGGTCGCCAGGGTCCAGCGGGCAACTAAACGCAAATTCAAACGGGCAAACCTCTATGCTGGTAGGGAACTAGCCTGTTGCATTAACAACCAAAGGCACAGACACGCCCACCTCTTATCAGGACATGCACATGCAGGTAGAAAGCTTTTTCGAATGGTTGGGCCAGGCGCTCGGTTCCATCATCCGTTTTATCGTCGACGGCCTCAGCGGATTATTCGGGGCCCTGACTCATGCCGGGGGCAACTTTGTCGAAGGCCTGTCCCGAACCTTGGGCATGGATACGTCGATTATCAGCATCATCACGCTGATCGTCGGCCTGATGCTGCTGTACTCGGCAGTACGCGCGTTTATGCGGGCGTCGATCATCATGGGGATTATCTGGCTGCTGCTGGGCCTTTGGCTGCTTAGTTGGGTCGTGCACTAAGCCAGGACGGTCAGCAATCGCCTGTGGGAGGGGGCTTGCTCCCGATAGCAGTGTTTCAGTCAATGCATCTGGCAACTGACCCACCGCTCTCGGGAGCAAGCCCCCTCCCACATTGCTTCTTCAACGACCCTTAATGACCAAGTCCACCGGGGTCTCTCCCACCGCCTGCCAGTTCGGTCGATACATGGACTCCACTTGCGGAGGCGGCACGCGATAGGTGCCCGGAGTCACCGCACGCGCCAGGTACAGCAGGTGCGTGGTGCCATCGCCGTCCAGGTTGATCGCCGCCACGTAGCGATCATCGCGGAACTCCTGATGCTTAAGCGCCGCATTCTGCATCGACTCGCGCCATTCCTTCACTTGGCTGCTGGCGTTTTCCAAGCTGGCGGCACTCTGGGCCAGGTTCTGGTTTTCCAGCTCCAGGCCCGCGGGCAGCAGGTCGACCACCAAGGCATCCGGTACACGCTGCTTGGCGCTGACCGCCAAGTGCACCAGCACCAGGTCGCCGCTGTTGAGGTTGCGCAGGTTCAGCGGCTGGCCGTTCATGCCCAGGTATTCGCGGCGGATGCTCAGGTTGTCGCCACCCGGTGCCGGGGGCACTTGCGGGTAACCCGAGATCGTCAGTTGCTGGTACACCGGTGTTTCGCCCTGATTGCTCAGGCTCAGGTCGCTGGACAGCAGGTTGCCTTCCAGCGCCAACGTCGACTGCTGGTTGTTCAACTCGTGCACACCGCCGCTGCCGGTGAGGGACACTTGCCAGTTCGCCTCAGGCTTGGCAAACCCAAGCCGCCCCGCCAGAAACAGTGAATTGCGCTCCTGGGTCGACAGGTACGGACTGGCAGCCAGTTGATCCGACAACGTGAACAGACGCTCCTCACGCTTGCCCTTGGCCAAGTCATTTTCTTCCAGCAACGCCAGGATCATCGCTTGGTCCCGCAGCGGGCTGCCGTAGTCGGCCAGCCATTCCTTGGCGCTACGTTGGGCTGCCAAGCCAGCCTGCAAGGCCTGGTCCGCGCGTGGCTGGTCGCCCATCTTCTGCAAGGCAATGGCCAACTGCACCAGCGGCAACCCGGAACGCGCATCGCTGCGCCGTTCGAAAATGCTGCGCAGCGCCCCCAGTGGCGCCTGCTGACTGCGCGCCAGCACCATGCCGGCGTAGGCCTGCACGGCGAAGCGTGTGTGTTCGGCGTTGTCGCTGTAGTCGACTTCGATCAGGTTGCGCTCCTGCACGTACCGCAGCAGGCGCTCGCTGGCCTTTTTCAAGGCTTCAGGCGGCACGGCAAAACCCTGGTCGCGGGCGCGCAGCAGGAAGTCGGTGACGTAGGCCGTCAGCCAATATTCCTCTTCACCGTCAGCGCCCCACAAACCAAAACTGCCGTTGTAGCGCTGCATGCCCAGCAGGCGTTCAATGCCCAGCTCGATCTTGCGCTTGCGCTCGGCATCCGGCTCGCCCTTGATGCTCAGTCGCTTGAGCAAGGCATCGTCAGCGTACAGCGACGGGTACAGGCCGCTGGCGGTTTGCTCCAGGCAACCATAGGGGTAAGCCTTGAGCGCCGAGATCTGTGCGCCGAGGTTCAGCGGCGGCCGGCTCGACAGGCTCAAGAGCGCCTCGCGCCCGGAGGTGTCGAACTGATCCAGGGTGCCGGCTGGCAAACTCCAGGGTTCGCTTTTAAGCACTGCGCGGTAATGCTTGAGCAACGCGGGATAGGCCGGACGCACGCCCAAGGTCCACTCACGGCTGAACGGCGGCAGGTTTTCACCCGGCAGATCCAGCCCGTTGACTGTCACTTTCACCTTGCCTTTGCCCAACCCGCCCCAGGCTTTCACCGGGATGCGCAGGGTGGTGCGCTGGCCTTGCTTGAGCTCAACGGTCTGCGCGGCAGTGTTGACCAATTCCAACTGCCCCTCGGCGCTCAATTGCACATCGAGTTTCTGCGCCTTGCCCGACAGGTTCGACAGGTCCAAGGCCAAGGTGGTCTGGTCACCGCCGGCGAGGAAGCGCGGCGCTGACAGTTCAGCAATCAGCGGTGCGGCAATCACGGTCTTGGCTTCGGCCATGCCGTAACGGTCATCGCTCCAGGCTTGGGCCATCAGGCGCAACTCGCCGTTGAAGTCGGGGATATTGACGCTGACTTCACCCTCGCCTTTGTCGTTCAACGTCACCGGCGCGCTTTGCAGGGCGACGATGGTCACGCTGGTGTCCGGGCGCTTGCCGCCTTTGGCCAGCGCGGCGTCACCACCAAAGGCCAGGCTGGCCAAACGGCCCTGCCCGGCTTCGATCAACTGGCCGTAGATGTCGAATTGGTCCACGCCATAGGCCTTGCGGCCGAAGAGGCTGGAGTACGGATCGGGCGTCGGATACTCGGTGATATTGAGGATGCCCACGTCCACGGCTGCCACCAGCACATGCACCTGTTTCGGCACGCTGCCGTCGGCATTTTTGGCGGAGATCTTCACCGTCAGCGGTTGTTTGGGGCGCATTTTTTCCGGCGCGCTGAGGGTCACGCCAAGCTTGCGCTGGGTGCGATCGAGCGGCAGATGCAGCAGGCCCACTGCGCGTTTGGGGGTGATGTTGGCTTTGCGCTCGCCGGGGCGAATCACCAAGGCGCTCACGTACAGGTCGTGGCGCGACCATTTCGGGTCAAGCTTCACGGCGAAGCTTTTGCCCTCGGCCGGTACGTCGATTTCCTGCCACCACAGCGGTCCTTCGGCGGACTCCACCAGCAAGTAGCCTTTACCGGCAGCGGGCGGCGTCACGGTGACGTTGGCGGTGTCGCCGTCGCCATAGGCCGGTTTATCCAGCGCCAGCTTGACCTGATCGGGCCGTACGGCGCCGCCTTCGGTGTTGTCCTGGGCCTGATAACCGGCCCAGAAACGCAGACTGCTGATCAGCCCGGTCTGCGGGTCTTCGACTTCGACGCGGTACGGCCCCCACTCCACTTGGAAGCTGACCTTGGCGGTGTCGCCGGCCTTGATATTCAGGGTTTGTTCGTCGAGGTTGAGGAATTTCTCGTTGTAGTGGTAACTCCAGCCGTCATTGTCGGAGTAGTTCCAGTAATAGTCGCGGCGCTCGCGCACCAGGCGCACCTTGAGGTTTTGCGCAGCGAGTTTCTGCCCGTCCTGATCGGCCAGCAGCACTTCGAATTCCGCCGGGCCATCACCATTGGTTTCGGTGCCGTCAAACAGCCCGCGCAGGCCCGGCAGTTGCTCGGCCGGCCAGATCGGTTGCACCAGGCGACGGGTGATCGGCCGACCGCCCGACTCTTGCAGGCTGGCCTGCACGATCAGTTGCAAGGGGGATTTAGCTTCGGCCCATTTGCTTTCGAGGGTCAGTTTTTCCTGGCCCTTGGCGTCGAGGACGCTTTCGTCCAGTTCGAAATCCTGGCTCAGTTCTTCTTCGGTGACCGAGCCGAACTGATAACCAGGGAGCGACTTGACCGCTTCGCGCAGCGGCCGCACATACACTTGCCCGCTGACCCGATTACCCGACGCAGGCGCGCCGTACAGGTAACGACCGTTAACCTGGATGACCGGGTTATCCGCCGGGCTCAGCGCCGTGTCGCTGCCCTTGAGTTCCAACGCCAGGCGCTCGGGCAGGAAGTCTTCGACGAGGAATTCATACAGCTGCGGTTTACCGTCACCCAGGTCGAACACCAACTGCCAGCGCCCGGTCGGTGCTTCGCCGGCCAGTTGCAGTTGATATTGATACAGGCCGGATGCGTCAGCATCCCACACGAATTTGCGGCTGACCTGTTCATCCGGGCGACGTACCTCGACGCTCACCGGTTGCGGCTTGACGGCGTTGCCGTCCTTGTCGCGCAGCAGGGCGTTGAGCAGCACGGTTTCGCCGGGGCGATACAGGTCGCGTGGGCCGAACACAAAAAACTGCAACGGGTGCGAGGGTTGGCCGCCGATGTCGAACTCGGCAAGGTCCAGCGCGGCGCTGTCGAGGCGCAACAGGCTGGTCTGTTCGCCCTGCTTGGCGAGCAAGACCTGGGCCTTTTTCGGCAACGGCAACTCAGCGTGGCCGCCCTTCTCGGTCTTGCCCTGGCCCAACACGCGGCCATCGGCATCGAGCACTTCCAGGTCCACGCCATCGAGCGCCTTGCCGCCTTCCAGCGCCTGGGTAAACACATCCAGGCGATTGGCATAGCGGTGCACCGACAGCCCGATATCACTCAGGGTGAACAGCGTCGCCGGTTGCGAATAGTTGTAGGTGCCCGACGCGCGCATTACCGCCAGGTACACGCCCGGTTGTTGCAATTGCTTAAGGCCGGCGATCGGCAGCAACAGGGTTTCTCGGGTGTTGCGCGCCGGGTTGAGGTCGAAACGGCCGCCGTAGACCAGATCCGCCAGCGGCAGCAGTTCGCGGGATTCATAACTTTGCAGGCTGGTGTTGCGCCCCCACTGCGCCAGGAATGACGGTAGGGATTCAGGCTTGATGCGGAAGAATTCAACGTCGATTTTGTCGACGTTCAGCGCGATCACCGGCAGGCCCTCAGCGAGGCGCGTCGGCAGCAAGGTGCCACGGCTGGCAAAGCCGACAGTGGCTTGCAGGTCACGGGTTTCCAGGCGGGCGATGTACTCGGCGGCGAGCGTGCTGTCGTTGACCGCCTTTACACCGGCGTCTACCGTCAGCACCAGTTTGCGTTGCGGCTCAAGGTGGCGCAGGCGCAGCTCCATCAGGTTATCCGAGAGCTCCCAGGCGCCATCGACCTTGCCCGACTTGCTGTCCACCAGATGGAGCTTGTCGGCGAATTTCTGATCGGGGTCCAAGGGAATGGAAAAACTCACCGACAAGGTGCTGGCCCCGTCCAACTGAACCTCGGACACGTCCACCACGCTCAACTCACGCCCGGCGTAGCGCTGCTTGAGCGCTGGTACATCCACCGCCGCCTTGGCCGGTTTCGGCGCTGCCGCCACTGTAGGTGCGGGCGGCGTAGCCGGTTTATCGGAGGAATCGCAGGCGCTCAGCAGAGCCAGCGCGCAGGCCAGGAACAATCCTTTGTTAAGCATGGGGCACTCGTAGTCAGAGGGAACCGAGGGGTGAACTATATATCAGTGCCGGCGAAGCCGATGTGGCGCTGGTCACATTGACCGACGGAGGGTGGTTTGGTTCTCGATCGGCTCAAGCCAAGCCAGTTCCCACACCCACTGGAGATCAAACTGTGGGAGGGGGCTTGCTCCCGACAGCAGTGGGTCAGCTACAGATAGGCTGGCTGATCTATTGCTATCGGGGGCAAGCCCCCTCCCACATTGGTTCTGCTGCGTAGCTACTGGACGGTTACAATGCCGCTCCCCCAAGGAGCCTGCATGCCCACCTTACTCACCGACTGGCGCCACCGCCCTACCCATCGACGCGTCTGGGCCCTTGCCGCGCCAATGATTCTGTCGAACATCTCGGTGCCGCTGGTAGCCCTGGTCGACAGCATGGTCATCGGCCACCTGCCCCATGCCCATCAACTGGGCGCCGTGGCCGTCGGGGCCAGCCTGTATACCTTTCTCGCGTGGGCCATGGGTTTTCTGCGCATGGGCTCCACCGGTTTTGCCGCGCAGGCTGCAGGGCGCAATGACGGGGCGGCACTGCGGCAAATCCTGCTGCAAGGTCTGTTGCTGGCACTGGGGCTGGCGATGCTGCTGGGCACCGTGGGCATCCCCCTGAGCCACCTCGCCCTGGAATGGATGCAGCCCTCCCCCGAGCTGAATCAGCTCACCCGCGACTTCTTCCACACGCGCCTGTTCGGCCTGCCCGCAGCCCTGGCCACTTATGCGCTGGTCGGCTGGTTCCTCGGCACACAGAACGCCCGTGCGCCGCTGGCAATTCTGCTGACCACTAACCTGGTGAATATCGCTCTCAACCTGTGGTTCGTACTCGGTTTGGATTGGGGGGTCGTCGGGTCGGCGAGAGCGTCGGTCATCGCCGAATGGACCGGCGCCCTGCTCGGCCTGGCGCTCACACAAAAGGCCCTGCGCGCCTATCCAGGCCATATCGCTTGGGCCGCGTTGAAAGTGTGGCAAAGCTGGCGCCCATTGCTGGCCGTCAACCGCGACATCTTTATCCGCAGCCTGGCGCTGCAATCGGTGTTTTTCATGATCACGGTGCAAGGCGCGCGGCTGGGGGATGCCACCGTTGCTGCCAATGCCTTGCTGCTTAACGGCCTGCTGCTGACGGCGCATGCGCTGGACGGTCTGGCCCACGCGGTCGAAGCCCTCTGCGGCCACGCCATCGGCGCCCGCGACCGCCAGTCGCTGCACCGCTCATTGGTGGTCGCCGGTGGCTGGTCGCTGATCGCCAGCGTCGGGTTTGCGCTGCTGTTCAGCTTTGCCGGGCACCTGTTTATCGCCATGCAGACCGATATCCCCAGCGTGCGCGACACCGCTGACACCTACCTGCCTTACCTGGCGCTGCTGCCACTGATTGCGGTGTGGAGTTACCTGCTGGACGGTCTGTTTATCGGCGCCACCCGCGCGCGAGAAATGCGCAATGGGATGCTACTGACGGTATTGCTGACACTGCCGTTTGCCTGGGCGTTGCAGGGCCTGGGCAACCATGGGTTGTGGATAACCTTTCTGCTGTTCATGGCCCTGCGCAGCCTCACTTTGTGGGCGATAGCCTGGCGCTTGAACCAGCGGGATCAGTGGCTTGGATAAACGCTGTCACTTGGTTCAACACTGGCGCCAGCCAGCGCAACGGTTTGGCGAAAGACGCCACTAACGTCGCGTGGTTGGTCCTGGTGAAGTAGAACGCCTCGACCGGCACACCCGCCTCGCGCAATTTTTTCGCCAGCCCTGCGGTATTGCGCGTCGGGTTGACCAAGTTGTCGTCGGTCGAGGCCATCAGCAGCGTCGGCGGCGCGTCACGGCTGACGTGGTTGATCGGCTGCGACTCCGGCGGTGAATCGGGGAAGAAGAACACCGGGCGCACGTCCTGGTTTTCAATCGGCAGGAAGTCATAAGGCCCGGCCAGGCCAATCCATCCCTTGAAGATCGACGGCGCCAAGCCCACTTCTTTTAGCCAAAGCCCATCCAGCGCCAGCATCGAGGCGTTGTAGGCGCCGGAGCTATGGCCCATCACATAAAGCTGCTGGGGATCGGCGCCATATTCAGCGGCGTGGTCATACGTCCAGGCCACCGCTTTGGCGCCGTCCTGAAGAAAGGCGGGGTAACGCACTTGCGGGTACAGCCGGTAATCGGCGATCACCACCACGATGCCCCTTGAAGCCAGGGCTTCGCCGACGAAGCTGTAGTCGTCCTTGGATCCGCTGTTCCAGCTGCCGCCGTAAAAGAACACCACTACGGGAGCGTTGGGCACGGCAGGAACGGCTCGGTATATATCGAGTTTCTGGCGGGGATCATCGCCGTAGGCAATGGCTGAAGTCTTGGTAAAGGTACTGTTGGGGGTGAGTGCGTTGAGCACTTTTATTGGGGAGCAGGCTGCCAGAAAGGCGGCGAAGGCCAGGGTAAACGCTTGCAGGTATTTGCTCGACATCATTGACCCCCACGAAGAAGGTGCTGCCAAACGAGGCCCAGCTATGGGAGGGGGCAAGCCCCTTCCCACACTGGATCTGTGTCGCCTGTGCTTACGAGGAAAGGTACGAAGAGCGCGTCAGGCCCAGGCGCAAGGCGTCGAGGAACTGGGTACGTTCGCTGGCGGAGATCTTCGCGCTGGCGCACTTGTCACGGTAGTGAGTCATCAACTCCTCCGGCGACAAGTGCACGTAGCGCAGCATGTCTTCGATGGTGTCGTGTGTCTCGATCCCGGCGCTGTACACCGAACCGTCTTCACGCTGGTAGATGTTCACCGAATCGGTGTCACCGAACAGGTTGTGCATGTCGCCCAGGATTTCCTGATAGGCGCCGACCAGGAAGATACCCAACAGGTAGTCTTCACCTTCGTTCAGGGCGTGTACCGGCAAGCTGGTCTCGATGCTCTGCTCGTCGACGTACTGCTTGATCTTGCCGTCGGAGTCGCAGGTCAGGTCTTGCAGCACGGCGCGGCGCAGCGGCTCTTCGTCGAGACGGTGCAGCGGCAGGATCGGCAGTACCTGGCCGATGGCCCAGGTGTCCGGCAGGCTCTGGAATACCGAGAAGTTGCAGATGTACTTGTCGGCCAGCTTGTCGTTGAGTTCGTCCAGCACTTGGCGGTGCGAGCGCTGGCGGGCTTTGAGCGAGTTGTGCAGACGGCGGCACACCGCGAAGTAGCACTGTTCGGCCAGGGCTTTTTCGGCCAGGGTCAGTTTGCCGTCGGCGTACTGGGTGGCCACGTCGCTCATGTAGTGAGTGGCGCGCCAGTAGGTTTCGGTGACCATCTCGATATCGGTCGGACCCAGCAGGTCCACCAGCCATTGCACGGTTTCCGGCAGGCTTTCCTTGTTTTCGATGACCGGGATTTCGTCGTTGTGTTTCTCGACGTCGGTCACCTGCACCACCAGCATGGCGTGGTGAGCAGTCAGGGAACGACCGCTTTCGGAGAAGATATTCGGGTGCGGCAGGCTCTGCGCGTCGCAGAACTCCTTGAGCATGCCCACGACCACGCCGGCGTAGTCGTCCATGTCGTAGTTGATCGAGCTGGCGTTACGCGAGTGGGTACCGTCGTAGTCGACGCCCAGGCCGCCGCCCACGTCGATGTGGTCCACCGGCAGGCCGAGGTTGCGCAGTTCGCCGTAGTAACGAATGGCTTCCTTGAACCCGTGCTGGTAATCGGCCAGGTTGGCGATCTGCGAACCCATGTGGAAGTGCAGCAGGCGAATGCCCTGGTCCAGCCCGGCCGCGCGGAAGCGCTCAACCACGGACAACAGCTGCGCCGCCGACAAACCGAACTTGGACTTCTCGCCACCGGTGTCTGCCCATTTGCTCGACGCCAGGGACGACAAGCGCACACGCAGGCCAACCTGTGGCTTGACCTTGAGGTTGGCAGCCTCTTCGATCACCAGGCCGACTTCGGATTCTTTCTCGATCACGATAAACACGTTGTGACCGAGCTTCTGGCCCATCAGCGCAAGGCGGATGAACTCACGGTCTTTGTAACCGTTGCAGACGATGGTGCCGCCCTTCGGCGCCAGGGCCAGTACGGCCAGCAGCTCAGGCTTGGAGCCGGCTTCAAGGCCGATAGACACGTCCTGAGTGGCGATGATGTTCTCGATCACCGCTTCCTGCTGGTTCACTTTGATCGGGTACAGCGCGGTGTACTTGCTCTGGTATTCAAGGCGCTCGATGTTGGCGTCGAAGGCGCCGGTCAACTGGCGTACACGGTCTTGCAGGATGTCAGGGAAGCGCACCAGCAACGGTAACGACAGGCCGCTTTTGCGCAACTGGTCGACTTGCTCGAAGAGATCGACAGGCGTGCTGTTCGGGCCGTTCGGACGGACTTCAACGCGACCGGCGTCATTGATCGCGAAATACCCGGCCCCCCAATGGCGGATCCCGTAAACACTGCGGCTGTCCGCAACTGTCCATTGGCTGCCATCGTCTTTGCGTGTGCGTCGTACGGACATCGAAGTCCCCTATAAATGAAGGCGAAGGCGCCACCTCTCAGGGAGGCTGGCGCAGTCTAAAGAATGAAAATGACGATTTGCCTGTAAGGAAGGTAGACCCCACTCGCAGGACAGAGTTTAGACACAGGTTGGGAAGAGGCTGTCAGCCGCCGGACTTCTTGGCCTTGTAACCGAGCTTGATCAGCTCGGCCAACAGCAGTTCGACGTGATCGCCCTGGATCTCGATGACGCCGTCTTTCAACGCGCCACCGGTGCCACAACGCTTTTTCAGCGTGGTAGCCAGTTCCTTGAGCGCATCTTCAGCCAGGGGCACGCCGGTGATAGTCGTCACCGTCTTGCCGCCACGGCCCTTGCTCTCGCGTCTCACGCGGGCAATACCGTCGCCTTCAGGGATCAGGGTCTGTTTGCAGGTACACGAATCCACGGGCTGACGACAGTCCGGGCAGTGTCGACCTGCATCGGTGGAAAATACCAGGCCACCAAGGGCGGCGAAGGATGCGGCTTTTTTGGCCACCGGCAATCCTCTTGGGAGGATGAAGACTGATCGGCGCGCTCAAGCACGACCGACCGCGAAGCCCCACTCAGGCAGGGGCAGCGCTACCGAACCGCCAAGGTGGCTCGGGTGAAAAGTCGCGCAGTGTAACGGCAAAAGGCCGACTTGCTAAGGGCCAAATGGCGCCAATTTATGCAACTTTAGCGACGCGAGGCCAGATAGCGGCGCAAGCCCTCTTGTGCGTCCGGGCAGTAGGGCTTTTGTTCGGCCTCCTGCAGGACAATTTCGATGGGCAAAAAGCGCGCTTCCATGACTTCTTCGGGCTGCAACCGCAGGGGGCCATCCCACACGGCGGAATAGGATCTGCACCAGAGCCGGTTGTTACCGTCCTCGAAGTAGAAATGATCATGCTCGACCAATTCCACCCCGCCCACACCCAGTTCTTCCTCCAGCTCACGCGCTGCAGAGTCGGCGTACTCTTCCCCGGCCGCCACCATGCCGCCGGCCGCCGTATCCCAAAATCCTGGGTACATGGCTTTGCTCAGGGTACGCCGGTGCACACACAGCTCGCCGGCAGAGTTGAACAGGAAGATAAACGTGCAGCGGCCAATCAGGCCGCGCTGGCGAAGGTCGGACCTGACGAGGGTGCCGAGCAGGTTGTCCTGCTCGTCGACCCAGCAAATCAGTTCAGCATCGGAAGCCGCACGGTGCGCGGCCTCCTGTTGAGAAGCGTCCATCATCAACCCTGGTTAAGCAACTGACGCAGATCAATCACCGCAGCGTTGGCCCGCGAGATGTAGTTGGCCATCACCAGCGAGTGGTTCGCCAGTACGCCGAAGCCGCTGCCGTTGAGGATCATCGGGCTCCAGACAGGTTCTTGGGAGGCTTCCAGCTCACGGATGATCTGGCGCACGCTGACCGTGGCGTTTTTCTTGGCCAGTACGTCGGCGAAGTCAACTTCGATAGCGCGCAGCAGATGGGACAGTGCCCATGCCTGGCCACGGGCTTCGTAGAACACGTTGTCGATCTGCATCCATGGGGTTTCCACCACTTCTTCGTCGACCTGCGGCACTTCACCCGGTGCCAGGGCTTCGGTTTTCAGTGCGGTGTTCAATTTGACCCGGCCCACGCTGGCCGACAGGCGTTGGGACAACGAACCCAGACGGGTAGCAACATCACCCAGCCAGTTGTTCAGGTTGTCGGCACGCGAATAGAACAGTGCGCCGCGTTGGTTGGGGTCGGACAGGCGCGCTTCATAGCGGTTCAGGGAGTTGATGCCTTCCTGATACTCCGACTCGCTCGATGGCAGCACCCAGCTCTTGTTGTCGAAGTTGAAGCGCGGCTCGGCCTTCGCCAAGTCGGCGTCTTCAGCCGACTGCGACTGGGAACGGGCGAAATCTTTACGCAAGGCACGGGTCAGGTCGCGCACTTGCACCAGCACGCCGTATTCCCAGCTCGGCATGTTGTCCATCCACAGGCCCGGCGGGAAACGGTCGTTGGAAATATAGCCACCTGGCTTGTTCAGCAAGGTGCCGACCACGGTCTTGAGGGTTTCGACGGTGGTATAGCCCACCACCATCTGCTTGCCTTCTTTCTCGGCAGCAATTTGCGCGTTCTGCTGGACCGGGAACAGCGCCGGCTCTTCGCTCCAGTACCAACCAAGGGCACCTGTGACCAACAGGTACAAGCCAAGCACGCTAAGCAGCGCCCGACTCATCAGCAGGGTACGAAAATAGCTGCGGTTGGCCGACTTTGGCTCAGGGGCGGGGCCTTTGGCACTGCCTGCGCGGTTTTTCCAGTCCAGCATGGCGATATCCTTTCAATCACTTGAGTTCATGCACTTGAATTGACGGCGTGCGTTCAAACACTCCGACCACAACCCTACCCCATCGTGCCCGCCCATGCGGGGCTTTTCACCAAACTGGCGCGCGGGAAGCATTCGACTATAAAGGATGCACGCGTTTTACGCTGTGCGACTGTTAGGTCATTAACTGAATATCGCCGACATGCAGTTAATTGACATATGACACTCATCCCGCTGACAAGAGGTGCTAGCATAGAGCCATCAGTTCGACCTCAGCATGCACCCTTACTAGTAGTCAGGATATGACCGAGCCAGAAGACCCCAGCCGTGAGCGTCTCAAGCAGCATTTTGCCCAGCGGGTAATTCATCAGGCACGTCAAATTCTTGAGATCTGGCAGCGCCTGCAACGCAGCGAATGGTCAGGCGCCGACCTCTCAGAACTCAGTGAGGCCAACCTGCGCCTGCTGCGCTTCGCTGAGCGTTTTGAGCAACCCGAACACGGCCAGTTGGCACGCAACATCGGTGAATCACTCAAAGCTGTGGATGAAAATCGTGGCCGCCTGAGCAGCCAACTGATCACCGAACTCAACCGCTTGATGCAGCGCCTGTCCCGCACCGGCCTGCGCCAGGGCGACCAGTTGGAACAAACCTTCCTGCCGCCGATGCGCAAGCCGATCTACGTGATGCTGGCCGATCACGACCGCGCTGAGCGCCTGGCCAAGCAGCTGGAATTTTTTGGTATGAGCGCCCAATCCCTGGACAGCGTGGCAGCGTTTCGCGCGTCCATGGCTGAGCGCCTGCCGTCGGCAATCGTGATGGACGTGGATTTCTGCGGCCCAGGCCTGGGCCTCAAGCTCGCTGCCGAAGCCCAGGAAGGCCTGGAGCAAAAGCTGCCGCTGTTATTTTTCAGCCTGCACGAAACCGATACCCCGACCCGCCTGGCCGCCGTGCGCGCCGGTGGCCAGGAGTTTTTGACCGGCACACTGGAAGCCTCCAGCCTGCTGGAAAAAATCGAAGTGCTGACCTGCGTCGCCCAGTACGAGCCCTATAAAGTGCTGATCATCGATGACTCGCGCGCCCAGGCGCTGCACACCGAGCGCTTACTCAACAGCGCCGGGATCGTCACCCGCACCTTGATTGAGCCGATCCAGGCCATGGCGGAACTGGCGGACTTCCAGCCCGACCTGATCATCCTCGACATGTACATGCCCGCCTGCACCGGCACCGAACTGGCCAAGGTGATCCGCCATAACGACCGCTATGTGAGCGTGCCGATCATTTACTTGTCGGCCGAAGACGACCTCGACAAGCAATTGGATGCGATGAGCGAAGGCGGTGACGACTTCCTCACCAAGCCGATCAAACCGCGCCACCTGATCACCACCGTGCGCAACCGCGCCGCCCGCGCCCGCCACCTCAAGGCGCGAATGGTGCGCGACAGCCTGACCGGGCTGTACAACCACACCCATATCCTGCAATTGCTCGAAGACTGCAGCTTCCGCGCGCGCCGCGAGAACAAGCCGCTGAGCTTTGCCATGCTCGACATCGACCACTTCAAGCGCGTGAATGACAGTCACGGCCACCCGATGGGCGACCGCGTGATCAAGAGCCTGGCGCTGTTTCTCAAGCAGCGTTTGCGCAAGACCGACTACATCGGGCGCTACGGCGGTGAAGAATTCGCCATCGTGATGCCCGACACCGACCTGGAGTCGGCCTGCAAGGTGCTGGATGAAATCCGCGGGCGCTTTGCCGAAATTCACTATCCGGCACAACCCCAGGACTTGTGGTGCACTTTCAGCGCCGGGCTGGTTGAGTTGTGCGACGGCTCCGACAGCCTGATGATGGCCGCCCAGGCCGACGAGGCGCTGTATCGCGCCAAGCATGCCGGACGCAACCGTGTGCAAGCCGCGCGCGCATCAAAGCAAAGTGCCACCTTTTCACCGGAATCCACTGATTCCGTCATAACGCTGTAATGAAAACGCAATAACTTCAGGCACTTACCTTTTGCTGTCGGTTGAAACCACGCATGCGCCTGAAGCTGCTGACCAATCTCAATACCCTTCTTCTGGTGGCCGTGTGCCTGGCACTTGGGGCGACGCTGTGGTGGTCGCAGCGGGCGCTTGAACGGCCGTATTTGCTGATGGAGCGCTACCTGGGGTTGTCCCAGACGTTCCAAAACCAAGCTGCGCGCAATATCGACGAGTACCTGGCGAGCGGCGACGCCCTGCGCCTGAGCAGCGCCAGCCAAAGCCTGGAAAACCTGCTGCAACATCTGGATGAATTGCCCGCTGATCTGGCGCAGAACCTGCGCCCCAGCCTGGTGGCCCTGGATGCATTCAGCAAGACCGACTTGCTGGCCGCCGGCAAGCTGGCCGGCGACCCACAAGCGTTGCTGCTGCAAGCAGAGCGCGAATTGGGCGCCAATCTGGACCAGTTGAGCCAGTACGCCATCAGCGTCAATTCCCCTGAAGCCGCACGCTACTTGCCGCCACTGCTGACCGCGTCCCAGCACCTGGGCAGGTTGTCCCTGGCCCGCGACAAGCTGGTGAGCAGCGGGCGCGCGGAGTTGGCCGATGATGTTGAGCGCGAAGTCGCCAATATTCGCGCCCAAGCCGACGTACTGGGGCAACTGCCATTGCTTGGCGTCAAAGCCAGCAGCGAATCCAACACCGATGATTTTTCCGCCTTGATGGGCCTGGAAAACACCGAAAAAACCGAAGCCCAGGACACCGGCGTCGACCTCAAGCGCGAGCTCAACAGCCTGCTGACCCGCTACCCCGCCGAACTCAAGCGCACCCGCGAACAGATCCAGCAACGCGCCGACCTGGCCGCCAGCACCCACCAGAAGATCAACGCCGTGCAACAGGCCATCGCTGGGCTTGAACCTGTCGTGCGCGCACAACATGGGCTCATCCAAGGCGAAGTACGCCTGATGCAAGGGGTGATGATCGGCCTGATCCTGCTGATCGCGCTGTTGATCGACACCCTGCAACGCCGCTTGGCACGGGTGCTGACCAATCTGGCACCCGCCCTATCCACCTGGGCCGAAGGCAACTTCAGCCAGCCGATCGCACTGGGCAAGACCAACCGCGAACTGCGCGACATCGAAGCCTCTCTGAACCGTTTGCGCGCTTACTTGGTGGACTTGGTGGGCACCATTCGCGGCAATGCCGAAGAAGTGGCCGGCAGCAGCCGCGCCCTCGCCGAACTGAGCAGCGGCCTGCATGACGGCGCTGAACGCCAAGCGGGCGACACGGCGCAAATCCGCGACTCCCTGGGCGAACTCGAAGCGACCATCCAACAGGTCGCCGGCGATGCGAGCCAAGCCGCCAGCGCCAGCCGCAGCGCGGGCCAGGCGGTGGAACAAGGCCAGCGGGTGATCGGCCTGAGCCTGACCGGTTTGCATGCGTTGGTCGGCGAAGTGCAGCAAAACGCGCAGATGATCGAGAAACTTGCTGAAGAGTCCGCCACCATCGGCGGCGTGCTCACCGTTATTCGCTCGATTGCCGACCAGACCAACTTGCTGGCACTCAACGCCGCCATCGAAGCCGCCCGCGCCGGGGAGGCCGGACGTGGATTTGCTGTGGTCGCGGACGAAGTACGTACCCTCGCCCAGCGCACCGCCGGCGCCACCGCCGAAATCCAGGGTTTGATCACCGGCCTGCAAAACGCCGCCCACCAGTCAGTGGAGGGCATGCGCGCCCAGGTCGAACACGCCGAAGCCACCGCCCAGCAAGCTCAAGCGGCTGACGGCGCACTGGATGAAATCGTCGGGGCAATCCAGACCATTTCCGACACCGCTGTGCGGATTGCCGATGTGACGGCGCAGCAGAGTGGTGCGGTGAGCGAGATTCGCGATAACAGTGAGCGAATTCATCAGCTGGGTGAGGATAATTTGCTGCGCATCGGCCAAGGCCGAAGCCAGGGCGAGCAACTGTTGGTACTGGGTGGGCAGCTCAATACGGCGGTGCAGGCGTTCCGCGTCTGACCTGCCCCATGCAGATCCAAAATCAAATGAAGATCAACATCTGGGAGGGGGCTTGCTCCCGATTGCGGTGTGTCAGTCTCAGCACCTGTAACTGATCCACCGCTATCGGGAGCAAGCCCCCTCCCACATTTGATCTCCACGGGATTCAAGGGCGTATTACCAATGACCAGATCTCGACCACCAGTCACAAATTTTGCGCAATCCTCGCTAATCGTGCTGCCTACTGCATAGAACTGGACAGTCACAAAGGCTTTGCGGCATAGTCGCCGGGTTCTGCCGTACTCCCATCAATAACAAGGAACAGCCGATGGCGACCCTACTGGTTCTTCACGGACCCAACCTGAACCTGCTCGGCACCCGCGAACCGGGCGTCTACGGGGCTGTGACCCTGGATCAGATCAACCTTGATCTGGAGCGACGGGCTCGTGAAGCTGGCCACCATCTGCTCTACCTGCAAAGCAATGCCGAGTACGAATTGATTGATCGCATCCACGCCGCGCGCGGCGAAGGTGTGGACTTCATCCTGATCAATCCCGCCGCTTTTACGCACACAAGTGTTGCATTACGTGACGCGCTGCTAGCGGTGAGCATCCCATTCATCGAAGTGCATTTATCGAACGTGCATAAACGCGAAGCTTTCCGCCATCACTCCTACTTCTCCGATGTAGCGGTAGGTGTGATCTGCGGCCTTGGCGCCAGCGGTTACCGACTGGCCCTGGAGGCCGCCCTGGAACAACTTGAACAACCGGCCAAGCGCCCCTGACCGACCCTTGGGAGTTGATGATTCATGGATATCCGTAAAGTTAAGAAACTGATCGAACTGCTGGAAGAATCCGGTATCGACGAGCTGGAAATCAAGGAAGGCGAAGAGTCCGTCCGGATCAGCCGCCACAGCAAGACCCCGGCCCAACAGTTCTACGCGCCACAGATGCAAGCACCGGCGCCTGCTGCTGCCCCGGCCGCTGCACCTGCCGCCGCCGCTGCTCCAGCCGCACCAGCTGCTCCAGTGCTGAACGGCTTCGTGGTCAAATCGCCAATGGTCGGTACGTTCTACCGTACCCCGGCACCGACCTCGCCAGCCTTCGTTGAAGTCGGCAAGACTGTGAAAGTGGGCGACACCATCTGCATCGTTGAAGCGATGAAAATGATGAACCACATCACCGCTGAAAAAGCCGGCGTCATCGAATCCATCCTGGTAGAAAACGGTCAGCCGGTTGAGTACGACCAGCCGCTGTTCACCATCGTTTGAACCGCGGAGCGCCTTCGATGTTGAAACCTGCGAAGAAACTGCAAAAAGTCCTGATCGCCAACCGCGGCGAGATCGCGCTGCGGATCCTGCGCGCCTGTAAGGAAGAGGGCATCAAGACCGTCGCTGTTTACTCGACGGCCGATACCGAATTGATGCACGTGAAACTGGCGGACGAAAGCATCTGCATCGGCCCGCCACTGGCGACGAACTCGTACCTGAAAGTCTCGAACATCATCGCGGCCGCAGAAGTGACCGGCGCTGATGGCATCCACCCGGGCTACGGCTTCCTCGCGGAAAACGCCGATTTCGCCGAACAGGTGGAAAAATCCGGTTTTGCCTTCATCGGCCCGAAAGCCGAGACCATTCGCCTGATGGGCGACAAGGTATCGGCCAAGGACGCGATGATCGCGGCCGGCGTACCAACCGTTCCTGGTTCCGACGGCCCGCTGCCGGAAGACGAGGAAACCGCTCTGCGCATTGGTCGTGAAGTCGGTTACCCGGTGATCATCAAGGCCGCCGGTGGCGGCGGTGGTCGCGGCATGCGCGTTGTGCACAAGGAAGAAGACCTGATCGAAGCGGCCAAGCAGACGCGCTCCGAAGCGGGTGCCTGGTTTGGCAACCCGATGGTCTACCTGGAAAAGTACCTGACCAACCCACGTCACGTGGAAGTGCAAGTACTGTCCGACGGCCAAGGCCACGCCATCCACCTGGGCGACCGCGATTGCTCGCTGCAACGTCGTCACCAGAAGGTACTGGAAGAAGCACCGGCACCGGGCCTGGACGAAAAAGCACGCGCCGAAGTACTGGCTCGCTGCGTCAAGGCGTGCATCGACATCAACTACCGTGGCGCCGGTACCTTTGAGTTCCTCTACGAGAACGGTCGTTTCTACTTCATCGAGATGAACACTCGTGTGCAAGTAGAGCACCCGGTTTCGGAGATGGTCACCGGTATCGACATCGTCAAGGAGATGCTGAGCATCGCCGCTGGCAACCCGCTGTCCTTCACCCAGGACGACGTGAAGATGCACGGCCACTCTCTGGAGTGCCGCATCAACGCCGAAGACCCGAAAACCTTTATCCCAAGTCCAGGCCTGGTCAAGCATTTCCATGCTCCGGGCGGCAACGGCGTTCGCGTCGATTCGCACCTGTACAGCGGCTACAAGGTTCCGTCCAACTACGACTCGCTGATCGGCAAGCTGATCACCTGGGGCGCTACCCGTGACGAGGCCATGGCCCGCATGCGTAACGCCCTGGACGAAATCGTGGTCGACGGCATCAAGACCAACATCCCGCTGCACCGGGACCTGGTCCGTGATGAAGGCTTCTGCGAAGGTGGTGTGAACATTCACTACCTGGAACACAAGCTGGCCAACCAGTAAGTGCTCCACCCAACAAAGCCGCCTTCGGGCGGTTTTGTTGTTTGTGCGGCACTGACTTTGTTGGATGGATGCCTTCCCCCTGTGGGAGCGGGCTTGCTCGCGAATGCGGTGCATCAGCTAAGATATTATTCACTGACACAGCGCATTCGCGAGCAAGCCCGCTCCCACATTTGTTATGTGTACACCCCTCCCGCCGCTCGCGTAAACTTGCGCCCTTTCGCGACCTACCCGTCGCACATTCAATTTTTTCAAAGGTGCCCGCCATGCCTTGGCTGCAAGTCCGTCTCGCCATCAGCCCAGAACAAGCCGAAACCTACGAAGACGCTTTCCTCGAAGTGGGTGCTGTATCGGTGACCTTCATGGACGCCGAAGACCAACCGATCTTCGAACCCGAACTCAACACCACCCCGCTGTGGTCCCATACCCATTTGTTGGCCCTATTCGAAGACGGCACCGATGCCGCCAGCGTCCTGGCCCACATGGAACTGCTCACCGGCGGCCCGCTGCCAGAGCATCACAGCGAAGTGATCGAAGACCAGGACTGGGAACGCAGCTGGATGGACAACTTCCAGCCAATGCGTTTCGGCCAGCGCCTGTGGATCGTGCCGAGCTGGCACGCAGCGCCCGAGCCTGACGCGGTCAACCTGTTACTGGACCCAGGCCTGGCGTTCGGCACCGGCACCCACCCCACCACCGCCCTGTGCCTGGAATGGCTGGACGGCCAGGACCTGACCGACAGCCACGTGCTGGACTTCGGTTGCGGCTCGGGGATCCTCGCGATTGCTGCCCTGCTGCTAGGCGCCAAAGAAGCAGTCGGTACCGATATCGACGTGCAAGCTCTGGAAGCTTCCCGCGATAACGCCGGACGCAACAACATTCCTGAAGCCAAATTCCCACTCTACCTGCCGGAGCAACTGCCCCAGGTGCAGGCCGACGTGCTGGTGGCGAACATCCTCGCCGGGCCGCTAGTGTCCCTGGCACCGCAACTATCGAGCCTGGTCAAGCCGGGCGGCCGCCTGGCGCTGTCGGGCATCCTCGCCGAGCAAGGTGAAGACGTGGCCGCTGCCTACGCCAAGGATTTCGAGCTGGACCCGATCGCCAACCGCGATGGTTGGGTACGCATCAGCGGTCGTCGGCGCTAGAATGAGCGCTTGCCTGAATCGGATGGCCGCATGACCGACAGTTTCGTCACCCAGTGCCCGCATTGCCAAACCCGCTTCCGCGTCAGCCACGGTCAATTGAACGTGGCACGTGGCGTGGTGCGCTGCGGCTCGTGCCTGCAAGTCTTCAATGCCGTTCGCCAGTTGATGGAGCAACGTGCTGGCGAAGCAACAGCGCCGGAGCCTGAGCTGCCGCCGGCGATTGAGCCTGAGCCGCCACGGGCAATCAGCCAGAAGCAGTGGACTGCGCAAGAGCTGGACCTGGACAACCTGGACCTGGACGAAGAACTGGCCAAGCTGGAACGCCGCGAGATTCAGCACACGCTACCGGCAGGCGCGGAACGCCGCCAACCCGGCGCCGACCGTCGGCAAAAGGAAGAGTCATTCAGCGCGAGCCGCGACACGGTCAAGGCCGAAGAGGAAAAGTGGGCCGCCAGCCTCTTCAGCGAACCGCCTGAAGAGCGCGACCACATCGTCGCGGATGAACCCGAGTCGACGAAAGCCCCTGCGACCAAGCAGCGCACCGAACCCTCGATGTCATTCCACATCGACGACATCGATGACGAACCGCCACTGCGCTCAACGCTGGAAGATGAAGAGATCGACCCGCCTTTCACGCCGCTGACCCAGGCGACGCAAGAAGCCGAGCCACAAGAGCGCACCCAGCCCCGCCGCAAGCGCGCCCGCGTCGAGGCCAACATTCACGACGATGTACTCCAGGACCTGGAAGACGACCCGCTGCACCTCTACGCGCAAAAACGCCCGCCGAGCTGGGGCCGACGCCTGATCTGGATCCTGCTGGTGCTGGTCGCTGCCGCGGGTCTCGCTGGCCAATACATCGCCTATCAATTCGATGACCTGGCCCGCCAGGACGCCTATCGCCCATGGTTCCAGCAACTGTGCCCGACACTAGGCTGCACCGTACCATCACGGGTGGATATCGCGCACATCAAGAGCAGCAACCTGGTGGTGCGCAGCCACCCGGATTTCGCCGGGGCGCTGGTCGTGGATGCGATCATCTATAACCGCGCGACATTCTCCCAGCCATTTCCGCTGCTGGAGCTACGCTTTGCCGATCTGAACGGCAACCTGATCGCCAGTCGTCGCTTCAAACCTGCCGAATACCTCAGCGGTGAACTGGCCGGCGTGAGCGAAATGCCATCGCAAACGCCGATCCATATCTCGCTGGATATCCTCGATCCGGGCAATAAAGCCGTGAATTACAGCCTGAGCTTTCACTCGCCCGAGTGAATCGGCTGATGCATCAAGGTTTGACGGCGGATTCTTGACTGAGCCCCGCGCAACCAAACCGGCGGCGATAAAGAAATAACTGTTCAGATTTTATCCAATTCAGCCTTTATCCAGTCATCGAGAGCGGGTATCATGCCAACCCTTTTTCGAACTCTAATGATCCGGCCCCACAACAGGGAAGTCCTATGTCGGCGGTACGCATCGGCCCATACACATTGCAAAACGGCTTGATTCTCGCCCCGATGGCGGGCGTCACCGACCAGCCCTTTCGTCAGCTGTGCAAGCGTTTGGGCGCGGGTCTAGTAGTCTCGGAAATGGTCACCAGCGACATGAGCTTGTGGAACACCCGCAAATCGCGGATGCGCATGATCCACGAAGGTGATCCCGAGCCCCGCTCGGTACAGATCGCCGGGGGTGATGCACAGATGCTGGCGGATGCGGCCCGGGCCAACGTGGAGTTGGGGGCGCAGATCATCGACATCAACATGGGCTGCCCGGCCAAGAAGGTCTGCAACAAGGCCGCCGGTTCCGCCCTGCTGAAAGATGAGCAGTTGGTTGCCGAGATCCTGCAGGCCGTTGTCGCCGCAGTCGATGTGCCGGTCACCCTGAAGATCCGTACCGGTTGGGACCGGGACAACAAGAACGGCCTGACGGTGGCGAAGATCGCTGAACAGGCAGGAATTACAGCGCTGGCAGTGCATGGCCGCACCCGCGCCGACCTTTATACCGGTGAAGCCGAGTACGACACCATTGCTGCGATCAAGCAGGCAGTGTCGATGCCGGTGTTTGCCAATGGCGACATCGATTCAGCCGAGAAAGCCCGGCGCGTACTGCACGCCACCGGTGCCGATGGCTTGTTGATTGGCCGGGCCGCCCAGGGGCGGCCGTGGATTTTCCGTGAGATCGAGCATTTTCTGCGTACCGGTGAAGTCATGCCGGCACCGGAGCTGATCGAGGTGGAACGTATTCTGCTAGAGCATCTGGCCGCCCTGCACGCTTTCTACGGAGACGTGATGGGAGTACGCATTGCTCGCAAGCATGTCGGCTGGTATCTCGCAACCCTGCCGGGCGCCAGGGAGTTTCGCGCCCACTTCAATCGTTTGGATGATACGGAAGCACAGTGCGCCAACGTTCGTGAGTTCTTCAGCGAGCGTTACAAGAGCCTGGGGACAGGGGACGGAGAGGGGGTGGCCGCATGACGATGATGACCGAGACTTTAGTGAGTGGAACAACACCCGTGAGCGACAACGTCAATTTGAAACAGCACCTCAACACGCCGAGCGAAGAAGGCCAGACCCTTCGCGGGAGTGTCGAGAAGGCGCTGCACAATTATTTCGCCCACCTAGAGGGCGCTTCCGTCACGGACGTGTACAACCTGGTGCTCTCCGAAGTCGAGGCGCCCTTGCTCGAAAGCGTGATGAACTACGTCAAGGGCAACCAGACCAAAGCCAGTGAGCTGCTGGGCCTCAACCGTGGCACCTTGCGCAAAAAGCTCAAGCAGTACGATTTGTTGTAAGCATTCAATCAAACCAGAAAGGCGCCCGCGTAAAAAACGGTCGCCTTTTTTGCTGACTCCTTTGCTTTTGATGGAAATTGAAATGACCGACCAGACTACCCGCCTGCCGATCCGCCGCGCTTTGATCAGCGTCTCCGACAAGACCGGCATCCTCGAATTTGCCCGGGAGCTGGAAGCCCTGGGCGTGGAAATCCTCTCCACAGGCGGGACCTTCAAACTGCTGCAGGACAACGGCGTGGCCGCAGTAGAAGTGGCGGACTACACCGGTTTCGCAGAAATGATGGACGGTCGGGTCAAGACCCTGCACCCGAAAATCCACGGCGGCATCCTTGGCCGTCGCGGTACCGACGACGCGATCATGGCCGAGCACGGCATCAAGCCAATCGACCTGGTAGCCGTTAACCTCTACCCGTTCGAAGCCACCATCAACAAGCCAGGCTGCGATCTGCCGACCGCCATCGAAAACATCGATATCGGTGGCCCGACCATGGTTCGCTCGGCAGCCAAGAACCACAAAGACGTGGCCATCGTGGTTAACGCCAGCGATTACGCCAATGTGCTGGAAGGCCTGAAAGCCGGCGGCCTGACCTACGCCCAGCGTTTCGACCTGATGCTCAAGGCGTTCGAACACACCGCCGCCTACGACGGCATGATCGCCAACTACATGGGCACCGTTAACCAAACGGCTGAAACCCTGAGCACCGAAGGCCGCAGCCAGTTCCCGCGCACCTTCAACAGCCAGTTCATCAAGGCCCAGGAAATGCGCTACGGCGAGAACCCGCACCAGAGCGCGGCATTCTACGTAGAAGCCAAGCCCGCCGAAGTGGGCATCGCCACCGCGACCCAACTGCAAGGCAAGGAACTGTCCTACAACAACGTGGCCGACACCGACGCCGCGCTGGAATGTGTGAAGAGCTTCGTCAAGCCGGCCTGCGTGATCGTCAAGCACGCCAACCCATGCGGCGTGGCCGTGAGCCCGGACGCTGAAGGCGGTATCCGCCAGGCGTACGAACTGGCCTACGCAACTGACACTGAATCGGCCTTCGGCGGCATCATCGCCTTCAACCGTGAACTGGATGCCGAGACCGCCAAGGCGATCGTCGAGCGTCAGTTCGTTGAAGTGATCATCGCGCCATCCGTAAGCGAAGAGGCTCGCGCCATCGTGGCGGCCAAAGCCAACGTGCGCCTGCTGGCCTGCGGCGAGTGGTCGGCTGACCGCGCTGCAGCCTGGGACTACAAGCGCGTCAATGGCGGCTTGCTGGTACAGAGCCGCGACATCGGCATGATCGGCAGCGAAGACCTGAAAGTGGTGACCAAGCGCGCCCCGACCGAGCAAGAGATCAACGACCTGATCTTTGCCTGGAAAGTGGCCAAGTACGTTAAGTCCAACGCTATCGTCTACGCCAAGAATCGCCAGACCATCGGTGTCGGCGCCGGCCAGATGAGCCGCGTGAACTCGGCACGTATCGCCGCGATCAAGGCTGAGCACGCTGGTTTGCAGGTAGTGGGTTCGGTGATGGCTTCCGATGCGTTCTTCCCGTTCCGTGATGGTTTGGATAATGCCGCCAAAGCCGGCGTTACCGCCGTAATCCAACCGGGTGGTTCGATGCGCGACGCTGAAGTCATCGCTGCTGCTGATGAAGCTGGCATCGCCATGGTCTTCACCGGCATGCGCCACTTCCGCCACTGATCCAAATGTGGGAGGGGCTTTTTGTAGTGAGCGGGCTTGCCCCGCGCTGGGCTGCGCAGCAGCCCCACTGGATCTCCAGTGAACCTGGCGGGGGACAAGCCCCCTCACTACAAAGAACCTCCCACATTTAAAAGCGCTCCAGCAGCGCCAACAGAATTTGAGGTTTTTGAAATGAATGTTTTGATCATTGGCAGCGGTGGCCGTGAACACGCCCTGGCCTGGAAAGTTGCCCAGGACCCGCGCGTCCAAAAAGTATTCGTAGCACCCGGCAACGCCGGTACCGCCATTGAAGCCAAGTGCGAGAACGTCGCTATCGACGTGCTGGCCCTGGAACAACTGGCCGATTTTGCTGAAAAGAATGTATCCCTGACCATCGTCGGCCCGGAAGTCCCACTGGTTGCCGGCGTCGTGGACCTGTTCCGCAGCCGTGGCCTGGACTGCTTCGGCCCAACCGCCGGCGCTGCCCAGCTGGAAGGTTCCAAAGCGTTTACCAAGGACTTCCTGGCGCGCCACAAGATCCCGACCGCCGACTATCAGAACTTCACCGAGATCGAGCCGGCCCTGGCTTACCTGCGTGAAAAAGGTGCGCCGATCGTGATCAAGGCCGATGGCCTGGCCGCCGGTAAAGGCGTGATCGTGGCGATGACCTTGCAGGAAGCCGAAGACGCCGTGCGCGACATGCTCGCTGGCAACGCTTTTGGTGATGCAGGTTCGCGCGTAGTCATCGAGGAATTCCTCGACGGCGAAGAAGCCAGCTTTATCGTGATGGTCGACGGCAAGAACGTGCTGCCGATGGCCACCAGCCAAGACCACAAACGCGTCGGCGACGCTGACACTGGCCCGAACACGGGCGGCATGGGTGCCTACTCCCCTGCCCCAGTCGTCACCAGCGACGTGCACAAGCGCGTGATGGACCTGGTGATCTGGCCGACCGTGCGTGGCATGGCTGACGAAGGCAATGTGTACACCGGTTTCCTGTACGCCGGCCTGATGATCGACAAAGCGGGCAACCCGAAAGTCATCGAGTTCAACTGCCGCTTCGGCGACCCGGAAACCCAACCGGTGATGCTGCGTCTGCAGTCGAGCCTGGTACTGCTGGTGGAAGCCGCGCTGGCCCAGGCCCTGGACAAGGTTGAAGCTCAATGGGACCCGCGTCCAAGCGTCGGCGTGGTGCTGGCAGCCGGTGGTTACCCTGCCGATTACGCCAAGGGCGATGTGATTGAAGGCCTGGATGCGGCTGCTACGCTGGAAGGCAAGGTGTTCCATGCAGGCACCGCGCTCAAGGATGGCAAGGTTGTGACCGCAGGTGGCCGTGTGCTGTGTGCCACCGCGATGGGTGCCAGCGTCGACGCCGCGCAACAACAGGCCTACAAGCTGGCCGCGAAAATCGACTGGAACGGCTGTTTCTACCGCAAGGACATCGGCTACCGCGCCATCGCCCGTGAACGTGGCGAGAACCAGTAAGTAGCAGGCGTCAGTAGCTATCCGTTCGGCTAGGCAAGGGCCTTGGGCCCTTGCCGTACACAAGCCTCCCCGCGCATAGTTAACCCGTGCATCAACCTACGAAGGGATTTCGCCGTGCGCTGGCTCAGGATCGCCATAGGTTTTACTGTCAGTCTGCTGACGCTGCTCTGCCTGTTCCCGGCCCAGGCCGCCGCGCAAGGCAGTGGCTGGGCAGTATTGCTTGATGAGCAGGCCGACCTGCAACTGAGCGACATCCGCTCCCCCCGCTACACCAATCAATTTAGCCCCATCGAACTGGACCGGATTACCGCCGCGCAACCGGACGGAGCGTTGTGGGTACGTTTCAAGCTGCAACCCGGCAAGCACGAACAAGTGCTGCGCGTGTTCGCCCCAGACCTGTCCAACCTGAGCCTGTACGTTCTGGACGGCGAAATGCTGGTAGAACAACAAACCACCGGTACCCGCCAGCCCCAGGCAGAACGCCCGTTACCCAGCAGCGACTTCATGCTGCCGATGCCCCAGAGCCAGAGACCCCTTGAGGTCTACTTGCGCCTGGTTTCAGAGCACGAGTTGCGCCCCTATATCACCCTGGAGCCGGCCGTACTGGCGGCCGCCGACCAGACCCAGACGCTGATCTACGGCCTGCTGTTTGGCGTCTTGCTGATGCTGATCCTGCATAACCTCACACGCTTCGCCTACCATCGCTCGCGCAGCAGCCTGTGGCTGGCAGCCTGCGAGGTGCTGTTGATGCTCAGCCTGGCGCTGCTGCTCAACCTGGTAGGCCCGTGGCTGCCGAACTGGCACGCGATCCAGACCCCTGGCGCCTACCTGGCCCTGCTGCTCACCGCGCCGTGCGGGCTGATGTTTGCCTATCGTTTCTTCATGCCCCTGGGCCCGCACCCGCTGAACAAGCTGTTGATGGCCGATATCCTGATTACCGTGTTGTGTGGCCTGCTGCTGTTGTTCGTCAACACCTTGCCGCTGAACATCATCACCTACGCCTTGGTGGCATTGGCCGGCCTGAGCATGCTGTTCGTCTCGGCCTATCACTGGCAGAAAGGCTACCGCCCGGCGCGCTTGTTCGTGGCCGCGATGGTGGTGTTCAACATTGGTACCTTGATCATCCTGCCCGCCCTGCTCGGCCTCACGCTGTTGGCGCCACAAGGCTTGATCATGACCCTGCTGGGCTTTATCTGCCTCAGCGGCCTGTTGATGAGCCTGGCCCTTGGCGAGCGTCAGCGCGCAATTGTCGAGGCGCGTTTCAGCCTGAGTCGTGACCTGGCCGCCAGTAATGCCGAGATCGCGGCCAAGGCAGAGTTCCTGGCCAAGATCAGCCACGAAATCCGCACCCCCATGAACGGCGTGCTGGGCATGACCGAGTTGCTGCTGGGCACGCCGCTGTCGGTGAAACAACGCGACTATGTGCAGACCATCCACAGCGCCGGCAATGAATTGCTCACGCTGATCAACGAAATCCTCGATATCTCCAAGCTCGAGTCCGGGCAGATCGAACTGGATGACGTGCAGTTCGACCTTAATGCACTGATCGAAGACTGCCTGAGCATCTTCCGCGCCAAGGCCGAGCAGCAGAACGTCGAACTGATCAGCTTTATCCAGCCGCAGGTACCGCGCGTCATCAGTGGCGACCCGACCCGCCTGCGTCAGACGCTGCTGAGCCTGCTGGAAAACGCTCTGCAAAAAACCGATGAGGGCGAAGTCCTGATCGTGGTTGCCCTGGACGACCGCAGCAACAAGCCGCGCCTTCGCATCGCCGTACAAGACAGCGGCCTGCCGATGGAAGCAGCCGAGCGTGACGCGTTGCTGCACAGCGAACTGCACAGCAAGAACTTCCTCTCGGCCACCCGCTTGAGCGGTCACCTGGGCCTGGTCATCGCCCGGCAGTTGATCCTGTTGATGAACGGCGAGTTCGGCATCAAGAGCGGCAGCCATCAGGGCAGCACGTTATGGCTGACCTTGCCGCTGGACCCGGAACGCCTGGAGCACCCGACCTCCGACCTCGACGGCCCGCTCAAGGATGCACGCGTGTTGGTGGTGGACGACAACGACACCTGCCGCAAAGTGCTGGTGCAGCAATGCACCGCCTGGGGCCTGAATGTCAGTGCCGTGCCTTCGGGCAAGGAAGCCTTGGCGCTGCTGCGCACCAAGGCGCACCTGCGTGACTACTTCGACGTGGTGCTGCTGGACCAGAACATGCCCGGCATGACCGGCATGCAACTGGCGGCGAAGATCAAGGAAGACCCGAGCCTGAACCACGACATCCTGTTGATCATGCTAACCGGCATCAGCAATGCGCCGAGCAAGATCATCGCGCGCAACTGCGGGATCAAGCGCATCCTTGCCAAGCCGGTGGCCGGGTATACGCTCAAGACCACCCTGGCCGACGAGTTGACCCAGCGCAGCAAGGGCGGCGCCCCGCAACGCCCGGTCCTCACCGCACCGGCGGCCGTTGCCGTGCCCGCGGACTTCCGCATCCTGGTGGCCGAGGACAACAGCATCTCCACCAAAGTGATTCGCGGCATGCTCGGCAAGCTCAACCTCAACCCGGACACCGCCAGCAACGGCGAAGAAGCGTTGGAGGCGATGAAGGCCCAGCGTTACGACCTGGTGTTGATGGACTGTGAAATGCCGATCCTCGACGGCTTCTCGGCAACCCAGCAACTGCGGGCGTGGGAAGTCAGCCACCAGCGTATCCGCACGCCGATCGTGGCGCTGACCGCGCACATCCTCTCGGAACATAAAGAACGCGCGCGCCAGGCCGGGATGGACGGGCATATGGCCAAGCCGGTGGAGTTGTCGCAGTTGCGTGAGCTGGTGGAGTTTTGGGTGGCGCAGCGCCAACAGAAACAAGAGCACAGCCCCGTCTCCTGACCCGAAATATAAATCCCCTGTGGGAGCTGGCTTGCCTGCGATAGCGGTGTGTCAGCCACACACCCGTTGCCTGTCACGCCGCTATTGCAGGCAAGCCAGCTCCCACATTTGATCGGTTTCGCCTGATAGACTCTCCACACTTATCCCCCAACGAGCCGTCCCCATGCTCCACGTGTTATTCAGCGTCTACCTGAAAATGCTGGTGCTCTACAGCCCGTTCTTCGTGCTGTCCTGCTTTATCAGCCTCACCCGTGGCTACTCCAACAAAGAGCGGCGGCGGTTGGCCTGGAAGGTGGCATTGGCAACGCTGGTATCGAGCGTATTGCTCTACCTGTTTGGGCGGGTGATTTTCAGTGTGTTCGGCATCACGGTGGATGCCTTCCGCATCGGCGCCGGCAGCGTGCTGTTCATTTCCGCCCTGGGCATGGCCCAGGGCAAGTCGGCGGTGCAGTCCGACAACGTGCAGCAGGATGTGACCATCGTGCCGCTGACCATCCCCCTCACCGTTGGCCCCGGCACCATCGGTGCGCTATTGGTAATGGGCGTAAGCCAGCCACACTGGGATGACAAGCTTACTGCCATCCTCAGCATCGCCCTGGCCAGCTTTACGGTTGGCGTAGTGTTGTACTTGTCCAACCGTATCGAACGCATTCTCGGTGACCAGGGCTTGCAGATTGTCAGCCGCTTGATGGGCCTGTTCGTGTGCGCCCTCGCCGCGCAAATCATCTTCACCGGGGTGCGCGGCTACCTGGTCCCTTAGATGCGGTACTTGGCGATTGCCAACTGCACCTTGTCGCCGGCGCTCTCACGCATCAGCTGGATAGTTTTCTCGTTGACCACCGAGGTATTCAACACCAGGCAGGTTTGCCCGCTGAAGGCCTCGGAGGACGAGCTGTCCCACTCAAGAAACGGCAGGCCAACTTGCTTGCTCACCCCGTAGGTACTGTATGTCACCAGCACCATGGTGACTTCGCCCGCGCTTTCAGCACAGGAGGCCAGGCCAAAATCACCGCCTTGGTGCACCGTGCTATTTCGCTTGAACAACTCGAACGACGCAGGCTGCTGCTTCATGGCCTCCAACGCGTCCGCCGCCAGCTTGGGCAGCGCCGCCAGCACGGGCCCGGCCAGTGATGTCGAGGCGAGCATCGCCGTAATCATGTTCAGCACCGCCAATTGCACGGTCAGGCCCTTGCCGGATCGCGAGACCCGCTCAAAACTGCTGCGTATTGGCAGCCAGCCCAAGCTGATCATGACCTTGATAAATTCGTCATACCACGCCTCGGTCCCTCGATGAATCTTCAGCACATCGCTGACGTAACTGCTCGCCAACAAATAACTCTTGCGAATGTATTCCCGGTTCAACGCCGACATGCCCTCGACGAACGAGATCACGCCGTTGTTGACCACCGCCGCATTAGAGTCATCCGCCATGTCCACCGGCATTGCGCTATTCAATCCCGGCGATCCTGGCAGCTTGTAGGCGGCAATCAACTTGCGCCGTTTCGCACTGATGATCCTTTTGTGATGTCGCTCCATTTTCAGTTCTCCACAAGCACCCCACATGGGGCTTGCTTCCACACTAGTCCAGTGGCCGTCGGGCTTTCCACGCGACAAACATGTCTTGACCTACCTTGCCAGAACCCGGCGCCCAGCAATCTCGCAGCACATCCATGGGCCTTCCGGTTTTCCTTGTAAAAAAAACAAAAAGCCCCGAATAACCACAGGTAAATCCCTGGGCTATTCGGAGCTTTCCGACTGCTGCGAGGCGGTTTTCAGGAGGCTGGTTTTTCGCCATACCAGCGCGGTGTGTACACCCACTCGCCACCACCAGCGCGCGGGAACACGCAGGTCGTGGACGAGCCGATCAATACCATGGTGCGCATGTCCACTTGGTCCGGGGTAAGCAACCCCAAGGTGGTGACACGCAAGGTCTGGCCTGGGCGACCGACATCACGGCCCAGCACTACCGGCGTTTCCGGCGTGCGGTGCAACGCGACAATTTCCAGCGCGCGGCCCAACTGCCAGGGCCGCGAACGGGAGATCGGGTTATAGAACGCCAACGCCAGGTCCGCCTGGGACGCGAGGTCCAGGCGTTTTTCGATGATCGACCACGGCTTGAGGTTGTCCGACAGCGACATCACGCAGAAGTCATGCCCCAACGGTGCCCCCGCCTGCGCGGCGGTGGCCAGCGAAGCCGAGACACCCGGCAGGATCTCCAGGTCAACCTGATGCCAGGCCGGCTCGCCGGACTCATGCAGCGCTTCGATCACCGCTGCAGCCATGGCGAACACACCCGGGTCGCCGGACGACACCACCACCACCGAACGGCCTTGGGCCGCCAACTCAAACGCGTGGCGTGCCCGCTGCATTTCTTCGCGGTTATCCGTGCAGTGTTGCACTTGATCGTCGCGAAACGGCCCGGCCATGCGCACATAGGTTTCGTAACCCAGCACGTCAGTGCAGCGCGCCAGCTCGGCCTTCACCGCCGGCACCATCAGCTCGGCAGCGCCGGGCCCCAGGCCGATCACGGCGAGACGGCCACGTACACGCCCGGCTTGGGACAGGTCCAACGGCTGCTCGGCCACATCGATGACGATATCGGCTTCCTGATTGACCTCGGTGAAACGCAGCGGCACACCCAGTGCCAACGCGGCTTCATGCAACGACGCTTCGGCCATTTGCGCATCACTGGCCAGCAGGCACGCCAGCGATTGCACGGCGATACCCGCCTCATGCAACGCCGTGCGTACACGCTCAGCCAACTGCGTACCTGGCTTGCAGGTCACGCTGACGTTTTTTGGGTAGATCAACAATTCATTGGCCGCAGGCGCGCGTTCGGCACTGCCCACGTGAATCGCCAGGCGCGCCTGCTGATCCTGCGGCAGATTGGCCTGGTCCAGCCACGGCGCGGCCCCTTCAATGCGCACGCTTTCGCCAGCCAGCAGGTCGGAGACGAAGCGCTTGCCCAGCTCCAGATCCGCCAATTCATAACCACTCGGCGGGTTGAGCAGGCAAGTGCCAAAACGCAGCTCGCCACTGGTAGTGATGGCAGCCGCCACGTCCAAGGCCGCAGCGATTTCCCGCGCCATGACGTTCACACCGCCCAGGCCGCCGAGCAGAGGCACCACGGCACTGCCGTCTTCGGCAACGGCCAGCACAGCGGGCTCTTCGCCTTTCTCCAACAGCAGCGGCGCCAGCGTGCGAATGACGATGCCAGCCGCGCACAGGGCAATCAGCGGCGTGCCCTGTTGATACAGCTGACGCAGGGTCGCACCGAATTCGTTGTAGGCCTGGTCCGCGCCTTCGACACGGCCCGCCAGGCCATGGATCAACGCACCAGGGTAAACCTGCTGGATCCTGCGCGCAGTGGCCAGGCTGCCCTGGCCGAGGATGACAATCGCCGGGCTCATCAACCTTGCCACCGTTCACCTGGCACGATGATCAGCGAGAAGTACGGCGACGACGAAGGATCGACCTGATCCAGCGGCACGATTTTCTGGTTGGCCATGGTCGCGCGCTCCACATACAGCGCGCGTTCGGCCAGGCCAAGTTCTTCAAGTACCTGGCGCACCTTCGGGAAGTTGCGACCCAGCTTCATGATCACTGCCGCATCGGCATCCGCCAGGCGACGCTTGAGATCAACATGGGGCAACACGCCCGAGAGCACCGACAAGCTCTGGTTGCGATACACCAACGGCGCGCCCAGCACCGAGGCGCCGCCGAGCATCGAGCACACACCGGGAATCACTTGGGCTTCATAGCGCTCGGCCAGACGGTCATGCAGGTACATGTAGGAGCCGTAGAAGAACGGGTCACCTTCGCAGATCACCGCCACATCGCGGCCTGCATCCAGGTGCGCAGCCACGTCGACGCTGGCGGCGTCGTAGAAGTCGCTGATCACTTGCTCGTAGGACATCGGCGCCGGCAACACCTCGGTGGTCACCGGGTACACCAGCGGCATCAAGGTCTGTTGTGGCACCAAGTGGTCTTCTATGATGCCGAACGCGTTGCCCTTCTTGCCCTTGGCCACGAAGTACGCCACTACCGGCGACTCGCGCAGCAGGCGCAGGGCCTTGAGGGTGATCAACTCCGGGTCGCCGGGGCCCACGCCCAGGCCAATCAAACGTCCGCGAGCCTGCATTATTCGACCTCCGTGGCCAAGGCATTCACCGCAGCAGCGGCCATCGCACTGCCGCCCAGGCGGCCCTGCATGATCACGAACGGCACGCCACGGCTGTCGGCGGCCAGCATCGCCTTGGACTCGGCGGCGCCAACAAAACCGACGGGGAAACCGAGGATCAGCGCAGGTTTCGGTGCGCCCGCGTCGAGCATTTCCAGCAGGTAAAAGAGTGCAGTCGGCGCGTTGCCGATCACCACCACGCTGCCTTCCAGGTGCGGACGCCACAGTTCAAGTGCGGCGGCGGAACGGGTGTTGCCCAGTTCACGTGCCAACTCCGGCACGCTGTCGTCGCGCAGGGTGCAGATCACTTCGTTATTGGCCGGCAGGCGTGCGCGGGTCACGCCTTCGGAGACCATCCGCGCATCGCACAGGATCGGCGCGCCAGCGGCCAGCGCATCACGCCCGGCCTTGCCTGCACCTTCGGAGAACTGCAGGCCGTCGATGGCGTCGACCATGCCGCAAGCATGAATCACCCGCACCGCGAGTTTTTCCAAGTCGGCCGGAATACGGTCCAACTTGGCTTCCGCGCGAATAATGGCGAAGGAGTTGCGATAGATCTCCTGACCGTCGCGGATGTAATCAATCATCGGTGTTGCTCCGTGGGCGAGCGCGCAGCAAGGCGCCCGTCGCTTCAATAGAAAGGGTGCGCGCGTGCAGCCGGCCGAAGCCTGGGTAGGCTGCATCGCGAAAATAGAGGTCGTAGTGGCCGGGGCTCACCGCCAGTAACGTGACCGGAGCGGTGTGTGCGGCGGCGCAGGAACGTGGGCAGCCCGATAAATGCACGTCTTCACCGGGTTGCAACGCGGCCAGTTGCACGGCGTCGGTCTTGGTGTCGGCCAGGGCCTTGCCACAACCGCTGGAACCGGTACAAGCCGTCATGCGTGCCAGCGGTTGGTCGACTGAACAAAGAAAACCAAGCTGCGCCAGGCGTTCGGTCACCGCGTGAGGTTTTTCGACGTTGGGCAGCAGCACGCCCTGCCAAGGTGTGAAACGCAGCGTGCCGTCGCCGTACTCGCTGGCGAGGCGTGCGGCGCCCTTGAGCATCGTCGAATCCAGGCGGCCCAAGGGAGCAACGGCGGCGACGTAGAACTGATTTTTCTGGACCTGTGGATAAGTTCCGAGGTGCAGCAAAGCGTCGCTGGGCGGGCGTTTGAAGCCGTCGACCGGCAGCAGCGGCAGATTTAAACGGCTCAGTAGGTTATCCACAGGCAGCTGACGCATGCGGGTCTGTTCCGGGGTGGCGAGGTCTAGAAACGCTTCCAGCACAGCCACCACCAAGGCATGGCCCTGCTCCAGTAGTACAGCCGCCAACGGTGCATCCAGCCCCGGGCAACCCGCCAGGCCAAACGCGAGGAGCGTCTGACCATTACGTACGAACGCCGACAGCCACACGTCATGGTGATGTTCGAGCATCGCCAGGGCTTCACCGCCATCTAGCTGCACGGCGAACTTGGCCGACAGCTCGTGGAAACGCGGGTGGTTTTGCAGGGTGGCCAGGATCTGGTCTGCCAGCGGGCGGGTGTCGAACAGCATCTGCGGGTCGATGCCGGCGCTGGGGCTGAGCATCAGGTTGCGCACGTCGTCGCCGGCGGCATTGCTGGGGCCGAGATTGGCCGCCAGCAGCATCGCAATCAGGGCATTTTCTTCGGTTCCGATGCCGCGAATCTGCAGGTTGGCCCGGTTGGTCGCCTCGATCACGCCGCCCGCATAGGACTGGGCCGCGTCCGCGACCGCATGGGCCTGCACGGCGGTGATCGAACCACCGGCCAATTTGATCCGGCAAATGCCGCCATCCAACGCCTGGACAATACGCAGCAACCCCGGACAAGCCGAGGGGCGCAAGGTATTTACAGCGGGCGTCTGGTTCACGGGGCTACCGGTTGACGGGTAAAGGCGCGGTATTATGCCTGCTTTGTCCGGCGGCATGAAAAGCCTGCCCGTCGGATGTCGTTCAAGGAATTGATATGTCGCCCTGGCTGACGGTTGTAGGCATCGGTGAAGACGGCTTCAAGGGGCTGGGCAGGAATGCCCGGCACGCCCTGTTGCGCGCCACGCGGATTATAGGTGCTCAGCGCCAGTTGGACCTGTTGCCGGTGTGTATTCGTGGCGAGCGCGAGTTGTGGCCGAGCCCGTTCTCGCTGGAACCGGTGCTGTCGCGGCGCGGGGAGCCTGTGTGCGTGCTGGCCAGCGGTGATCCGATGTTCTATGGCGTGGGCGCCAGTTTGGCGCGAAAGGTGGCAGCGGATGAGTTGCTGATCTTGCCTGCGCCGTCGTCGGTGTCGTTGGCGGCAGCGCGGTTGGGTTGGCCGTTGCAGGAGGTCGTGACGCTGTCTGTGGTGGCTCGGCCGTTGGCGGCGTTGAATGCGCATCTGGCCAGTGGGGTGCGGTTGTTGGTCCTGAGCAACGACGGCAGCAGCCCCGCGTCGATTGCCTTCCTGCTGACTGCATCCGGGTTCGGGCCGAGCCGGTTGAGCGTGTTTGAACATTTGGGCGGCGCGCACGAGCAGCGTATCGACGGGCTGGCGCAGGCGTGGGGAGATGTGAAGGTGGCCGATCTTAATCTGGTCGCCATCGAATGCGTGGCGGATGCGCAGACTGTGCGCCTATCCCGCCTGGCCGGGTTGCCAGACGCTGCCTTCAAGCACGACGGCCAACTGACCAAACGCGACGTGCGCGCCATGACCCTGGCCCGCCTCGCGCCAATGCCCGGCGAATTGCTGTGGGATGTGGGCGCGGGCAGCGGCTCCATCGGCATCGAGTGGATGCGCGCCCACCCCAGCTGCCGTGCGTTGGCGATTGAAGCCGATGAAGGCCGCCAAGGCCTGATCGAACACAACCGTGATGTGCTCGGCGTGCCTGGGTTGCAACTGATTCGTGGCAAGGCGCCGGACGCGTTGCATGGCCTGGAGGCACCGGACGCCATCTTCATCGGCGGCGGCGTTACCCGCGACGGCGTGCTCGACACCTGCTGGCAACACCTGAAGCCGGGCGGCCGGTTGGTCGCCAACGCCGTGACCCTGCAAAGCGAAATGACCTTGATGGACTGGCGGGTGCGTTATGGCGGCGAACTGACGCGCATCCACGTGGCCCAGGCGCAGCCGCTGGGGGACTTTGATACGTGGCGGCAGGCGCTGCCGATCACGTTGCTGGAAGTGGTCAAGCCGCTATGAAACGCATCCTGCTGCTGGGCGGCGTGACCGAAGCCCTGGCCATCGCCCGCACCCTGGGCTCGGAACATATCTACAGCCTGGCCGGCGTTGGTCGCGTGCCAACAGACCTGACCTGCCAGGTGCGGGTGGGTGGTTATGGCGGGGCTGAGGGCCTGGCGCAGTTTGTTCGGGATGAAGGGATTGGCCTGATTCTCGACGCGACCCATCCGTATGCCGCGCAGATCAGTCGCAATGCGGCCGAAGCTGCGCAGTTGAGCGGCGTGCCGTGTTGGGCATTGCGCCGACCGGCGTGGCAACCGCAGGCGGGAGATGATTGGCGCGAGGTCAGCGATTGGGCCGCATTGATTGAAGCGTTGAGGCCATTCAAACGACCGCTGTTCACGTTGGGGCGTGAGCCGTTGCAGCACCTGGATGAAATCCCACCAGAGCAATTCTGGACGCTGCGAGCGCTGGATGTGTATCCGGGGAATGCGCGGTGCGAAGTGATTGGCGCACGTGGGCCGTTCTTGATCGAGGATGAGCGTGCGTTGTTTGCACGACGCGGCATTGATGTGTTGATCAGCAAGAACAGCGGCAGCACCGCGACGGAACCGAAGCTGGAAGTGGCGCGGGAGCTTGGTGTGCCAGTGTTGGTGTTGAAGCGGCCGGTGTTGGCAGCGGTGGATCAAGAGTTCGCTACCGTGCCTGCGTTGCTACAGGCAATCACCACTCTCTAAACACTGCAAATCCAATGTGGGAGCGGGCTTGCTCGCTCCCACATTTTGAATTGCATTATCAGGCTGCGGTTGTCGCCGGTTCTACGCCAGCGTGCACACGATCAGCCAATAGCAGCGCCAGCTCAATCAATTGCGCAACGCCCATCAGCTCCTCTCGTTTCGAGCCTTCCAGGTTGAATGCGAGATCACAGCTCAACGCATTGGCCGAAGCGAGGGTTTCGCTGAGGTTGACCAGTAGGTCTTCGGTGCTGATGCCGTCGGCTACGGTGAATAGCCGGATGGGGGGATTGGGGGTAGGTTTGATCATTGTGAAGCTCCGGAGAAGTAGTAGAGGAGCTGCCACTGATCGCCGCGACGCGATGAGGGTGGCAGCTGTACGCAGGTTCGCGGACCGATTCTCCAGAACACCGGCATACCCGAAGGTATCCCACGCACAGCCGCCATAGCGCCGGACAGTAGACGATAAAAAAGCGCCAACTGAAAGGAGACGATGACGCTTCTGCGTCTGGAGAAGTTCGGGCCGCGACGCCCGGCCGCTGCATTTGCAGCGGTGTACGGAGACTAGAGATCGAGCTTCCTAGGGGCAACCTCAAAGACTTGTCGGAAATTTCTGAGAAGGTCCTCCAAATTTCCTAGGCGCAGATACCAATGGGAATCGGCCTACACACGCACCGGAGCCCGCTGACTTCCGAGACACATATGCCCTTGGCGATGATCCTCAACATTCGTCCACCGACGTAAACATGAGGTTCATCACATGACTGAAAAGTCCCATAGCCTGCATTCGACCCGCCCTGTCGAACAGACGATTATCGAACACATAATCGCTAATCCCGAGTTTGCGCACGCCTTAAGCCTTGAAGCCGAGGCCCTGGAATCAGATGAACCCGAAGTCGCAGCACGGTTGAACCAATGGCTGGAAAAAGCCCAATACCTACCTGATAGAAAGACAACGTTCACGGATTTCGACACTGCCGACTATCTATGCACACAAGAAGATATAGACGCCTACCTCGAAGCCTGCTTAGAGGAAGACCCTGGCGATGGCTCATTGATCAAAAGAGCCCAAGACGACATTGCCCGCGCAACCCACAGGATCAACACCAAGCAATAAGCGAACACAATCCAAAATGTGGGAGCGGGCTTGCTCGCGAATGCGGAGTATCAGGCTATACATTTGGTGACTGACACGCAGCCTTCGCGAGCAAGCCCGCTCCCACATTTAGAGCAGCGCTGTCTTTGATACCGGCAACTTATGAGTTCCCGTCTATCCTCAACCACAGCCACTGCGACACCAAACCACACACCCTCTTTTTACTTCTTCCCTACGATCAGGCTAAATACCCGTCTGATCGTTTAACCCTACGGATTGTCCGCCATGGCCCGTCAACGCTTTGCAATCGTCTGGATCGCCTGCTTTGCAGTGCTGTTCAACGCCTTTGCCATGCCGATGGCCAGTGCGATGCAACAGTCCCAGGACCCGGTGCAGCAATTGCTGTGGGGCAGTTTCTGCTCCTCCAATGGCGCCAGCCTGAAGACGATTGCCCTGGGCAAGCTGGAGATTCCGGCGCCGCAGCAGGACGACCATTCGGCCATGCAACATTGCTGGTGTTGCTCCGGCTCTGCGCCGTTGGTGGCGTTGCCGGGGCATGTGCCGCAGTTGTATGTCACGCGGTTCGAAGCCCTGCAGAGCTTGCCGCCCCCCTCACTGCAAAACCCTACACCGCGCCAGCAGTGGCCGAGCCTCAACCCCCGCGCCTCTCCAACGGTCTGATTTCTTCGCAAGTGAACTGCGTTTTTAGAACCGTTCTGGAGAACTGCCATGCTTAAATCTTCCCTGCTTCTGGCCGCGTTGTTGCTGCCGGTGTTCAGTGCTGCCAATGCCGATGACTACAAGGCCGGCGACCTGCTGGTCAGCGATCCCTGGTCCCAGGAGTTGCCGCCGAATGCGCCCACCGTCGCGGCGTACTTCGTGATTCACAACACCGGCGAAACGCCGGACCGCCTACTTAGCGTCGAAACGCCGGTGGCCGACAAGGCCGAGTTGCATGAGCATGTGATGCAGGGCGACCTGATGAAGATGCAGCAAGTGCCCAGCGTCGCCGTACCGGCCAAGGGAGACCTGACCTTCGCGCCCATGGCTTATCACGTGATGCTGCTGGGCCTCAAAGACCGCAGCCTGCTGGCCGATGGCAAGCAATTCCCGCTGACCCTCACCTTCGAAAAAGCCGGCAAGGTCGAGGTCGAAGTGTCGGTGCAAAAGGTGCCGCCAATGGCCAGCCACGAGCATAAGCACCCGCAATAGACTGACACTCGATGGGCGCCCCTCGCGCCAGGCTCTCTCCACCCGCCCGCTTAAGACGCGGCAGTTGGATCAGCCTGTTCGCCATGCTGATGATCTTTATCGGTCCGCTGATTTCCCAAGCGATGCCGATGGACCATCACGCCGGTATGTCGATGGACATGCCGATGGAGCACTGCGAACCGCATACCCAAAAAGCGCCTGACGAACACCACGCGCTCTGGTCCAAGTGCGGCTATTGCGACCTGCTCTACAGCTGCCCTGCCCTGCCTGGCGGCATTTCAACGTTCACCCTGAGCAGCCCACCGCCGGCCAACGCCCTCACCCCCGCCACACGCCTGGGCCATGCCCGGCAGAGCATCTTCCCCGGCGCCCGCAGCCGCGCGCCACCCATCATCGCGTAAGCACTTCACAGCGTTACTTCACCCCGGCCGACTCTAGACAGACAGCCGCAGGCTGCTGGCCGTGTTGTTTACGATTGATTGATGGAATTTTTCATGTCCAGGTTTTCTGCTGACACCCGTTTAGCCGTATTGTGCGGCGCACTGTTGGTCCCTTTGGCCCACGCTGACGAGCACGACGAGCATGAACTGAGCCCCACGGTGATCACTGCGATCGCCCCCAGTTCACCGCTGACCGTGATCACCAACCCCAAAGACCCGCGCCAACCGGTGCCCGCCAGCGATGGCGGGGACTACCTCAAGACCATCCCCGGCTTTGCCCTGGTGCGAAACGGCGGCACCAATGGCGACCCGGTGCTGCGCGGCATGTTCGGCTCGCGCCTGAACATCCTCACCAATGGCAGCATGATGCTCGGCGCCTGCCCCGGCCGCATGGATGCGCCCACTTCGTACATTTCCCCGGAAACCTACGACAAGCTCACCGTGATCAAAGGCCCGCAAACCGTGCTCTGGGGGCCGGGTGCATCGGCCGGCACGATTCTGTTCGAACGCGAGCCGGAGCAGTTCGGCGAGTTGGGCACACGCCTCAACGCCAGTGTGTTGGCCGGCTCGAACGGGCGCTTCGACAAAGTCATCGACGCCGCCGCCGGCGGGCCATTGGGCTACGTGCGCGTGATCGGCAACCAGGCCCATGCCGACGACTACAAGGACGGCAACAACGACACCGTGGCCTCGCGCTACGACAAGTGGAACGGCGACGTGGCCGTCGGGTTCACCCCCGACGCCGACACCTTGCTGGAACTCACCGCCGGCCGTGGCGATGGCGAAGCGCGCTATGCCGGACGCGGCATGGACGGCTCGCAGTTCCTGCGCGAGAGCCTGGGGCTGCGCTTTGAAAAGTCCAACATCGGTGACGTGCTGGACAAGGTCGAAGCCCAGGTCTACTACAACTACGCCGACCACGTGATGGACAACTACAGCCTGCGCACGCCGTCCGGCACCGGGATGATGGCCGGGCCCATGGCCTCCAACGTCGACCGCCGTACCCTCGGCGCACGGGTCAAGGCCACCTGGCGCTGGGCCGACGTGCAACTGATCGGCGGGCTCGACGCGCAAACCAACGAGCACCGCCAGCGCAGCAGCATGGGCATCGACACCTACAAGGACCTGCCCCGGGTGAAGGACGCCAACTTCCATAACTACGGCGTGTTCGGCGAACTCACCTGGTATGCCGCCGACCGCGAGCGCCTGATCACCGGCGCCCGCCTGGACCGCGCCTCGGCCAAGGATTTTCGCCAGACCACCGGTTCCGGGATGAGCGCCCGCGCAAACCCGACCGCCGATGAAACCCGCGCCAACACGTTGCCCTCAGGCTTTGTGCGTTATGAACACGACCTCGCCGACAGCCCCACCACGCTCTACGCGGGCTTGGGCCACTCGGAACGTTTCCCGGATTACTGGGAACTGTTTTCCCCCAACACCGGCGCAGTCGGTTCAGTGAATGCTTTCGACGGCGTAAAGCCCGAGAAAACCACCCAGTTCGACTTCGGCGCGCAATACAAAGCCGAAGACCTTGAAGCCTGGGCCTCGGGCTACATCGGGCGCGTGCAGGACTTCATCCTGTTCGACTACAAGCCCGGGATGATGGGCACCACCTCCCAGGCGCGCAACGTCGACGCACGCATCATGGGTGGTGAATTGGGTGCGGCGTACAAGCTGACCCGCCACTGGAAAACCGACGCCACCCTCGCCTACGCCTGGGGTAAGAACAGCAGTGACGGCAAGGCCCTGCCACAAATCCCGCCGCTTGATGCTCGCCTGGGCCTCACCTACAGCGAAGACGACTGGAGTGCCGGCGCCTTGTGGCGGCTGGTCGCGGCGCAAAACCGCATCGACCAGAACAAGGGCAACGTGGTCGGCAAGGACTTCGACAAGAGCGCGGGCTTTGGCGTGTTCTCGCTGAACGCGGCGTACCGCATCAACAAAAACTTCAAGGTCAGCACAGGCGTCGACAACCTGTTTGGCAAGGCCTACGCCGAGCACTTGAACCTGGCCGGCAACGCCGGGTTCGGCTACCCAGCCAATGACCCGCAGGCCATCAAGGAGCCCGGGCGAACCCTGTGGACCAAAGTTGATATGAGCTTCTAAAAGCTTCGCGAGCAAGCCCGCTCCCACAGTTGGAATGCATTTCAAATGTGGGAGCGGGCTTGCTCGCGAAGGCGGCATAACAGACAAAAATTCTTAAAGCCTTGCGGAGCCCCTGATGAACACTCAAAAAGTCTCTTTCTACAACCTGGCCTGGCGCTGGCACTTCTACGCCGGTCTCTTCGTCGCCCCTTTCATGGTGCTGCTGGCCCTGACCGGCATCATCTACCTGTTCAAACCACAACTCGATCCGCTGATGTACGGCGAGTTGCTCACCGTCCCGGCAGCCGAACACTCACTCACCGCCGACGAGCTATTGCAACGCGCCCAGGCCGCCTACCCCCAAGGCGCGATCAGTAAATACCTGCCACCGGCCACCGCCACCAGCAGTGCGCAATTCGTGATGCACAACGAAGGCCGCGAAGTGACGGTATTCGTCGACCCGTATCGCGGCACCGTGCTCGGCGAGCAAGACGCCAAGTACAACCTGCAAGCCATCGCCCGCGCGCTGCACGGTGAACTGATGATCGGCACCGTGGGCGACCGCCTGGTAGAACTCGCCGCCGGTTGGGGCGTGATGCTGGTGGTGTCCGGCGTGTATCTGTGGTGGCCGCGCGGCAAGTCATCGGCGGGAGTGTTGTGGCCACGCTTCAACACACGCGGCCGGGTGTTCTGGCGCGACCTGCACGCCGTCACCGGTTTCTGGGGCGCAGCCTTGCTGTTGGTGATGTTGCTCAGCGGCATGACCTGGACCGGCTTCTGGGGCAAGCAGTACGCCGAGTTATGGAATAAATTCCCAGCCGCCATGTGGAACAACGTGCCGCAGTCTGACCAACAGGCGCGCGTGCTCAACACGGCGAGCCAACAGACCGTGCCGTGGGCCATGGAAAACACGCCCATGCCGATGTCCGGCGACCATGCCGAGCACATGAACCACGGCGCCATGCATGCCGGCCCCGCCGCGCCCAACGTGCGCCTGCAACAGGTGGTGGACCTGGCCAGCGCACGCAACGTCGAACCCGGCTACAGCATCACCTTCCCCACCACCGCCACCGGCGTGTTCACCATCGCAGTGTTCGCCGACGACCCGCGCAATGACGCCACCCTGCATGTGGACCAGTACACCGGCAAGGTCCTCGCCGATGTACGTTGGGAGCACTACAACCTCGTGGCGCGGGCCACCGAGACCGGCGTGATGCTGCATGAAGGCAAGATGTTCGGCGTGGTGAACCAGATTATCGTGCTGCTGATTTGCCTGATGATTTTGCTCAGCGCCGTCAGCGGGGTGGTGATCTGGTGGAAGCGCCGCCCCCAAGGCGGGCTTGGTGTTCCGCCGTTGCGCCATGACCTGCCGAAGTGGAAAACCGCCATGGTGATCATGCTCGGCCTGGCGATCATTTTCCCTCTGGTGGGCGCGTCGCTGATCGCGGTGTGGGCGTTGGATCGCCTGATCCTATCGCGTTTTTTCCGCCAACATGAATCTGCCTCAGGTTCGGCATGAACGCAGTGAGATGCCCGATGCAAAGCGCTTCTGTAGCCTTGCGCGACTTTCGCCGCGCAGCGAATAAGTGTTAACTTATAACACTTTCTGCGTTATCGTTGCTCGCCGCCATCAGCGGCGAGCATCCCTCCAAGAAGACTGATTGCCCCATGAACAAGTACCTCGCGTCCGGGCTGTGCCTGCTCGCCTTGCATAACAACGCCCAGGCCCTGACCCTGCCCGCCAGCTCCGTCAACGCAGCGGCCGTGGATGACGAACGCGTCGACCCCAAGACCCCGACCACTGCGGGTTCACGCCTGGACCTCACGGCACTGCAAACCCCGGGCAGCGTCGAAAGCCTGACCGGCACGCAGATCCGCGAGCGCGGCGACGCCAGTGTGCAGGACGCGATTTCCCGCGCCACCGGCATCAGCCGCACCGGCACGCCGGGCGATGGCGGTACCTCGTTGTCGGCCCGTGGTTTCACCGGCCAAGGCTCGGTGATGCAGTTGTATGACGGCAACCGCATGTACATGGGCATGGGCACCTCGACCTTCCCGGTGGACACCTGGTCGGTGGAACGCGTCGATGTGTTGCGCGGCCCGGCGTCGGTTCTGTACGGCGAAGGCGCCACCGGTGCGGTGGTCAATACGCTGCCGAAAAAGCCGTTTGAAGGCGAAATCGAAAACCACATCCGCCTGGGCTACGGCTCCTACGATCGCCAACAGCAAGCCCTCGACAGCGGCGGCTCGCTGACCGACACCCTGAGCTATCGCCTGAACCTCAATCGCCTGCGCAGCAACGGTTTCATCGACCATGGCGACTCCAGCAGTGATTTCGTCAGCGGCGCCCTGCGCTGGCAAGCGGCCGATAACCTGAGCTTCACGTTGGCCAGTGACTACGGCGACCAGCGACCGCAAAACTACTTCGGCACACCGTTGATCAACGGCCAATTGCACAAGGGCCTGCGCGACAAGAACTACAACGTCAGCGACGACATCCAGCACTACAACGATCAATGGACACGCTTGACCAGCGAGTGGCAGATCAACGATAGCGTCAGCGCGACCAACGAGTTGTTCTACCTGAAAAACCAGCGCCGCTGGCAGAACGCCGAGAACTACAACTTCACCAACGGCCAGCTCACCCGCAGTGGCAACTTCGGCATCAAGCACAACCAGGAACAAGTGGGCGACCGCCAGACCTTCACCTTCAAGCACACCTTGTTCGGCCTCGACAGCCAGACGGTGACCGGCGTGGAATACAACCGTATCCGCTTCCGCCTGGCCAGCAACACGCCGTTCAAGGATGTGTTGGAAGATGGCCAGCCCGTCGATATCAACCACCCGGCGCCCGCCGCGTTCGACAGCCAAAGTGCGTTCAGTCCGGTCTTCGCCACCACCACCAAAACCGTCGCAGGCTTCGCGGAAAACCGCCTGCAACTCACCGACCAGCTGTCGTTGATCACCGGTATCCGCCGCGACTACGCCCACGTCGACCGCGATGATTTGCGCACTGGCGCCCAGTCCGACAAGACCCTCACCGGCAACAACTGGAAGGCTGGGCTGGTGTATGCAATCACCCCTGACACCTCGCTCTACGGCCAATATTCCACCAGCACCGATGGCGTCGGCGGCCTGATTTCCCTGAGCCCGAGCCAGCAACAATTCGACCTGTCCACCGCCAAGCAGACCGAAATCGGTATCAAGCAAGCGTTCTGGAACCAGCGTGGTGAATGGACGCTGGCCGCCTACCATATCGTTAAAAAGAAACTGCTCACCGATGTTCCGGGTGACCCAGACCTCAAGCAGCAAGTCGGCCAGCAATCGTCCCGTGGCCTGGAAGCCAGCCTCGACCTGCAACTGCCCCATGCCTGGGAATTGCAAGCCAACGCAGCGATCGTGCATGCGCAGTACGACGACTTCAAACAGGACGTTGACGGCGTGCAAGTCTCTCGCGACGGCAATCGCCCGGTCGACGTCCCGCGCCGTACCGCCAACCTGTGGCTGAGCAAGGCCGTGACCGACGACATTCGCGCCGGTGCCGGCGTGCGTTATGTGGATGCGCGTTACGCCGACATGGCCAACCAGAACGAGCTGCCGAGCTACACCGTGGTGGATGCAACGGTATCGTGGAAAGCGATGCGCAACACCACGCTGGGCCTGCAACTCAATAACCTGTTCGACCGCACGTACGCGGTCAGCCAATACAATGACGGCCAACAGTGGATCCTGGGCGAACCGCGCTCGTTCTTCGTCACGGCGGACTACACCTTCTAACCCAACAAAACACAGGCCCCAATGTGGGAGCGGTGTTGAACCCGAGAGTATTGATGACCTCACTCACCCTAAGCGACCTCAACTGGTCCCCCGTGGAGCACTGCCATCACCAGTTCCACCTGCGTGACGCCAGCCTGCAGGTCGGTGCGGGGGAGTTTGTCGGGCTGATCGGGCCCAACGGCAGCGGCAAGACCAGCCTGTTGCGCTGCGCCTATCGCTTCACCAAACCGGTACAGGGCGACGTGCTGCTCGACCATCAGAACGTGTGGAAGCAAAGCGCCAAATGGTGCGCGCAACGCATCGCCGTGGTGCTGCAGGAGTTCCCCGATGCCTTCGGCCTGCGGGTGGATGAAGTCGTCGCCATGGGCCGCACGCCGCACAAGGGCTTGTTCGACAGCGACACCTTGCACGACCAGCAACTGATCCAGCAGGCGCTGGCGGCGGTGGGCATGCAGGGCTTCGAAGACCACGCCTTCGCCACCCTCTCCGGCGGTGAAAAACAACGCGTCATCCTCGCTCGCGCACTGGCCCAACAGCCGCAATTGCTGATCCTCGACGAACCCACCAACCACCTCGACCCACGCTACCAGTTGGAGCTTTTAAGGCTGGTCAAGCGCCTGAATATCGGCACCCTCGCCAGCATCCACGATCTCAACCTGGCCGCCGCCTTCTGTGATCGCCTGTACGTGATCAACCACGGGCGCATCGTCGCCAGCGGCTCGCCCCATGACGTGCTTACTGCCGAGCTGCTGCGCGATGTGTTCGGCGTCGAAGCACTGATCGACCCCCACCCCTTGTCCGGCTACCCCCGAATCACCTGGGCGCGCCCTGCTGCCCCTCACGTTGCTGTTCGGTACTTCCGTGGCCTTTGCCGAAGCGACTCATTACCCGGTCACTGTCAAAAGCTGCAACCGCAACGTGACCTTTCAGGAGGCGCCCAAGCACGCGGTCAGCCACGACATCAACATGACCCAAATGATGCTCGCCCTGGGCCTCAAGCCACGCATGGCCGGCTACAGCGGGGTCACGGGCTGGAAGTCGGTGTCCCCGGAAATGGCCAGCACCCTCGACGGCCTGCCGGAGCTGGCGAGCAAGTATCCCTCACCGGAAACCCTGCTCAACGCCAACGTGGATTTCTTCTTCGCCGGCTGGGACTACGGCATGCGCGTAGGCGGCGACCTCACGCCTGCCACCCTGCAACCCTTGGGCATCAACGTGTACGAGTTGACCGAGTCGTGTGCCTTCGTCATGAAGCGTCCGGCGGCAACCCTGGAAGACACCTATAACGACCTGCGCAACCTGGGCAAGATCTTCGACGTACAAGACCGCGCCAACGCCCTGATCGCGCAGATGCAGGCGCAAATTGCCGAGGTGCAAAAGGACCTGCCCGCCGACAAGCCACGAGTGTTCCTCTACGACAGCGGTGAAGACCGCGCGATGACATCAGGTCGGCTGGGCATGCCGCAAGCGCTGATCGAGGCAGCCGGCGGGCACAATATTCTCGATGACGTGGATGCCAGCTGGACCCGCGTCAACTGGGAGACCGTGGTGGAGCGCAACCCGCAGGTGATCGTGATTGTCGATTACAGCGAAATCACCGCTGAACAAAAACAGGCCTTCTTGATGAACAACCCGGCGCTGCAAGCCGTGGATGCCATCAAGAACCAACGCTTCATCGTGATCCCCTACGTGCAAGCCACGCCGGGCATCGACAACGTGTTGGCCGTCGAGACCCTGGCAAAGGGGTTCCACGGCGAATGATCACCCGTCGCTATGCCTTGCTGCTGGCCGCCCTGGCTGCGGTGTTGCTGGTCACTTGCGTCATCTCGCTGGGCTTCGGCCCTGCGCGGGTGCCGGTGGATGTGGTGTGGCGGATCGTGGTGTACAAGGCCTTTGGAATTGGCGAGGTGAACTGGCCGGCCGGGCAGGAACATATCGTCTGGCTTATTCGTGTGCCGCGCATGTTGCTGGGTGCCTTGGTGGGGGCCGGGCTGGCGCTGATCGGCGCGGTATTGCAGGCTGTCACGCGCAACCCGCTGGCGGATCCACACCTGCTCGGCGTCACGTCCGGCGCCACGTTGGGCGCGGTGATCGTGGTGCTGCATGTGGGTGAAATCGTCGGCCTGCTGACCTTGCCCATCGCCGCCTTTATTGGCGCCTTGATGAGCATGCTGGTAGTGCTGGCGGTGGCCAGTCGTAATGGTCGGCTGGAGAGTGATCGCCTGTTGCTGTGCGGCGTGGCGGTATCGTTCGTGATGATGGCGGCGGCCAATCTGTTGCTATTCATGGGCGATCATCGCGCAGCGTCGGCGGTGATGTTCTGGATGCTCGGCGGCCTGGGGCTGGCACGCTGGGAACTGCTGGCAATTCCCAGCGCAACGGTGCTGCTGGGATTACTCGTGCTGGTAGGCATGGCGCGCCCGCTGAACGCGCTGATGGCCGGTGAACAGACCGCCGTGACCCTCGGTCTCAACGCACGCAATGTGCGCTTGAAGGTGTTTATGGTGGCCTCGCTGATGACCGGTGTACTGGTGTCCATCAGCGGTTCCATCGGCTTTGTCGGTCTGATGGTGCCGCATATCGCCCGACGCCTTGTCGGTGCCGAACACCGCCGGTTATTGCCCGTGTGCGCGCTGCTCGGCAGCCTGTTTTTAGTGTGGGTGGATGTGGCTGCCCGCACCTTGATCGCCCCCGAAGACTTGCCGATTGGCGTGGCCACGGCGGCGATTGGCGGGTTGTTTTTTATCGGGCTGATGCGCAAGCCGTGATCAGAATGAGGTGTTTTGGGCGGCTGCTTTGAGAGGGATTATCAAAGTTCATCCTTGTTGCGCCCATACCAGGGTTCACTTGCCCCAAGCCCCGTTGGGTCGGTTGTATCACCCAAAGGCCCTAGTGCGTTCCAGAATCTGTCGGTGACTAACACTGATAGGCGGCCCACGCGTCGTAACTGACTCACCAACATGCTGGGGCTGACCGCTGGCCGGGCACTGAGCATGGCGGTTTCCTCCCCTGTCATCGCAGGTATGTACTGAAGCATTCCTCCCCCACGGCAAGACAGGTAGACGCTCTTGGCGTCAGGTAAATTGCTCCGTATGACAGAGAGGTAATTACCCAGATCAGCGCTGGAGACAAAATTAGCCAGCAGGTTTATGTCAACCCGGTTCAGGTTGGGAGTGCTGGGAATTGCCTTATAAAAGGCATGCACTGCTGCAATCTTGTAGCTGTGCAGCACATTGGTCTCCGGCACGTCGAACCCGGCATGACCCTTCCAGAACAACTCTTCCAACGTACTGTCGCCGTAGCCGGGGCGGTCCTCCACGGGATCGATTGCGACAAACCCGGAAATGCGCGGCGGCACCAGTACAGCCCCCAGGTACGCTTTGTCGACAAAGGGGGCAATCGATCGCTGAGCGTACCGAGCGGCGTCGTCGGCGTAGAAATACAGCGGACCGCAGAATGAATGGTAATAAGGGTCGTCGGCGAAAGCATGTGGCGGGCGCTTGGGCGACCACTGGGCATCAACCTGCTCCTTGCGACTCCAGGTCGGGCTGGTGATCCGAATGTGCAACGTTCCGTTGCCCGCCATCAGACGCACATAATCGCGCACCGTCAGGGTGCCTTCACGCACTCGCTTAGCGTCGTCGTACAGCTTATTCAACCACGTCTGCAACACATCCGCCGTTTTCGGCGTGGTGTACCACAGCAATGCGCCGTCCGAACACAGCAGGTAAAGCGGCAGTGTCAGTCCATTTCGGGGGCTGGTCACGTATGTCAGTGCTCTCGCAATCGTGACAGGCGTGAAGAAGTAGCGGGCCATTTCGTCACTCGCCGGGGCGATCATTTCGGTCGATGCGCACACGTACAAGCCATACATCACGTAGCCCTGGGGTAACTGGCCGTCGACAAACACGGCTTTCAAGGCGTCAAATTCCTGCCTGACAAGGGGCAAAGTCGCCATGTACAGCTCCCTGCCGAATGCCTTTAGCACATAACCAAAAGCCACTTGAGGCTGTGGTTTCCAACCGAGCTGGACGTGACGGACGGCATCAAGGTCGCGGGTAAAAATGGGACTGCAAGGTGGGTCGGCTGCGACCCTCCGCACGAGCAATGGGCTCAGGACGTATGGGTTCAATGCGAAAAGAGGTTTGAGCGTCCTCGGGTGACCCCACAACGCATCTCCCTTCACTACGCGTAACAGGCCGGCCTTGGCTACCGAATTCATAAAGTCCTGTGGTGACAACGTTCCCGTGCGAAGTTGCTGCTCACATTCGTTGTCGGCCAAATCACCTTTAACACGGTTAAGCGCGATCAACTTGCCGCTCAGTAATTTTTCCTCTTCAGAGTCCGACAGGTCATAACTGAGAATCGACCCGTTCGCCCCGAATACGTAGTCACGCTTGATGTGTACCTCTCTGTGCAGCAACTCTGCCAGCACGGCACTGGGTATCATGCTTTGGTAGACCGCTTTTTGCAGGCTTGGCAATAAGATAGGCACCTCTTGAACCGGCATCGACCGATAGCGAGCAATGATGGTGCTTCCCCCCGGGTAGAGCCCCGTGGCAACGCTGGCGTCAGGGTAGATCCAGTTCAGCGTCACCCCCCGAGGCGGCAGTATCAAGGGCTCAGTGGCCACGCACAGACCGTTGGCCAGCTTGAGAATGACGCCGCCATAAGCGCGCCGAAAGTGGTTGCCAATAGAGCTCAGGGCATGCCGTGCCGCGTCATCCGGCGAAGCAAACGCAGGGCTCAAGCGCCGCGACGTCAACGTTTTATAGCCAGCCCAGTCGTTACTCACCAGGCCGATCTCATCCCAGCACTGACTGGTGCGCACTACCTGGAGCTCGCCCTTGGCTGCCCACTCCCTGACAAAGTCCATATGTGTCTTTATGCCAGAATCCAACTGCGTTCGTGCCAGCACCAACAACCGGTCCGCCTCGCCGCCGGCTTTCACTTCGATAGGAGAGGGTCGGTAACTCAGCAACGCACCGTCCAGGGTAGAAAAGAAGATCGGCAGGCTGCGTGTTCGATCGCGCTGAGCTTCATAAAGCGCGGAATACAGTACCTGCGGCGTGACGAAATACAACGTCAACCAATTGCTCACCGGTGCAGTCCACTGTGGCGACCACTGCTGTGACCTGAACAAGGCATGCAGCTCAAACCCCTCGGGCAGCTGGAACTTGTCACGGCTGGTTCTGGGAAACAATTTACTGAGATCGAACAAGTCGCTGGAGGAGACAACGCCCACTACTTCAGTCGCAATGTACTGTTCCTGATCCCTACGCTTGAGGATGAATGCGAAGTATGCCTGCGCAGCGAAATTGCGCCCATGCACACGCTTGTGCAAGTCGCGGGCAGCCTCATTCAGGGTCGAGAACAAGGAACCATAGGTGACGTAGTCGGGTGGGCCGAGGCGGGGCGCATAGTCATAGTTGGGCGTCCAGTCACTGTAGACAACCCCACGAGGCCCCCACAACGGATTGCCCTGGATGATTTTGAACTCACCCGCAGACGCTAATCTCGTTACCCAATCGGCTGGTTTGATTTCCCCGTGATCGAGCCCGCGCACCAGCCCCTGCTCCCCGGCTGAGGGGCTGATATTAGCCCGTAGCAGTTCCTCAGCAGACGAGCGATTCGGGGAGTATTCCAGTAAACAGTCCTGCGCCCCGGAAAGGTAGGCTACCCGTCCTGCCAAGAGGATTGAGTACATTTCATCGCAGGAAAACACCTGCAGGTTGATTAACGCGTCATCCCGCGTCCAGTGTCGCTGCTTGACCCAATCGGAATCGACCATGGACAGTTCAGGATGGGAACCATAACGCGCATGGAGCTCGTAGTGCTCGGGAGGAATCAGTGCTCCTTCTCCGCTCGTGGGGAAAAACAACATGAAGGCAAATGTATTAGCGAAGCTTTCCTGAGGAAGCGTGATCACAAACTGACCGTCCGGCCTCTTGAGCACGTAACCGCTGTAGTAAACACTTCGTTGGTTGCCAATCAACTCATGGGCGTACAGCGCTGCATCCCGGGATGATAGAAACGAGCCAGACAAAGTCAGCGGGGTCTGCGCAGCCAACACCGCCGACCGCTTATCTACCGGCCCCACTTTCCGCCAGAACTGGCCTGCCCGGACCACCCGCAGGTCGGTGGCGTCGATCACCCGGCGCAAAAAATCGCGCGGCGTCAGGGTGCCAGCGGCCATCTCGGCCTGGGCGCCGCTGTCATTGATCTCACCATCGCTGCCTCGCTTGAACAACTCGGCAGCCAGACTCTCGGGAGGGACGTTGAGCTTGAGCAACGCCATATCCTGGGAATTTATGTAGAGGGAAAGCCCACGCTGAGGATCCTGCAGCGCTAACCTCTTGCTGCCCTCTCGGATAGCCGCACCCATCTGCTTCGGCGAAAAAAGCACACTGGCCAACCAGCTTTCTCTCGCAGCAATCTGGCTCACTTCAGGCCCGTCACCCAAGCACAGGGCTTCCAGGCGATACCCGGCGGGTAATTGCAGATCCCCATCCGGCCCCTTCGGAAACATCGCATCAAGCGAAAACAGCGGTTCACGACCAGGCGACGCGACGGTTGCAACGTAACGATCTTGATTAACGTGCTTCAGCACCACACACGTGTGCGATTCAACCGCCTCTGAAGGCTGCAAAGAAAACGCCGCCGTCACTGCCAGAGACGCTTCGGGAAAGATCGCAGTCAACAGCGGTTGCTCGGTCACCGTTGACGAGGAAAAAGGCTCGAAAACAACCCAGTCGGACGGCACTTTGCCGCGAGAGCCACCCCACAATGGGGTCGGCACAATCAAGCTGAGCGAGCCGAAGGTCGAAATCTTTTTGATGAACTCATCAAACCCGCCGTACACACCCACCCGATTTCCGGGTGGTTTTCCGGCCTGCACCCACAAGGCAAAACTGCGTTCAGCCTCTGAGCCGGTTGGGGTATGGCGGATCAGCGATCCATCCGGTCCGGAAAGATAGGACGACGGGAAAAAATCACGATCATGCACATCCCGATAAAAGTCCGTACCGGACATGAACCCCAGAAACGCCTTGGCCATGCGCTCATCAAAGCTGCGGTTTCGCTGAAGAATTAATGCATGTTGCGCAGGGTGCGAGTGGTAGCTGGCAACGCAGGTATAGCCTTGTGGCTGAAGATAGTAGCCATCGGTGCCGATGCCCAACACCGCCCGCAAATCGAACTGCATTCCTTCGCCCGCCACCGGCACGGTCGAGAAATACTGGCCGGTGGGGTCTCGCACAATCACCCCGCCGTATTCAACGTCTCGTCGTTGACCAATTTCCTGGTGAGCCCAGTTCGCTGCGTCCACTTCATGCAAAAAAGCAGGGCTCAATGGCGGCAGTTGGGAAGCCCCCCGGTTTGAACTGGCAGCCCGCTCTTCACGTGACAATCTGATAGCCATGACAACTCCTGGAAAAAATCCTGGGCACATCGCCCAGCACTTTCATTCTCGGAGTGAAGTCCCTTGTCCAGCCGGTAGATAAGTAGCGACAGCCCCCAGCACCACAACAGCACATCGCCGCGCCCCACAGGCGCAATTGGGCGCCACATTGGTGCAACCCACCCGGCTTGCACGTTTGCTTGGCCCTTGCCCATCAGGGTTGGATGACTTCGGCACACCCCTTGCTATCACCTTCGTAACGTCCCTCATCTGCCCCCTAACAAAACATCGGTCACGGAGATCGCACCATGAAGCGTCGCAGCTTGATCAAGGCTTTCACTCTTTCGGCATCCATTGCCGCCATGGGCATGACCTGGACGATCCAGGCCGCCGAGACCATCAAGGTCGGCATCCTGCACTCGCTGTCGGGCACCATGGCCATCTCCGAAACCTCGCTGAAAGACATGGCGCTGATGACCATCGACGAAATCAACGCCAAGGGCGGTGTGAACGGCAAGATGCTCGAACCGGTAGTCGTCGACCCTGCGTCGAACTGGCCGTTGTTTGCCGAGAAAGGCCGACAGTTGCTGACTCAGGACAAGGTCGCCGTGGTGTTCGGCTGCTGGACCTCGGTGTCACGCAAATCCGTGTTGCCGGTGTTCGAAGAACTCAACGGGCTGCTGTTCTACCCGGTGCAATACGAAGGCGAAGAAATGTCGCCGAACGTGTTCTATACCGGTGCGGCGCCGAACCAACAGGCGATCCCGGCAGTGGAATACCTGATGAGCGAAGAAGGTGGCGCCGCCAAGCGTTTCTTCCTGCTGGGCACCGACTACGTGTACCCGCGCACCACCAACAAGATCCTGCGCTCGTTCCTGCATTCCAAAGGCGTGGCGGATAAAGATATCGAAGAGGTCTACACCCCGTTCGGCCATGCCGATTACCAGACCATCGTCGCCAACATCAAGAAGTTCTCCGCCGGCGGCAAGACCGCTGTGATCTCCACCGTGAACGGCGACTCCAACGTGCCGTTCTACAAAGAGCTGGCTAACCAGGGCCTGAAAGCTACCGACGTACCGGTGGTGGCGTTCTCCGTGGGTGAAGAGGAACTGCGTGGCATCGACACCAAGCCGCTGGTGGGCAACCTGGCCGCCTGGAACTACTTCCAGTCGGTAGAGAACCCAGTGAACAAGAAGTTCGTGGCCGACTGGAAAGCCTACGCCAAGAAACACAACCTGCCGGGCGCGGACAAAGCCGTGACCAACGACCCAATGGAAGCCACCTACGTGGGCATCCACATGTGGGCTCAGGCGGCGGAGAAAGCCAAGTCCACCGACGTCGACAAAGTGCGTGAAGCCCTGGCCGGCCAAACCTTCGCTGCGCCGTCAGGCTTTACCTTGACCATGGACAAGACCAACCACCACCTGCACAAGCCCGTGATGATTGGCGAGATCCAGGCCGATGGGCAGTTCTCGGTGGTGTGGCAGACCCAGGAACCGATCCGTGCACAACCGTGGAGCCCGTACATTCCAGGCAATGACAAGAAGCCGGATTACGCCGTCAAGAGCAACTGATCCGAGGGGTGTCGGCACTTGAGGCCGACACAATCCCTGTGGGAGCTGGCTTGCCTGCGATAGCGATGCACCAGGTACACCAAGTCGCCGCTATCGCAGGCAAGCCAGCTCCCACCTTAGATTGAGCAAGGCCCAAGAATATGCCCACTGCCCTGTACCGTTTCATCCTCACGGCCCTGCTGTTGCTGCCCTTGGCCGCACACGCCAGCGACGCCGAAGACTTCCTGGCCGCCAACCCGAGCCAACAAGCCAAGCTGCTGCAGGACTGGGCTGCCCAGCCAAACCCGGCCCGCATCGAGTTGGTGGACGCCCTGCAACAAGGCCAGCTCACGGTCAACGGCGAGACCAAGACCGTGCGCCTGAACAACCGCTTGCGCAGCCTGATCGACAACGTCCAAGCCAGCCAGCAACTGCTCGCCGCCGACCCCAAGGTGCGTCTGGCCGCAGCGGTTACCCTGCAAAAAAGCGCACAACCTGCGCAGCTCAAATTCCTCGACCAACAGGTGGCCGCCGAGACCAACGAGGACGTACACACCGCCCTCAGCCTGGCCTTGGCCAACCTCCAATTGGTCGACCCGGACCCTGCGGTGCGCTTGGCCGCCGTGCGCTTGCTGGGCAGTACCGGCGACCCACTGGCCCGCACGCGCCTTGAGGCGTTGCTCGCTCCCGGTGCAGAAGCAGACGCCGCCGTGCACACCGCCGCCGAGACCAGCCTGGCCCAGGTCAAACGCAAATTGATGTTCGGTGAAATCCTCGGCCAAGCCTTCAGCGGCATGTCCCTGGGTTCCATCCTGCTGTTGGCGGCTCTGGGTTTGGCGATTACCTTCGGCCTGCTCGGTGTGATCAACATGGCCCACGGCGAGATGCTGATGCTCGGCGCCTACTCCACTTACGTGGTGCAGTTGTTGATGCAGCGTTATGTGCCGCAGGCCATCGAGTTCTACCCATTGATCGCGTTACCGGTGGCGTTTTTTGTCACCGCCGCGATCGGCATGGCGTTGGAACGAACGGTGATCCGCCATTTGTATGGCCGCCCTCTGGAAACCCTGCTCGCCACCTGGGGCATCAGCTTGATGCTGATCCAACTGGTGCGCCTGGTGTTCGGCGCACAGAACGTCGAAGTGTCCAACCCAGCGTGGTTGTCTGGCGGCATTCAAGTGCTGCCCAACCTGGTGCTGCCGTACAACCGCATCGTGATCATCGCCTTCGCGCTGTGCGTGGTGGTGCTGACTTGGCTGCTGCTGAACAAGACGCGCCTGGGCCTTAACGTGCGTGCTGTCACCCAGAACCGCAACATGGCCGCCTGCTGCGGTGTGCCCACCGGGCGCGTGGACATGCTCGCCTTTGGCCTCGGTTCCGGCATTGCCGGGTTAGGCGGCGTAGCGCTGAGCCAGATCGGCAACGTAGGCCCGGACCTGGGCCAGAGCTACATCATCGACTCGTTCCTGGTGGTGGTGCTTGGCGGCGTCGGCCAGTTGGCCGGTAGCGTCATGGCAGCCTTTGGCTTAGGGATCGCCAACAAGATTCTCGAACCGCAGATCGGTGCCGTGCTCGGCAAGATCCTGATCCTCGCGCTGATCATTCTGTTTATCCAGAAACGCCCGCAGGGACTCTTCGCACTGAAAGGACGGGTGATCGACTGATGAACCAACCATTGATGCTGACGGCCGCGCAAAAGGCCGGCCCCAAGGTGACGATTGCAGTGGGTGCGGTGATCCTGATCCTGCTGCTGGCGCTGCCGTTGTTTTCGTTGTTGTCGCCGGATAATCCGCTGCATGTGTCGGCCTACACGCTGACGCTGGTGGGCAAGATCCTGTGCTACGCCATCGTCGCCCTCGCGTTGGACCTGGTGTGGGGTTATGCGGGGATGTTGTCCCTCGGCCACGGTTTGTTCTTCGCCCTCGGCGGTTATGCGATGGGCATGTACCTGATGCGCCAGGCGTCGGGCGATGAGTTGCCGGCGTTCATGACCTTTTTGTCGTGGACCGAATTGCCCTGGTATTGGGTGGGCACCGAGCATTTCCTTTGGGCCCTGTGCCTGGTGGTGCTCGCGCCAGGGTTGTTGGCGTTGGTGTTCGGCTTCTTCGCCTTCCGTTCGCGAATCAAGGGCGTGTATTTCTCGATCATGACCCAGGCCCTGACCTTTGCCGGCATGCTGTTGTTCTTTCGCAACGAGACCGGCTTTGGCGGCAATAACGGTTTCACCAACTTTCGCAGCATCCTCGGCTTTGGCATCACTGAGCCGGGCACGCGGGCGGTGCTGTTCGTGGCCACGGTATTGCTGTTGGTGGCGAGCCTGTACATCGGCTGGCGCCTGGCCCAGAGCAAATTCGGCCGCGTGCTGACAGCGCTGCGCGATGCGGAAAACCGCCTGATGTTCTGCGGTTACGACCCGCGCGGTTTCAAGCTGTTCGTGTGGGTGTTGAGCGCGGTGTTGTGCGGCTTGGCCGGGGCGCTGTATGTGCCACAGGTGGGCATTATCAACCCCAGCGAAATGTCGCCGACCAACTCGATTGAAGCGGCTGTGTGGGTCGCTCTCGGAGGGCGCGGCACGCTGATCGGCCCGCTGCTCGGCGCTGGCGTAGTGAACGGCATGAAGAGCTGGTTCACCGTGGCCTTCCCGGAATACTGGCTGTTCTTCCTTGGGGCGCTGTTCATCATCGTCACGCTGTACCTGCCCAAGGGCGTTATCGGCCTGCTGAAGAAATGAGGAACGTCATGCTTGAACCTATTTTCGACGCAGGCACCGGCCGCGATGCCATCGGCATTGGCCAGGCGGCGGGCAAGGGCCTCAATACCCGCCACGGCACCATCCTGACCCTGGAAGACATCAGCGTCAGCTTCGACGGCTTCAAGGCGCTCAACAACCTGAACCTGTACATCGGCGTCGGCGAACTGCGCTGCATCATCGGCCCCAACGGTGCGGGCAAGACCACGCTGATGGACGTGATCACCGGCAAGACCCGGCCCAGCCACGGCAGCGCCTGGTTTGGTGAAAACCTCGACCTCACAAGCATGAGTGAAGTGCAGATCGCCCAGGCCGGCATTGGCCGCAAGTTCCAGAAGCCCACGGTGTTCGAAGCCCTCAGCGTGTTCGAAAACCTGGAGCTGGCGCAGAAGACCGACAAGTCCGTATGGGCCAGCCTGCGCGCACGCCTGAGCGGCGAGCAGAAGGACCGTATCGACGAGGTACTCGACACCATCCGCCTGACGGCCTCGGTGCAGCGCCCGGCCGGGCTGCTGTCCCACGGGCAAAAACAGTTCCTGGAAATCGGCATGCTGCTGATGCAAGACCCACAGCTGCTGCTGCTGGACGAACCGGTGGCAGGCATGACCGACGCCGAGACCGAATTCACCGCCGAACTGTTCAAGCGGCTGGCAGGCAAGCACTCGCTGATGGTGGTGGAACACGACATGGGCTTTGTCGGCTCGATTGCCGACCACGTCACCGTGCTGCACCAGGGCAGCGTGCTGGCCGAAGGGTCGCTGGAACAGGTGCAGGACAATGAGCGGGTGATCGAAGTCTATCTCGGTCGCTGACCTAGACACTGACTTGCTTTATGTGGGAGCGGGCTTGCTCGCGAAGGCGGTGTGTCAGTCACCACATCTGTCACTGACCCACCGTCTTCGCGAGCAAGCCCGCTCCCACAAGGGATTTGAGGAGAATTTGGATATGTTGCAAGTTGAAAAATTGCACCAATACTACGGCGGTAGCCACATCCTGCGCGGGCTGTCTTTTGACGTGAAGGTCGGCGAAGTCACCTGTCTGCTCGGCCGTAACGGCGTGGGCAAGACCACTTTGCTCAAATGCCTGATGGGTTTATTGCCCTCCAAGGAAGGCGTGGTGAATTGGGAGGGCAAAGCCATTACCGGCTTCAAACCCCACCAGCGTGTGCATGCTGGTATTGCCTATGTGCCCCAGGGCCGGGAGATTTTCGGGCGGCTCACCGTTGAAGAAAACCTGCTGATGGGCCTCGCCCGCTTCCCCGGCTCCGAAGCCAAGGAAGTGCCTGCATTCATCTACGAACTGTTCCCGGTGCTGCTGCAAATGAAACACCGGCGCGGCGGCGACTTGTCCGGCGGCCAGCAACAGCAGTTGGCGATTGGCCGCGCCCTGGCCAGCCGCCCACGCCTGCTGATCCTCGATGAGCCCACCGAAGGCATCCAGCCCTCGGTGATCAAGGAGATCGGCGCGGTGATCAAGAAGCTCGCCGCCCGTGGCGACATGGCGATCCTGCTGGTGGAGCAGTTCTACGATTTTGCCGCCGAATTGGCCGACCAGTACCTGGTGATGTCACGTGGCGAGATCGTGCAGCAGGGCCGTGGAGAAAATATGGAAAGCGAAGGTGTACGCGGCCTCGTAACGATCTAATCTGTAGCGTCCTAACGATAAGCACAAACCATGAACCTGCCCGTTACCCCTGCCCTGTTCACCCCCAGCTGGCACGCCGAGCTGGAACTCGGCTACGCGCGTTTCGGCGACACCACACGCCCGGTGATGCGCCGCCACATCGGCCCGCTGCGGGTGCAAAAGCACCTGTACGCCGAAGGCCCCGAGGTGTGCCAGCACATCATCGTGCACCCGCCCGGCGGCATTGCCGGTGGTGATCGCCTGGACATCAGCGCCCATGTCGGCACCGGCGCATGGGCGCAATTGACCAGCCCCGGCGCGGCCAAGTGGTACCGCGCCAGCGGCCCGGCGTATCAGCAACTGGACCTCACGGTGGAAGCCGGCGCCACGCTGGAATGGCTGCCCCAGGAGACCATCGTGTTCAGTGCAGCCCAAGCCGAACTCAGCACACGCATCGAGCTGCAAGGCGATGCGCGACTGTTCTACTGGGACGTGATCGCCCTCGGCCGCCCCGCCAGTGGCGAGCGTTTTAACCTGGGCCACTTTCAATCCCACTTGGATATCCGCCGCGACGGCCAATTGCTCTGGCATGAACGCCAGCGCATTGTGGGTGCCGATGGCTTGCTCGACTCGCCCATCGGCCTGGACGGACAGCCGGTGTTTGCCACCTTGCTGCTGACCGGCGATATCGACCCTGAACTGCTCGAACAATGCCGCGCCCTGCCCCATGCGGTGCGTGGCGACCTGAGCCAATTGCCGGGTTTGCTGGTGGCCCGTTGTCTGGCAGGTGAAGCGCTGTTGGCGAGGGCTTGGTTGATTGATTTATGGAAACTGCTGCGCCCTGCCGTACTGGGCAGAGAAGCGGTACCACCCCGAATCTGGAGCACATGAAGATCAAAATGTGGGAGCTGGCTTGTCTGCGATAGCGGTGGGTCAGTGACAGATGTACTGCCTGAACCAGCGCTATCGCAGGCAAGCCAGCTCCCACATTTGATCTCTGTTGTTTATAAGAATGCTGTTTAAGAGAGACCTTGAACCATGGACCTGACCCCACGGGAAAAAGACAAACTGCTGATCTTCACCGCAGGACTGGTGGCCGAGCGTCGCCTTGCGCGGGGCGTGAAGCTCAATTACCCGGAAACCATCGCCTACATCTCTGCTGCCTTGATGGAAGGCGCTCGCGATGGCCGCACCGTGGCTGACCTGATGCACTTTGGTACCACCCTGCTCAGTCGTGAACAGGTGATGGAAGGCATTCCGGAGATGATCCCGGACATCCAGGTAGAAGCCACCTTCCCCGACGGCACCAAGCTGGTCACCGTCCACCAGCCGATTGCGTGAGGCCTGATGATGATTCGTGACGCAACCCAAAACGACTTGCCGGCGATCCGGGCGATCTACAACGACGCGGTGCTCAACACCACGGCGATCTGGAACGAGCAGCCGGTCGACCTGGGCAACCGCCAGGCCTGGTTCAGCGCACGCCATGCCCAGGGTTATCCGATCCTGGTGTCCGTGGAAAACGATGAAGTCACCGGCTATGCCTCGTTCGGCGATTGGCGCCCCTTCGAAGGTTTCCGCTACAGCGTCGAGCACTCGGTGTATGTGCGCAGCGACCAACGCGGCAAAGGTGTGGGGCCGCGCTTGATGGAGGCCTTGATCGAACGCGCACGCACCTGTGGCAAACACGTGATGGTCGCGGCCATCGAAAGCAGTAACCACGCCTCGATCCGCCTGCATGAACGCCAAGGTTTCATCACCACCGGGCAGATGCCGCAGGTCGGCATCAAGTTTGGCCGCTGGCTGGACCTGACCTTTATGCAACTGACCCTGAATCCGGGCGCAGAACCGCCCAAGGAGTGACGTTGATGAACACCGCGCAACTGCGTCGAGTCAATGCTGAAAGTTTTGCCCACTACCGCGTGGGCTTGATCGAGCTGTTGCTGGACGCGGTCAAGCACGGCGCGTCTGTCGGCTTCATGGCCGACTTCGACGAGGCCCAGGCCCGCGCGTATTTGGCGGGCGTGCAGGCGAGCATCGAAGACACCAGCCTGCTGCTGTGGGTGGTGGTGCGCGATGAGCAGGTGATCGCCAGCGTGCAATTGGCGCTGTGCCAGAAAGCCAACGGCCTGAACCGTGCCGAGGTGCAAAAGCTGCTGGTCCACACCCGCGCACGCCGCCATGGCCTGGGCCAGCAATTGATGAATGCCCTGGAACTCGCCGCACGCCAGCACAAACGCGGCCTGCTGTACCTGGACACCGAAGCCGGCTCACCCGCCGAAGCCTTCTACCAGTCGCTGCGCTACACCAAGATTGGTGAGCTGCCTGACTATTGCCAAAGCCCGGACGGGCGCTACACCCCGACCGCCATTTACTTCAAGACCCTGGGGCAACCCTCATGATTCCTGGTGAATATCAGATCCAGCCTGGCGACATCGAACTCAATGTGGGCCGCCGCACCCTCAGTTTGAGCGTGGCCAACAGCGGCGACCGGCCGATCCAGGTGGGCTCGCATTACCATTTTTTCGAGACCAATGACGCGTTGACCTTTGATCGTGCGGCGAGCCGGGGCATGCGTTTGAATATCCCGGCGGGGACGGCGGTGCGGTTTGAGCCGGGGCAGAGCCGGGAGGTTGAGTTGGTGGATTTGAGTGGGGGCAGGCGGGTATTCGGGTTTGCCGGGCGAATTATGGGCGACCTTTAGGGCCTCATCGCAGGCAAGCCAGCTCCCACAGGTGAACGCATTCCAAAGTGACAACTCGGTCAACTGTGGGAGCTGGCTTGCCTGCGATAGCTATTTCACATTCAACACAAATTTCTCAGGGCACACACATGAAAATCAGCCGCCAAGCCTACGCCGACATGTACGGCCCCACCGTCGGTGACAAGGTCCGCCTGGCCGACACCGAGCTGTTTGTCGAAGTGGAAAAAGACTTCACCATTTACGGCGAAGAAGTGAAATTCGGCGGCGGCAAAGTCATCCGCGACGGCCAGGGCCAAAGCCAATTGCTCGCCCACGAAGTGGTCGACACCCTGATCACCAACGTACTGATCATCGACCACTGGGGCATCGTCAAGGCCGACGTCGGCCTCAAGAACGGTCGCATCCACGCCATCGGCAAGGCCGGCAACCCAGACATCCAGCCCGGCGTGACCATGGCCATCGGCGCCAGCACCGAAGTGATCGCCGGCGAAGGCATGATCCTCACCGCCGGCGGCATCGACAGCCACGTGCATTTCATCTGCCCACAGCAGATCGAAGAAGCGCTGACCAGCGGCGTCACCACCATGATCGGCGGTGGTACAGGACCTGCGACGGGCACCAACGCCACCACGTGCACTTCCGGCCCCTGGCACCTGGCGCGCATGCTCCAGGCCAGTGATTCGTTCCCGATGAACATCGGTTTCACCGGCAAGGGCAACGCCAGTTTGCCCGAGCCACTGATCGAACAGGTCAAGGCCGGCGCCATCGGTTTGAAGCTGCATGAGGATTGGGGCACCACCCCCGCCAGCATCGACAACTGCCTGAGCGTGGCCGACGAGTACGACGTGCAGGTGGCGATCCACAGCGACACCCTCAACGAATCGGGCTTCGTCGAAACCACCCTCGCCGCGCTCAAGGGCCGCACCATCCACACCTACCACACCGAAGGTGCCGGTGGCGGCCACGCGCCGGACATCATCAAGGCCTGCGGTTTCCCTAACGTGTTGCCCAGCTCAACCAACCCGACGCGCCCCTTCACCCGCAACACCATCGACGAACACCTCGACATGCTGATGGTCTGCCACCACCTGGACCCGAGCATTGCCGAAGACGTGGCCTTCGCCGAAAGCCGTATCCGCCGCGAAACCATCGCCGCCGAAGACATCCTGCACGACCTCGGCGCGTTCTCGATGATCAGCTCCGACAGCCAGGCCATGGGCCGCGTCGGCGAAGTGATCACACGCACCTGGCAAACCGCCGACAAGATGAAAAAACAGCGCGGCGCCCTGCCCGGCGACGGCCCTGGCAACGACAATTTCCGCGCCAAACGCTACATCGCCAAATACACCATCAACCCGGCAATTACCCATGGCATCAGCCATATCGTCGGGTCGGTAGAAGTGGGCAAGTGGGCCGACCTGGTGCTGTGGCGCCCCGCGTTTTTTGGCATCAAGCCGACCCTGATCCTCAAGGGCGGCGCCATTGCTTCAAGCCTGATGGGCGATGCCAACGCGTCGATCCCAACGCCACAGCCGGTGCATTACCGCCCGATGTTCGCCAGCTTCGGCAGCTCACTGCACGCCACCAGCCTGACCTTTATCAGCCAGGCGGCGCATGCAGCCGGGTTACCGGAAGCGCTGGGGTTGAAAAAGCAGATAGGCGTGGTGAAAGGCTGCCGTGACGTGCAGAAAACCGACCTGATCCACAACGACTACCTGCCCCAAATCGACGTCGACCCACAGACCTACCAGGTCAAGGCCGACGGGGTGTTGCTGTGGTGTGAACCGGCCGAATCATTGCCGATGGCGCAGCGTTACTTCCTGTTCTGATGCAGTTCACCGTTGCCCTGGGCAAGATGGAAAGGGATTTCCGTCCTCTGCAGTTTTGCGCGTTGCATCGCTTCGCTGGTTAGCTTAACGATCAGCGCTCGTTCATCTGCGATGATCGAGGGCAGGCCTACCTCGTAACTGCCGGGTGACGTCTCATCCAGGTCCGTCTGTGCACTGAAGCTTGCGACAGCCGCATCCCCCAGGGCCTTGCGTTGCGCCGGCGTGGCCTGCAGATACCAGTCCGGCAAGGGTGCATCGGCTTGTTTGAATTGGGCACGTCGCGGTGCGGTAGCAGCAGTGACCCAGGCCGGTAGAGATTGCTCAATCAGCGGCGCATGGATGCTGCGGGAAACGGGGGGTGTAACGGGAGTCTCGGGCATGATGCCTCTCCTGTGAAATGGAGAGACAGCACACCATGCCAGAGCACACCGTCAGCGGTAGGTAGTTACCCACGACGCTGCGGTCAGAAGTTTTCGCGTGGGTTGAACGCAGCCTTGCGCGCCAGCTCCTGCCACAAGGCGATGGTTTCGTCGTCGGCGTGCTTTGGCATGACTGCCTTGAGCTGGATGTACAGGAAACCGCGCTCGCCGGCTTTGTTCGCCAAGCCATGGCCCTTGGCGCGCATGCGCTGGCCGTTCTGGCTGCCGGCAGGCACCTTGAGGTTGATCTTGCCGGTCAGGGTCGGCACTGCCACTTCCGCGCCCAGCGCCAATTCCCACGGTGCCAGCGGCAACGTGATCACCAGGTTTTGGCCTTCGACTTCGAACTTCGAATGCGGCGCAAACTTGATGATCAGGTACAGGTCGCCATTGGCCCCTCCGCCAATACCTGGCGCACCCTGGCCTTTGAGGCGGATGCGCTCACCGTCGGCGACGCCGGCGGGGATCTTCACGTTCAGGCTCTTGGTGGTGTTGCTCACGTGACGGCCCGACGCGTCGTATTGCGGCACCTGGAAGCTGATCTGCTTGGACTCGGTGGACAGCGTCTCTTCAAGCGACACGGTCAGCTGCATCTCCACGTCCTGGCCCTTGCGACCGGTTGGACGGCGCTGGCCGCCACCAAAGGCATCGCCACGCGAGCCGAAGATCGAGCTGAAGAAGTCCGAGAAGTCGCCCGCGTCCTGACCGCCGCCAAAGCCGCCACGGCTCTGCCAGCCCGGTGGCCCCTGGAACGGCTGGCCATGCTGGCCGTATTTGCGCAGCTCGTCGTATTCGGCGCGCTTGTCGGCACTTTTGAGCGCCTCGTAGGCTTCGGACGCGTCCTTGAATTTCTCTTCGGCGTCTTTTTCCTTGCTGACATCCGGGTGATATTTGCGCGCGAGCTTGCGGTAAGCCGCCTTGATTTCCTTGTCATCGGCGCTCGGCTCAACACCCAATATCTTGTAGTAGTCTTTGAAATCCATCGGCGGTTCACCATCCTTAATCGAGATCGCACAGCCCGGGGCACAACGTGCGCTGCTTTGCACCTGTTGAGTGATGTGGCCTGGGGGTGCGTCAAAGTGTTATCGGCACTTGCCGTATGCATCAGATGTGGGGGCGAATCGCCAGGTTTCAAGCAAGATTTAACGGATGGTCGGCCTACGCATCCGCTCTCGACTGGCATACACTGCGCGGCCGTTTTTCAACCGGAACCTGATTGTCATGGAAAACCCATCCCCAGCCCGTGCCTGCGGCATCGACTTTGGCACGTCCAACTCCACCGTCGGCTGGATCCGCCCCGGCGAGGAGACGCTTATTGCGCTGGAGGACGACAAAATCACGCTGCCGTCGGTGGTGTTCTTCAACTTCGAGGAACGCCGCCCGGTGTACGGTCGCCTGGCGCTGCACGAGTACCTGGAAAACTACGAAGGCCGGCTGATGCGCTCGCTCAAGAGCCTGCTGGGTTCCAAGCTGATCAAGCACGACACCAGCGTGCTCGGCACCGCAATGCCGTTCACCGACCTGCTGGCGCTGTTTATCGGCCAGCTCAAGAGCCGTGCCGAAGCCAACGCCGGCCGTGAGTTCGAAGAAGTGGTACTGGGCCGCCCGGTGTTTTTCGTCGATGACGACCCGTTGGCCGACCAGGAAGCCGAGAACACCCTCGTAGACGTAGCCCGCAAGATCGGCTTCAAGGACATCTCGTTCCAATACGAGCCGATTGCGGCAGCGTTCGACTACGAGTCGACCATTGAGAAAGAAGAGCTGGTACTGATCGTCGACATCGGCGGGGGTACCTCCGACTTCTCGCTGGTGCGCCTGTCGCCGGACCGTCGTCACAACGACAACCGCCACGATGACATCCTCGCCACTGGCGGCGTGCACATCGGCGGGACCGACTTCGACAAACAGCTCTCGCTGGCCGGCATGATGCCGCTGTTCGGCTACGGCAGCCGCATGAAAAGCGGCGCCTACATGCCCACCAGCCATCACATGAACCTGGCCACCTGGCACACCATCAACTCGGTGTACTCGCAAAAATCCCAGCTGGCCCTGGGCAGCATGCGCTACGACATCGAAGACACTGGCGGTATTGATCGCCTGTTCAAGCTGATCGAAGAACGCGCCGGGCACTGGTTGGCCATGGAAGTGGAAGAAACCAAGATCCAACTGACCCACGAAGACAACCGCCACGTGCCGCTGGACCGGATTGAAGCAGGCCTGAGCGTAGACCTGAGCCGGGCGCTGTTCGAGTCGTCCATCGATAACTTGCTTGAGCGCGTGCGCGGCAGTGTCACGCAGTTGCTCAACGACGCCTCGGTGAGCGTGGAGCAGGTGGACACGGTGTTCTTTACCGGCGGTTCCAGCGGGATCCCTGCACTGCGCCACAGCATTTCGGCGATGTTGCCGAAGGCGCGGCATGTGGAAGGGAATATCTTTGGCAGTATCGGCAGTGGTCTGGCGATTGAGGCCAGCAAGCGGTACGGCTACTGAGCGGTAAGTTTTTAGCTGCAAGCTGCAAGTAAGAGCACATCTGCTTTTACTTGCAACTTGCGGCTTGCAACTGAGAGCTGCCCTCTACACCATCCCGCCGAGCTTCAGCTCACTCTTGAGATACGCATAATAAATCGGCCCCGCCACCACGCCGGGCAAGCCAAATGCCGCCTCAAACACCAGCATCGCCAGCAACAATTCCCACGACTTGGCACTGATCTGCCCGCCCACGATCCGCGCGTTGAGGAAGTACTCGACCTTGTGGATAACAATCAAATACCCCAGTGCCGCCACCGCCACCCAGATCGACAGCGACAGCGCGACGATGGTGATCAGCGTGTTGGACATCAGGTTGCCGATCACCGGCAGCAGGCCGAGCAGGAAGGTCAGCACGATCAGGGTTTTGGTCAGCGGCAAGTGAATCCCGCACAGCGGCAGCACCACGGCGAGGAACACGGCGGTGAAGGCGGTGTTGAGCGCGGCGATCTTGATCTGGGCGAAGACGATGTTGCGAAAGGCCTGGACCAGCAAGTGCAGGCGGTCGAACAGCGCGGCGGCCAGCGGTTTGCGTTTGGTCAGGTCGGGCACGCGCTGCAGCGCGATGATCGCGCCGAGCACCATACCGATCAGCAGGGTGACGAACATGTGGGCGGCATCTTTGCCCACCAGTTGCAACTCGCTCAGGTGCTTGCTCAGCCAGTCGCCAATGGCCACGCGGAACTCGGCAGCGCTGGCGGGCAGGTAGGCGTCGAGGAACGGCGGCAGTTGGCCGCGCGCGCGGTCGACCACGCCCATGAATTTGTCGAGGGAAGCCCCGGGGTTTTCAGCTTCGTGGAGCAGGAAGCTGATGGCACCGGCGAAGATCAGGGTCAGCACGCTGACGATCAACGTGCCGAGCAAGGCCACCGCCAGCCAACGCGCGCGCCGGCCTTCGATCAGCCGTTGCAGTTGGGGGGTGAGCATGTTGACCAGTTCAAAGACCAGCAGGCCGGCCAGCAGGCTGGGCAGCAACTTGAGCGGCAGTACCAGCAGCAGTCCGCCGAAAATGATGATGTAGCTGGCCAGCAATATCACGTGACGCTGAGAAAACGTTGGCATACAGCCTCAAAACGAACGGCGTTAAAGGAAGGGCAGTCTGCCAGCCTTGAGGGAATCAAGCGAGTGGGTCGGTTGCGAATGCGATCAAGTGTGGGAGCTGGCTTGCCTGCGATGCAGGCGACTCGGTGCCTTAGTCAGACCGAGGTGAGGCTATCGCAGGCAAGCCAGCTCCCACATTGAACTCAAGCGCTTGGGCAAGCGTGATCAGCCTTTGAGGCACGTACTCATAAAGGTCTTGCGTGCATCACCGGCCAGCGCTTTGGTTTTCGCCGAGGCATTGCAGTCTTTCATCTTCTGCTGCTGCGGCGTCAGGGTCTTGGCGGGAGCCGCCTTGAGGCAAGTACTCATGAAGGCTTTGCGTTCATCGCCTTTGAGGGCCTTGGTGGTGGCGTCGGCATTGCAGGTGGTCATTTTATTTTGCTGGGCGGTGTCAGCGAAGCTTTGGGAACACAGCAGCAGGCCGACCATCAACAGCGGAATACGCAGCATCTTCATGGAGTTTTCTCCCTGTTACCGTGCCGAAGGGGCACGGCCTGCCCAGAAGTGTAGTCAAAGCCTGTTACATCTTCACCGCCCGCGAATATTCGACCGACGGTATTGCTCCGGCGTGCAGCCGGCGTGGCGTTGGAACATGGCGATAAAGGCCGAGGCGGTGCTGTAGCCCAGGTCGAACGCCACGTGTTGCACGCTGTGCTCACTGTCCAGCGATTCTATGGCTGCGAGGTAGCGCAGGCGCTGGCGCCATTCGCCGAAGCTCATGCCCAACTCCCGCACAAACTGGCGCGCGAGGGTTCGCTCACTCACGTGAACCTGCTCGGCCCAGTGCGCCAACGGGCGGTTGTCGGCTGGATCGGCCTGCATGCCTTCCAGCACACCGAGCAGGCCGGGGTGGCGGGCGTAAGGCAGAAAGCAATCGTGGATCGGCGCCTGTTTGAGTTGGTCCACCAGGACGTGGGCCAGGCGGATATCGGCTTCGGTCTGCGGGATATTAACGTCACGCTTGGCAAAGTCACTGAGGATGGCCTTGAGGATGTCACTGATGGCCAGGGTGCAGGGCTGCGGTGGCAGTTGCTCACACAGCTCCGGCGCCAGCCCTACCGAGTGGTAGACGATTGCCTCGGCGTTGTACGAACTGTGCTCTGTATGAGGAGGCACCCACACCGCGTATTGCGGCGGCGACATGAAGCGGTTGCCGGCCACTTCCATGCGCATGACACCGCTGGCGGAATAATCCAGCGAACCCCAGAAATGCTGGTGCGGCGTGCACTCGGTGTCAGGGGCAAAATCCGAATAACGAAAGTACACCGGGCTGGGCAGCTGGCGGAAATCCGGGAGGCGTACGTTGTGCTTGGCCATATTGTCTGGATACAACGGTCGTTTGTCTGGATCGCAGTATAGGCTTCGATCCAGACAATGGATAATCCTGCCTCAACAACACACCTGGTTCCTTGCGATGCAATACGCTTATCCCCTGCTGGCCATTCTTATCTGGGCTGGCAACACCGTCGTCAACAAGTTGGCCGTGGGGTCGATCTTCCCTGCAGAGATCGGTTTTTACCGCTGGCTGCTGGCGGCGCTGCTGTTTACGCCGTTCATGCTCAAGCCGGTGATCGCCAACTGGGCGCTGATTCGCCCGAACCTGGGCAAGATCATCCTGCTCGGCGTACTCGGCATGGCGGTGTACCAAAGCCTGGCGTACTACGCCGCGTCACTGACCACCGCCACCAACATGGGCATCATCCTGTCGCTGATGCCGTTGATGGCGCTGACGGCCGCTATCATCAGCCTCGGCCAGCGCCTGACCTACGGCGCCCTCACCGGTGCGGTGCTGTCGTTTGGCGGCGTGGTCGTGGTGGTATCCGCCGGCAGCCTGGATGCGCTGTTGCAACACGGGGTCAACCTCGGCGACGGCATGATGCTGGTGGCCACCCTGGCCTACGCGGTCTATAGCACCCTGTTGAAAAAATGGCAGTTGCGCCTGCCGCCGTTGGTGTTGCTGTATTTGCAGATACTGGTGGCGGTAGTGGTGCTGTTTCCGCTGTACCTGTTTTCGTCGAAGGCTGGCCTGGGTTGGGCGAATATCCCGCTGGTGCTGTACGCGTGCTTGCTGGCGTCGATGTTGGCACCGTTGGCGTGGATGCATTCGGTGAAGACCCTGGGGCCGAGCCGGACGACATTGTTTTTCAACTTGCTGCCGCTGATTACGGCGCTGATTGCTGCCGTGGTGTTGAAGGAAGAATTGGCGCTGTATCACCTGGTGGGCGGTTTGCTGACGTTGGGCGGGGTAATTCTTTCGGAGCGTTGGACTACACCCGTACGTGCGGGCTGAATGCAGTCCCTGTGGGAGCGCACCCGCCTCCTAAACACCTGCCGCCTTCAGCCTTTGCGCATGCTCGACAAACAGCCTGATCGGCTCGGCGCCCTTGCCCACCAGTCCCAAGGACTGGTTGACGATATCGAAGTGATCCAGCGGGTAGTCATCACCGATCACCAGCCCCAAGTGCGAACTGTAGCGCCCGACCATCCCGTCGCACTGGCCTTTCTCACGTACAAAGCTGCGGGCAAACAGACGGCAGCTGCGGTGCGTGCCGTCGAACAGGTTGCGACCGCGGTCGGTAATGCCCGGCTGCAAGGTGCCGGACCACGAGTAATAGCGCACGCCATTGACCTCTTCTGCGCCCTGCCCGCCCCACGTCTGTGGCAAGCCCTGCGGATAATCGCGATTGAACAGCGCAACCCCCTCGCTGGTCAGCGAGCGGTGGGAGGCATGCAAATCAGCCTTGAATCGCGGCCCACGATAGCCGGTTTCCAGCAGCCCCATCCCCCAGGCCGACAGGTAAAACACCGCACTCATGATCCGGCCTTTCACACTGTCAGGCGGGTAGTGGGTGTGGATATGGTCGGCCAGCTCCGAGCCATGGTTGGGCCCGGCCACGGAGGTCACCGAGGCCACCCACTCCGGACGCTTTGCCGCCGCGTATCGCGCGGTGAGCGAGCCCTGGCTGTGGCCAATCAGATTGACCTTGTCGGCACCGGTCTCGCGGCGAATCCGTTCGATCTGCACCAGCAACTGCTCGCCGCGCACCTCGCTGGAGTCCAGCGGGGCCACCTGGACCGGAAATGCCTGTGCCCCGCCTTTGCGCAGCGCAGGGACGATACCGTACCAGTAGGGGAAGAACCCCAGGCGCACAAAGCCCAGCATGCCGGGCACCAGCACCAGGGGATAACGCGTGGCAAGGGATTGCGGCATGGCGCAAAGGTCCTGATCAGGAAAGCGATGAGCCCATCCTAGACCACCGTTTCACTTATCGACATGACCACCCGGTGACAGCCTTATGACACCTTAAAAGCGCCCTGCAAAATCATGCAGTTGGCGCTCGGCTTCGTCGTATGAGCGCTGGAACACGCTTTTGTCCGACTCTTCACCCTCGGCGGCAATCACGCTGATATCGTCGATACCGATATACCCCAACGCCGTACGCAGGTGCGGGTCGGCATGGTTCATCCATTCGAACTCACCGCCCGGGCCGAACCCGCTGCCACCGCGGCTGGTGATGATCAGCGCCTTCTTGCCCTTGAGCAACGCTTGATATTGCGCGTTACCGTTGCTGTCCAGGGAGATGTCGAACGTGAGGCCCATGCGCACAATCTGATCGATCCAGGCCTTTAGCCCGCTGGGTACGCCAAAGTTATACAGCGGCATCGAAATCACCAGCAGTTCGTGTTCGATCAGCTCGCCCACCAGCTCGTCACTCAATTGCAGGTCGGCTTTCATCACCTTTGGCAGGGCTTGTGGCTCGGGGTAGAAATTGGCCGCCACAAATGCCTCGGTCACATGCGGGATAAAGGCCCGGCCGACTTCGCGACGGGTGACCTGTGCGCCCGGGTTGCCAGCCTGCCAGACATCGAGAAACGATTCGGCCAAGCGTCGGGAGTGGGAACGTTCGCCACGGGGACTGGCGTGGATAACTAGCATTTTTTTCATCTGTATCACCTTCGCGAGTTAGACTATGGCGATCTGAATGATCGCTGCTCTTGCTCGCAAATCTAGTGATGAGCGCGCCGAGCGACAAATGAGCAATAGTTGATCAAGATGAATAAAATTCATCCATGGAGCCAAGATGTTTGCTTCACTGCCTCTCACCTCCCTGCGCACCTTTGAATCGGCAGCACGCCTGTTGAGTTTCAAGGCAGCCGCCCTGGAGCTGTCGGTGACGCCCACGGCGGTGTCCCACCAGATACGTACCCTCGAAACCTGGCTGGGCGCGCCATTGTTCGAGCGACTGCCGCGCCAAGTACGCCTCACCGAAGGCGGTGAGCGGCTGTTTCGCAGCTTGCACGGCGCCCTGCTCGACGTCGCCCACAGCCTCGACACATTGCGCCCGCAACGCAGCGCCGGGCAGCTCACTGTCTCTACAACACCTGCGTTTGCCGCGTTATGGCTGGTGCCACGACTGGGGCGCTTTTATGCCGCTCACCCCGACATCAGCCTGCGCCTGGATACCAGATGCGACGTCGTCGACCTGCAACAGGACGCCAGCGTCGATCTGGTGATTCGCTACAGCCCCGGCGATTACCCGCACCTGTACGGCGAGTGCCTGCTCGATGAGCGCTTTGCGGTGTACGGCTCCCCCGAACACGTCGCCCGGGCAAGCACCCAGGTACCGACGCTGATCAGCGTGCGCTGGCACAACTCCAAGCTTTACGCCCTGGGCTGGCAAGCCTGGTGTGAGAAGGCCGGAGAAACGTGGCTGGCTCACACGGCGCTGCTGCGCGAATACGACGAGGAGCACTATGCGTTGCAGGCAGCGATCGCCGGGCAGGGGTTGGTATTGGCCAGCAATATCCTGGTGTCGGAAAGCGTCGCCGCCGGTTTGCTAGTGCCTTACAAACCGCAAGTCCATGTCGACGGCGCGGGCTACAGCGCCCTTTGCGTGCCAGGACGCGAGCGCCATCCGCCGGTGCGGGCGTTTTTCCAATGGGTACAGCAGGAAGCGAAGCTGTCCGGCCAAGCCCTTTGAAATCCGATAAAACTTTTTGTGTTGCGCGGCACTCACAACTTGGAGCGATCACGCCGGCAGAGCGTGGCGCAAAACCGGATTAGCACCAGGAGATTGAGATGACTGACGCACACCTGACTGACGTTGCAACCCTGCGCAGCCGCGCCCGCCAGAACGTCGAAAATGGCGCCGTGACCGAAGGTTATGACGCTGACCGAGAAGAAATCATCCGCTTGCTCAACGAGTCGCTGGCCACTGAGTTGGTCTGCGTGCTGCGCTACAAGCGCCACTACTTCATGGCCAGCGGCGTAAAGGCCCACGTTGCCGCTGAGGAGTTCCTTGAGCACGCCACACAGGAAGCCGAGCACGCCGACAAACTGGCTGAGCGTATCGTGCAGTTGGGCGGCGAGCCGGAGTTCAACCCGGACCTGCTGTCGAAGAACTCCCACGCTCAATACGTAGCGGGCAAAGATCTAAAGGAAATGGTCTACGAAGACCTGGTAGCCGAACGGATTGCGGTAGACAGCTATCGCGAGATCATCCAATACATCGGTGATAAAGACCCGACTACTCGCCGTCTCTTTGAAGAAATCCTGGCCCAGGAAGAAGAACACGCCGACGACATGGCGGACATCCTGGAAAGCCTGTAACAAATAACACCGCGAGCCCCATGTGGGAGCGGGCTTGCTCGCGAAAGCGGAGTTTCAGTCAACACATTCAATTGACTGATCCACCATTTTCGCGAGCGAGCCCGCTCCCACATTTCAGGCCCTGGTTTATTCAGTTAGCCTTTCACCGTTTTCGGCGCCTTGCCCTCACGCATTTGCTGCAACAACGGCGCACACTGGTTTGGCTCATCGCCACTTGGGGCCACCAACGCCAGCAACCCAGCTGCAGGCCCTGCTATCACACCCAGCGCCACCATCCCCGCACCCCGCAGCATCAACGGCACGGCTTTCACGCCCGCATTGGGCTTGATAAACGGCCCGTTGACGTACAACGGTGACCGTAGGGAGAACAACCGGAAGCCTTTCGATTCTGGCGTGATGGTCAGGTCCAATTGCTCCGAGGCCATGTTCGCCGTGCCATCGATGTAGATGATCGCGTTCTCGGTGTCGAACACAAACAACCGCGTCGTGGCCAAGCCAGTCTTGATCCCGAAGTCGGCCGCCGCGCAGTTGATCTTCACTTCCTTGTCGCCAAACAGGCGGCCCACCACGTAGTTACCCACGTTGAGCCCGGCGATTTCCATCAGGCCACGGCTGATGGCGCCGTCATTGATCAGCATCTTCAAGTCGCCGTTGGAGGTGCCCAGCAGCGCCGCCACAGAGTTGCCGCGACCGGAAATATCGGCATCACCATTGAGCTCACCGAAGCTGGTTTTCATCGGTTCGAAGGTCGGGAACAGCTGCTTGAGCTTGAAGTTGCGCGCCGTCAGTTTGGCGCGACCTTCCATCGGCGTGGTGCGACCGTTCAGGCGAATTTGCGCATCCAGCTTGCCACCTGCCACGCCAAAGCGCAGAGGCTCAAGGCTCAGCTCGCCGTCGTTGAGCACCAGGTGGGTGTAAAGGTCGGTAAAGGGCAACTCGGCGCTGTGCACGATGCGTTTGCCGGTGAATTCCACATCGGCATCCATGTCACGCCAGCGCTCGGTACGAAACTCTTCCACCGGCAGCACTTTGGTCGCCGGCTGTTTGCTTTCACCGCCCCGCGCCTTTTGCTTGGCATTGGAGTCGGCGCCGATCAGCGGTGCGAGGTCGGTCATCAGCAGTTGGTTGGATACCAGCGCGCCGGTGAGCTTGGGCCGTGGCTGGCTGGCGACGTAACCCAGGTTGCCGTGGATATCACTGTTGCCGATCTTGCCGTTGAAGTTTTCATAGCTGAACGATGCGCCGGTGGGTTCGTGCAGCTTGGCGATCAAGTGACCATCGGTAGAGTAGGCCGGCGAATCCGGCAGGGTCACGCCGGTGAGCGGGTACAGGTTGCCAAGGCTGCTACCCGCAAGTTTCAGGCGCAGGTCGAGGGCGCCAAGATTAAGCGGATCGGTGAGGGTACCGGCGAGCGCAATGCTGGTGTCGGCGATCTTGACTTGGGCCTGCAACGGAAACGGCTTGGCCGCGTCCTGCAGGGCCAACAGGCCGCCGATCTTGCCGGTGCCGTCGAGCTTCTGTCCGTGATACTGGCCTTTGACCTTGAGACCAAACGCGTAGTCCTGCGGCGCCGAGCCTTTTTCCAGGGCCTTCTTGGCATTGGCGTCGCCGACGATTTCACCAAACGGGATCGGTTTGCCGAGCGGATCAATAATCACGTCCAGCTGAGTCTTGAGGGTCTGGTCGTCGAGGGTCACGTGGCCTTTGTCGAAGCCAATGGCGCCGATGTCCACGACCCAGCTGGAAGGCTCGGCATTCGGGTCCTTGGGATCGAACTTGAAGGTCCAGTTGGCGCGTCCATCTGCCAGACGCTGCAACTGTGCACTCGGTTCGGTGAGGTCGATACGCGGGATCACCACGCGCTGTACCAGCAAGGCCAGCGGCGAGATGCGCAGCTCCACTTTCTTGAGCGTGACCATTTGCGGGGTTTTCGACCAATCGGGATTGCCCAGTGTCAGGTCTTCGGCGATCACATGGGGCCACGGCACCCAGGCGCGCCAGCCACCTTCATCGGGCTCCCGCGCCCACACCACGGCCAGGTTGCCATTGATGGCAAACGGGCGATGCAATTCTTCGGAGACCTTGGCGTTGAGGGGCGGCTTGATGCGGTTCCAGTCAAAGAACACCAGGACCAGCACCACCACGGCGATTAACAGAACGAAGCTGGCGCAGCTCCAAGCGACAATTTTACGAGTGCGCGTCATTGCACAGGACTCCTGAATACGACTACGTAGCTGAACTACAGCTCATATGGGTACGACTGGCAAACCGCCTGGGGGTTTAACCCGATCACCGATTTAACCGCAAAAATCTATTTTCCTGACCATCTCGACAGGTTAAAGCCATCGACGGCGCACCATTGTTACCCAGCTCCGTGTCGAAAATACCCACCACGGTGCAAAACCGCGGGCTTGAGAGGCGCGTGCTAGAGCCTCCGCAGCGAACAATCAATTCTGTTGATTATTACCATTGTATTTATGAACTTTTATATCGACTTATCGAGAGTAGCATTAGCCCTGTACCCACTTTATCGCCCTCCCAAGGAGCAACCATCATGAAACGCCAAATACTCGCTACCGTCCTCTTGTCTGTCCTGGCTTCCAGCGCTTTTGCCCTGCCAGCCGCCGAACAAGCGACCCCACAGAATAAAGCCCAAGCCGTTCAGTCCAGCCAAACCCTGGCTCGCAGCGGTTCGCAAGAAGAAGAGAACCGTGACTACGCCAAAGGCGTTGCTGAAAACGGTTCGGAACAAGCCAACAAACGCGCTTACACCGAAGGCGTTGCGGAAGGTGGCCGTGATCGCCTGGAACAGAAAGGCCTGGTTGAAGGCGGCGCTGAACAAGCCAACAAACGCGCCTACACCGAAGGTGTTGCCGAAGGTGGTGCTGACCGCCTGAAAGAACTGCACGAAGCACAGAGCTAAGCCTGTGGAGGCCGATAAAAAAGCCCGATCTGCCGATCGGGCTTTTGCTTTGCTGTAGACCCACTCACGCACATCCCCCGCCAAGTTCGACGCCGATGAAGCTGTTTTGCTAGAGTGCGTCGCTGTACTTGTCGACTAAGCCTGCCCGCCAATGCTGCCCCGTGCCGAACAGAAGCAACAGACCCGCCTCGCCCTGATGGACGCAGCCCGCCACCTGATGGAGTGTGGCCGTGGGTTTGGCAGCTTGAGCCTGCGGGAAGTGGCAAAGACAGCTGGTATCGTACCCACCGGTTTCTATCGTCATTTTGCCGACATGGACCAGTTGGGCCTGGTGCTGGTGAGTGAAGTCGGCCAGACCTTCCGCGCCACGATTCGCCTGGTACGCCACAACGAATTCGTGATGGGCGGCATCATCGATGCCTCGGTGCGGATCTTTCTCGATGTGGTCTCGGCCAACCGTTCACAGTTCCTGTTCCTGGCTCGCGAGCAATACGGCGGCTGCCTCGCGGTGCGTCAGGCCATCGGCGCCCTGCGCGAAGACATCACCCGCGACCTGGCGGCCGACCTGACATTGATGCCAAAGCTGCAACACCTGGATGCCGAAGGCTTGCACGTGATGGCCGACCTGATCGTCAAAAGCGTGTTTGCCACCCTCCCCGACATCATCGACCCTCCGGCTCAGGCCCTGCCTGCCCACCTTACGCCCCAGGCGAAAATCACCCAGCAACTGCGCTTTATCTTTATCGGCTTGAAGCACTGGCAAGGCCTGGGCAGCACCGAATAGGCCAATCAGCCCGCCGAATGGAAGCGCTTGGCGGTGGTGTAGTTTTTGTTCCAGTAGGTATTGTTCAACGAGTCGATGCGCACGTTCTTGCCGGTACGCGGCGAGTGAATGAATTTGCCCTCGCCGATATAGAGCCCCACATGGCTGACCTGGCCGCGGCCATTGCCTTTGAAAAACACCGCGTCACCAGGTTTCAGCGCGTTGCGCTTGATCGTTGCGGCCTTGGAGCGATGCATCGCCACCGTGGTGCGCGGAATGTGGATGTTGGCTTCGGTCTTGAACAGATAAACCAGGAAACTGCTGCAATCAAAGCCCTGGTCTTCTGAGGCCCCACCCCATTTATAAGGTGTGCCCAGCAACTCGTGGGCGCGGTCGATCACATCGGTGATCGCAGGCTCATTAAGCGACTCGATGAACATTGGACGGGGTTGCAGACTGGCCGAAGCCGATGAAATAACCAAAGACAGGCTGACAATGACTAAACAATAAAATGACTTGATCATGATGAACGTCGCAGTGAATTGAACACGGCGCAAAGCCTACTTTTCCTGCACGTAATGTAATGAACGGCAAATCCCCAGATCGCGTAGGACAAATCCTAAAACGCCCACAGCGAGTGCGCCAGATGGAATTTCGCACCACATTGGCGCACACAAATCATCCTCCCTTGCCCTATTTAGTGGCGAAACCTTCCTAGCCGTCAGGCTATTCCTACACCCCCTCGGGGTTGGCAAGCCCCTTGCTCTAGCACTTGCATCGCTCATCGCTGGAAGCTTCCTCATGCTGGTGATCCACCGCCGAATCGCCCCGCAAGCCCTCTGGGCCGCCGAGTTGCTGCTGAATTTCGAAGCACGCAGCAAAAGCCGCCTGCGCTGTTTCAGTGCTGACGGTGAAGACGTCGGCCTTTTTCTGGAGCGCGGACAACCGCCGTTGCACGATGGCGAATTCCTACAAGCTGAAGACGGACGTGTCGTACGCGTGTGCGCCCGTCCTGAACAGTTGCTGCACGTCACCTGCAACAGCGCGTTTGAACTGACCCGCGCCGCTTATCACTTGGGCAATCGCCACGTTGCCTTGCAAGTCGGGGACGGCTGGCTGCGCCTGCTCGACGACTACGTACTCAAGGCCATGCTTGACCAGTTGGGCGCCACTACCGAGACCCTCGAAGCGCCGTTCCAACCGGAACACGGTGCCTACGGTGGCGGCCATCATCATTCAAGGCATGGCGACGAAGACTTCAACTATCCGCCTAAGCTGCATCAATTCGGCGTCCGACTATGAACCCAGCCTGGGCGCTGCTGCGTCTGGCCAGTCCGCAATTGCCGATTGGCGGCTATAGCTATTCACAGGGCCTGGAGATGGCCGTGGAGAATGGTCGAGTTAACGACGCAGCCACTGCCCGCCGTTGGATCAGCGATCAGTTGCTGCTCAACCTCGCCCGCTTCGAAGCACCGCTACTGCTCGCCCATTGCCGCGCTGCCGCTGACGAGGACTGGTCAAGCCTGGCGCAGTTGTGCGAAGAACACCGCGCCAGCCGCGAGACCCGTGAGCTGTATCAAGAGAGCCGCCAAATGGGCTACTCGTTGCAACAACTGCTCAACGGTCTGCCGGAATTGGACAGCGCCGCCCGTGCGTTTCTTGAACAGTGCAGCGAACCCCACCTTGCGCTGGGCTGGGCCCTCGCCGCACGCGCCTGGAACATCAACCCCGACGATGCGCTGGCCGCCTGGCTATGGAGTTGGCTGGAGAATCAACTCGCGGTGCTGATGAAAACCCTGCCCCTGGGCCAGCAAGCCGCCCAGCGCCTGACCAGCGAACTGCTGCCACTGCTGCAACAAGCCCAGCAGGACGCTGCTCGCATCGACCTCAACCACGTAGGCAGCGCCGCGTTTGGCCTGTCGCTGGCGTGCATGGCCCATGAGCGCCAGTACAGCCGCCTGTTCCGTTCCTAGGAGAAGAAGTACATGAACACTCAACCTCTGCGCGTAGGCATCGGCGGCCCGGTGGGTTCGGGCAAGACCGCCCTGACGCTGGCCCTGTGCCTCGCCCTGCGCGACCGTTACAACCTCGCCGTGGTCACCAACGACATCTACACCCGCGAAGATGCTGACTTCCTGGTGCGCAACCAGGCCCTGGCGCCAGAACGCATCATTGGTGTGGAGACCGGTGGTTGCCCGCACACCGCGATTCGCGAAGACGCCTCAATCAACCTCGAGGCGGTGGACCAACTCAACCGCCGCTTCCCCGGCCTGGACCTGATCCTGGTGGAGTCCGGCGGCGACAACCTGTCGGCAACCTTCAGCCCTGAACTCTCGGACCTGACCATCTACGTGATCGATGTGTCCGCCGGCGACAAGCTGCCGCGCAAAGGTGGGCCCGGCATTTGCAAATCCGACTTGCTGGTGATCAACAAGATCGACCTCGCGCCACTGGTGGGCGCTTCGCTGGAACTGATGAACAGCGACACCACCCGCATGCGCAACGGCAAACCCTTTGTGTTCAGCAACCAGAAAACTGGCGTCGGCCTGGATGAGATCGTCGCCTTCATCGAACGCCAAGGCCTGCTGACCGCTGCCTGATCAACCCATAAGGAACCTGTCCATGAGCCTCAAGAAACTCTTCGCCGCCGCCACCCTATTGCTCGCCCCGGCCCTGGCCTTCGCGCATCCGGGCCATGGCGACAACGGCCTGGTGGCCGGCATCAGCCACCCACTCAGCGGCATCGACCACCTGCTGGCGATGGTTGCCGTCGGTTTGTGGGCTGCCCAACAGAAAGGCACCGCACGTTGGGCGCTGCCGTGCACCTTTGTCGGCACCATGCTGATCGGTGGTGTACTCGGTTTTGAAGGGATGCAATTGCCAGCGATGGAAAGCGGGATCGCTGCGTCGGTATTGGCTTTGGGCCTGGCGGTGGCACTGGCGGTGCGTCCACCGTTGTTCGTGGCGGTGGGTGCGACCGCATTGTTCGCGCTGTTCCACGGTGTGGCACATGGTCTGGAGCTGCCGGACATGTCCAGCCCTTGGGCGTATGCGGCCGGGTTTGTGGCGGCAACGGCGGTGTTGCACGCGGCCGGTTATGCAGTGGTGCGTTTCCTGCCGGCTGCGGCAGCACCGTTGGTGCGGATTGCCGGGGCAGCTTCGGCGGCGACTGGGGTTTGGTTGCTGGCGGGCTGAGTATTGCAGAGCTTGTGAGGGCTTCATCGCAGGCAAGCCAGCTCCCACATTTGATCGGGTTCGCAGGTCAAAAATGTGGGAGGGGGCTTGCCCCCGATAGCGGTAGACCAGACACCATATAACTCAAGCCTGCTACCATGCGCGCCTACACCCCTGCCGTGACGACGCCAGCCAATGCCCACCGCTCCAAACTCCGCCCTGAACGCCGTGCTCACGCACTTCCACAGCCTTATCGTGCCGCTCTGGCAGGGCCCGGGCTGGAATGCCGACTTGGCGTTGCCTTATGAAGCGCTGGACGCCGATCACCGCCCACTGCCCCCACAACGTTACCGCGCCATGGCTTGCGCCCGGCAGTTGTACCTGTTCGCCAGCCTGATCGGCGAGCCTGGTGCAGCCTTCGCCGAAGAGCGCGCAGCCGCGTTGTTCCGCTCCCTGCAGCGGCACTTCCACGATGCCGAGCATGGCGGCTGGTTCTACAGTATCGACCCGGCCGGGCAGCCGTTGGACAAGCGCAAAGACCTCTACACCCACGCCTTCATCATCTTCGCCTGCGCCCATTACTGGGCCAAAGTGCGCGAGCCGTTGGTGGAATCGGTGCTCAACGCAGCCCTTGAAGTGGTCGCACAACGCTTTTCCACAGGCGACGGCCTGTTTGAGGCAGTACTGGAGCGCAACTGGTCATCCCTCAAGTCCGGCCCGCTGCAAAACCCGTTGATGCACCTGGCCGAAGGCTTCCTCGCCACCCTCGCGGTGCGCGAAGACGCTGACGTACAAGCGGCCCTGCTGGCCTTAGCGACAGCGATGCAACGGCGCTTCATCGACCGCCAGCACGGCGTGATGATGGAAAAACCGCTGGGTGCTGTGGATAACTGGTTTGAGCCTGGGCACCAGTTTGAGTGGTTCTTTTTGCTGGAGTCTTCGGATGTGCTGCGGGGTACGCCGTTGCATGCCTCGCTGACGCAGGCGTTTGCCTATGCCGAGCAACACGGTGTGGATAAGTCGAGCGGCGCGGTCAGCGGCATGCTGGCGTTGGACGGCAGCGTGCGCGATGGCACCCAGCGAATCTGGGCCCAGGCGGAATACCTGCGAGCACTGACCTTGCGGCCCAATAGCGAAGCTGTGTTGCAGCGCCAATTGCTGGCGCTGCAACAGCACTTCTTGCATGAGAAAGGCTGGAATGAATGCCTGGATGCCAAGGGTGTGGTGAGCCGTCGGGATATGCCGTCGACTACGCCTTATCACTTGGCGACTTGCTATCAGGGTCTGATCCAGCACTTGGATTGACCTTTAGGGCCCCATCGCAGGCAAGCCAGCTCCCACAGTTGACCGCGTCCTAGCATTTGGAATGCGGTCGAATGTGGGAGCTGGCTTGCCTGCGATGGCTTCAACCCTGTCTAACTGCCTGTCACGCAATCCACTTTCGATCCCCGGTAAAGCTGATTGTCAGCCAGCGCGCCGCATCCGCTTTGCCCAGCCCTGTGGATATCTCCTCGCGCAACCCGTCCAGCGTCGCGACGCTGTCCACCGGGTAATCCGCCGGCAGCACCACATGAATCTCGATGAACCGCGCCCGTCCGTGCTTTTGCACGTAGGACACATAATCGTCGAACCCATGCTTGGCCTGGGCCGCGTCCATCACTTCGCGCACCTTGTCGTCCAACTGGTCCGGGGCAATCCCCAGCACCTCGCGCAACGCCGGGCGCAGGATCTTGAACGCCGGCGCCAGCATGCTCAGGGCCAACAGGATCAGGATCAATGGGTCGACATACACCGCCCACTCACCGTAGCCCTGGGACTTGAGCAACAGTGCCGCCAGAAAGCTGATCAGCAAGCCCACCGACAACATCGCATCCACCAGCCAACTGATGTTGTCGAACTGGATCAGCGATGACTTGAGCGTGCGATTGCGATAACGCACGTAGAAGAAGTAGGCGAACTCGACGACGGTAAACACCGCCGCATAAATGATCACCAGCCCCAACTCGATCTCGCGCCCGCCATTGATAATGCCGAACACACCGTTGAGGAACGCATAGATGGCGATCAGCAACAGGAAGCTGCCTTCGATCAGCAGCACCATGGGCTCCAGGTGCCAATAGCCGAACTGGAAACGCTCGTTGCTTTTCTTGGCGATCAGCTTGGCCGTGATCAGCATCAACACCTTGATGGCGGTGGCGATCAGCGAGAAAAAGCCGTCGAACAGAATGGATTGGGCGCCGGATATCACGCCCGTGACAATCCCGGCGATCGCGACTGCGAACATCAGGATGGTCGATTGTTTGAGCAGGGACTGCTCACCTCGGTTACTCACATTTCCTCCCGTCAAAACCTTAAAACCGCACAGTGCGGAGGGGTTCTCAGGAGGAGAGTGTACCTTATGGCCTGTTTTGGCCGATCTGACGCCTTCGCGAGCAAGCTCGCTCCCACATTTTGACCGAGTACATCCTTGAAATGCGGTCAAATGTGGGAGCGGGCTTGCTCGCGAAGCAGGCGACGCGGTTTAAAGCCTTACTTCCCACCACGCTCGATGGCAAACCCAGCCCAGGTCTGGCTCACCGGCATCAGCTCCAGGCGGTTGATGTTCACATGCGCCGGGGTGTTCATGACCCAGAAGATCGTGTCCGCAATGTCCTGCGGCTGGATCGGCTCGGCACCGGCATAGGTCGCGTCGTAACGCGCCTGGTCACCGCCAAAGCGCACCAGCGAGAACTCGCTCTCACACAGGCCTGGCTCGATGTTGGTCACACGTACGCCGGTACCTTGCAGGTCGCAACGCAGGTTCAGCGAGAACTGCTTCACGAACGCCTTGGAGCCGCCATACACGTGGCTGCCCGGGTACGGGTAGTTACCGGCAATGGAGCCCAGGTTGATGATGCCCGCGCCACGGCCGTGTGCGATCAGGCGTGGCAGCAGCAAGTTGGTGGTGGTCAGCAGGCCCTTGATGTTGGTGTCGACCATGGTTTCCCAATCGTCGAGGCTGCACTTGGGTGCTGGGTCGGTGCCGACGGCCAGGCCCGCGTTGTTGATCAGCCCGCGCAGCTTGGCAAACGATGGCGGCAGGTTGGCGATGGCCTCTTCCATGCCTTTGCGATCACGCACGTCCACTACCAGGCCGTGCACTTCGGTCTGCTTGGAGAGTTCTTCGACCAACGCATTCAGGCGGTCGGCACGACGGCCAGTGAGCACCAGTTTCCAGCCGGCTTCGGCAAAACGACGGGCGCAGGCTTCGCCGAAACCTGAGGTTGCGCCAGTAATAAACAGCGTGTCGGACATGGTGTTCTCCTTGCGGGCATCGGGAAAAAAATCAGCCAGCAGAATGCCCGTACGCTGCGGTTGCAGCAACCGCTATGCGCAGAACTTCATGTGTTGCTGATCATTTTTTAACCATTGCGCGCTAAGCCTTGTAAACCGTGGCGTGCAGCCATATACACGCAGGTTATCCACAACTGCGCCCACAGTCTTTGGGGGCAACTGCAAAACACCTGAAGCCGCTGTATGCGGGGCTTGCAGGCGATTTTAGAAAGTTTTTTGCTTGACCTGCAGAGGGGCGTATGTAGCCCCATGGACCGGAAGAAAATCCAAACGATGGCTACAGGCCAGACATTCCGGCCTCTGCGGCAGTCTTTCCAGAGTTTAATCACAGACTTATCCACAGGCTGAAGCGACATAAATCAGTCATATACCTGTGTCTTTAAACAGGTTGACAAACCCCTTCGCCGGTCGTGAAAAACCCACTGTTCAAAAAACAACCACCTTGCTGTAAGCCACGGTTTTAAAGGCGTTCAGCCAGCTACTCCCACGTTACCCACAGCCGGTTCCACAGTGGATGGGGACAAGTCAAAACTGTGACAAAACAGGGATTTGCGGCGGCTATATGTCGCGCTTTGGGAGGTGGCTGGATTTGTTTTCCACAATTTGGTATCGCACTTGTGAACACCGCAAAAACAAATGTGGGAGCTGCTCTTTGTGGGAGCTGGCTTGCCTGCGATGCAGGCACCTCGGTCTATCTGATAAACCGAGGCGATGCTATCGCAGGCAAGCCAGCTCCCACACAAAGCCAGCTCCCACAGGGGTTTTGCGTCAAGCTTTAGATCAGTGCCCGCCCAGGTAGGCGTTGCGCACTTCCTCGTTCACCAACAGCTCTTTACCGGTACCTGTAAGGCGAATCTCCCCGTTGACCATCACATACGCCCGGTCCGACAGGCGCAACGCATGGTTGGCATTCTGCTCCACCAGGAAGATGGTCATCCCGGTAGCCGCCAGCTCACGCAGGGTCGAGAAGATCTGCTTCACCACAATCGGCGCCAGGCCCAGGCTGGGTTCGTCCAGCAGCAACAGCTTGGGCCGGCTCATCAGCGCGCGGGCGATGGCGAGCATTTGCTGCTCGCCACCGGACATGGTCATGGCCCGCTGGGTGCGCCGTTCCTTGAGCCGTGGGAACAGCTCGAACATGCGCTGCATATCTTCCTGGGCAAACTTGTCGCCAATGGGGATGGTGCCCATCAGCAGGTTTTCCTCAACAGTCATGTCGGGGAACACCCGCCGCCCTTCCGGCGACTGCGCAATGCCGTTGGAGGCGATGTAGTGGGACGATTTGTGGGTAATGTCGACGCCGTTGTACAGAATCTGACCCGACTCGGCCCGTGGCTGGCCGAAGATCGACATCAGCAACGTGGACTTACCCGCGCCGTTGGAGCCGATCAGGCTCACCGTTTCGCCTTCGTTGATGTGCAGCGAGACCTTTTTCAGGGCCTGGATCGGGCCGTAGTACACGTCCAGGTCCTTCATTTCGAGGATAGGTGCACTCATACCAGCTCCTCTTCGTCCGCGCCCAGGTAGGCAGCAATCACTTTCGGGTCGTTGCGGATCGCGTCCGGCCCACCCTCGGCAATCACGTTGCCGTGGTCCAGCACCACAATGTGGTCGGAAATACTCATCACCATGCCCATGTCGTGTTCGATCAGCACCACCGTAAGGTCGTGTTCGTCGCGCAGCAGGCGAATCATCGCGCTGAGCGCTTCGGTTTCCTGGGGGTTGAGGCCGGCTGCCGGTTCGTCCAGGCAGATGATCTGCGGACGGGTGCACATGGCGCGGGCGATTTCCAGGCGGCGCTGTTGGCCGTAGGAAAGCTCACCGGCCAGGCGGTTGGCGCAGTCCACCAGGTCCACTACTTCCAGCCAGTAGAAGGCGTGGTCGAGGGCGTCGCTTTCGGCCTTGCGGTAGCCCTTGGTGTTGAGGATGCCCGCGAGCATGTTGCGGTTGACCCACATGTGTTGGGCTACCAGCAGGTTTTCCACCACGGACATTTCCTTGAACAGGCGAATGTTCTGGAACGTACGGGCCAAGCCTGCGCGGTTGACCAGGTGGGTGCCGCCGAACATCTTGTAGTACACCCGGCTGAGGAAGCTTTTGGGCGAGACAAAGTCGGTGGGCTGGAAACGCTCGCCGAGCAATTGGATCACGTCGGTCTGCTTGCCGCGTACGTTGAGATTGATCTTGCCGCCGCTGGCTTTATAGAAGCCGGTTAGGCAGTTGAACACCGTGGTCTTGCCCGCTCCATTCGGGCCAATCAACGCGAAGATCGAGTTGCGTTCGACCTTGAGGCTCACATCGCTCAGGGCCTTGATGCCACCGAAGTGCATCATCAGGTGTTCCACAGAGAGCACGACTTCCTTGCTCATGGCGCTACCCCCTTGCGTGGTGTCACACCGGTACGGCTGATGCGGATCAACCCGCGCGGTCGCCAGATCATCATCACTACCATCAACACGCCAAACAGCAGCACGCGGTACTCGGAGAAGCTGCGCAGCAGTTCCGGCGCAACGGTCAGCACGAACGCCGCGATCACCACGCCCACCGTCGAGCCCATGCCGCCCAAGACCACGATGGCCAGGATCAGCGCCGACTCGAAGAAGGTAAACGACGACGGGTTGACGAAGCCCTGGTAGCTGGCAAAAAACACACCCGCCAAACCGGCGGTGGAGGCACCGATGGTGAACGCCGAAAGCTTGACCAGCACGTGGTTCAGGCCCATGGAGCGGCAGGCGATTTCATCTTCGCGCAAGGCCTCCCAGGCACGGCCCACTGGCATGCGGGTCAGGCGATGCTTGATGTACAACACGGCCAGCACCACCAGGAACAGCACGATGTAGATGAACATGAACTTGATGTTGGGGTTGTAATCGATGCCGAAGAACTCGTGGAACGGAATCCCGCCGTCCTTGGCTTTGCGCCCGAATTCCAGGCCGAGGAAGGTCGGCGATGGCACCGGCATACCGTTCGGGCCGCCGGTAAACGACAGCCAGTTATTGAGCACCAGGCGGATGATTTCACCGAAACCCAGGGTCACGATGGCCAGGTAGTCACCGTGCATTCGCAACACCGGAAACCCGAGTATGCACCCCGCCAATGCCGCCGCGATGGCCGCCAGCGGCAGCACCGTCCAGAAGCCCAGGCCAAGGTATTGATAACCCAGCGCCAGGCCGTAGGCGCCGATGGCGTAGAACGCCACATACCCCAGGTCGAGCAGGCCCGCTAGGCCGACCACGATGTTGAGGCCCAGGCCGAGCAACACGTAGATCAGCCCGAGGATCACCACGGTCAGCAGGTACTTGTTGGCGAAGATCGGGAACACGATGGCGATCACGATCAGCGCCGGGATGATCCAGCGCAGCCGCGACTTGTAGTCCGGCGCCAGCACGTGCACACCCGAGCCACTGCTCTCGAAGCCCTGCAGAATCTTCAGGCCCTTGGGGGTTTGCAGGAACAGGCTCATGGCGAAGCGGCCGACCATCACGATGGCCACCAGCAGGCCTACACGGGCCGGTTCCAGGTTGAAGCTGTAGCCGTCGAGGACCACGCCGACGATCGGACCGAACACGATCAGCGAAATCAGCCCGGCGAGGACCGTATCGACCACACTTTTCTTGATATCGATGGGTTTGGCAGCAGACATGTTTACACCTTAGCCACGAGTGGGCGACCCAGCAGGCCCTGGGGACGGAAAATCAGAATCACCACCAGCAGGGAGAAACTGAACACGTCTTTGTAGTCAGAGTTGATCAACCCCGAGAACAGCGACTCGGAGATGCCGAGGATGATCCCGCCGAGCATCGCCCCAGGCAGGGAACCGATGCCACCGAGTACCGCCGCGGTAAATGCCTTGATGCCGATGATGAAGCCGGCATAGAAGTCGAAGGTGCCGTAGTTGAGGGTGATGAGCACGCCGGCCAATGCCGCCATGGCCGCACCGATGACGAATACATAGGAGATCACCCGGTCGGTGTTGATACCGAGGATCGACGCCATCTTGCGGTCTTGTTGGGTCGCGCGGCACATGCGGCCGAGCTTGGTGTACTTGATCACGTAGGTCAGCAGGGCCATGCCCGCGAAGGCGGCGACCAGGATGAACACCTTGGTGTACGTCAACTGCACGAAGCCGCTGCCGATGTCGACACGCCAGGCCCCGGCCAGCAGGGTGGGAATACCTTGTTGTTTGGCGCCCTGGGCGATCTGCGCGTAGTTCTGCAGGATCAGCGAGATGCCGATGGCGCTGATCAGCGGTGCCAGGCGGGTGGAGTTGCGCAGCGGTTTGTAGGCGACCCGTTCGATGACCCAACCGTATACGCCGGTGACGACCACGGTGAAGATCAAGGTGCCGAGAATGAGCAGCGGGAAGGATTCGATGCCGAAGTAAGCCAGCAGTGCCAGACTGATCGCCGCGAGGTAAGCGGAAATCATATAAACCTCGCCGTGGGCGAAGTTGATCATGCCGATGATGCCATAGACCATTGTGTAGCCGATGGCGATCAGGCCATAGACCGACCCGAGGGTCAGGCCGTTGACCAGTTGCTGCAGGAAAATACCATCCATAACGCAATCTCACGCGGTGAGCACCTGCACACCTGTGGGTGTGCGGCGCTTCTGGAGGAAAAGACAGATCTCGATCACAGCACAGTCCCCCTGTGGGAGCGGGCTTGCTCGCGAATGCGGTGTGTCAGAAACACATTCAGAGACTGACACTCCGCTTTCGCGAGCAAGCCCGCTCCCACATTGGGTCCGTGGTGCTTGTAATTACTTCTGTTTTTCCAGCTGATGGTATTTACCGTCTTTGTCCCACTGGTAAACCACGTAGTCGGAGACTTTCAGGTCGCCCTTGCCGTCCCAGGCTTTTTCACCCATGACGGTTTTCACCGGGTGAGCCTTGAGCCACTTGGCAGCGTCTTCGCCCTTGTTGGACTTGGCACCGTTGAAGCCAGCGGCCAGGGCCTGGATCGAGGCGTAGGCGTACAGGGTGTAGCCTTCCGGCTCGACGCCCGCCTTGCGGAATTGCTCAACGACGGCCTTGCTGTCTGGCAGCAGGCGCGGGTCGGCGCCGAAGGTCATGTAGACGCCGTCGACGTACTGCGCGCCGCCAGCGGTGGCAACCAGTTCGTCGGTGACGACGCCGTCATCGGACATGAACTTGACGTCTTTCAGACCGGCTTCACGGATCTGGCGAACCAGTGGACCGGCTTCGGGGTGCAGGCCGCCGAAGTACACCACGTCAGCACCGGTGGAACGGATCTTGGTGACCAGCGCGCTGAAGTCTTTTTCGCCGCGGGTCAAGCCTTCTTCCAGCACCGGCTTCACGCCGCGCTTGGTCAACTGGGCAGCGGTGGCGTCGGCCAGGCCTTTGCCGTAGGTGTCCTTGTCGTTGATGACCGCGACTTTCTTGCCCTTGAGCACGTCGACGATGTAGTCGCCGGCGACGATGCCTTGCTGGTCGTCACGCCCACACATACGGAACACGGCGCCCAGGCCACGCTCGGTCACCTGTGGGTTGGTGGAGCCCGGGGTGATCATGATGATGCCCGCTTCGTCGTACACCTCGGAAGCCGGGATGGTGTTCGACGAGCAGAAGTGCCCGACTACGCCGATCACTTTGTCCTGGTCGGCCAGGCGGTTGGCCACGGCCACCGCTTGCTTGGGTTCGCAGGCATCGTCACCGGCAACCAGCTTGATCTGCTCGCCGTTGACGCCACCGGCCTTGTTGATTACATCGGCTGCCGCCTGGGCACCCTTCATGTACTGCTCACCGAAAGCGGCGTTGGCACCCGTCATGGGCCCCGCGACGCCAATCTTCACATCAGCTTGAACAAACGTAGAAACACCCAGTGCCGCTGCAACGGCGAGGGCCAGAAAACCTTTCTTGTAAAACGTCTGGGACATGAGTGGTGCTCCGATATTTTTGATTTTAGGCACTACAACTTGCGTTCAAACTTTCCACTGAAAGCCCAGAGCAAGCCTCGTGCCATTACGTTTTTATTCTTCAAAAAGACACGGTGTCATTGTTATTACGGGCGTTTCGGCTCCGCTTGCCAGGACGTGCAACCCTCTAGCCTCAGGAGGTGCAACCAACAAGCAAAAAAAGTACAACCCTGGCAGGTCGCACCTGCAACCAGACGGAGAAACGACAGTTCCTACAGCTGTAACAGACTGCGTAACGGAACTGCACATTTACAGTGCGTGATTGCTACGACTTGCACCAATACAGATTAGTAGCCTGCTAAGAAAATGCAGGCTTTTGAAGGGTATTTCGCTGATCAGATCACGATCCTCAGGCATTGCCCGGCGTGATAGAGCGAGAATCCAGCCTCATAAAGACAGCTGCGCAGGCCAACGCCGGCCAACGGCTGCATCGGCGCGAAGGGAATCGGCAAGGCCTGGGGATTCTGGTGACACAAGTAGTCGGCAAACGCCTTGCCGACCACGCTTCCGGTGGTGACGCCACGTCCGTTATAGCCCGTAACGGCCACGAGGCCCGGCGCCGGTTCGAACAGACGCATCAGGTGATCGGGGGTAAAGGCAATGCAGCCAGTCCAGGTGTATTCCCACTGCACCGATTTGAGGTACGGGAAGTAATGCTGCTGCACCCGATCGGCCCACGCCTTGAGGAACCACGCCGGTTTCTGGTTGCCATTGCCCAGGCTGCCGAGCAACAGGCGTCCATCGGCGTCGCGGCGAATACTGCTCAACACTTGGCGTGTATCCCAAGAGCCTTGACCGCCAGGCAGGATCTGCTGGGCGGCGTCATCTGTCAGCGGGGCTGACGCGACTTGGTAGTAGTAACCGGGGAAGAAATTGCGCCGAAGCTCGGTCCACTCGCCTTCGGTGTAGGCGTTGGAGGCGATCACCACTTGTGCAGCCTGCACCGAACCCTGAGCGGTTTGCACCGACCACTGCGCGCCTTGGCGCTCCAGCTGAGTCACCGGTGAATGGTCAAACAACTGCCCGCCAAGGCCTGCGGCAGCGTTGGCCAAGCCACTGGTATAGGCCATCGGGTTCAGGGTGCCAGCACGCCGATCCAGCAAGGCCGCTGCAATTTTTTTTGTGCCCGTGGCGTGCTCGCATGCCTGGCCGGTGAGCAATTCAACCGGCGCGCCACGGCGCTGCCATTGTTCTTCACGGCTGCGTAAATCCGCCTCGCCACGCGCGTTGTGCGCCATGTGCAAGGTGCCCTCGCGGCGCAATTGGCAATCGATGTTGTATTTGTCGATCAGGCTGAACACCAACGAGGGTGCCGCGCCCAGCATCCGGTTGAGCTGGCTGCCCACCTCTGTGCCGAAACCGGCTTCGATGTCGTCCGGCGGGATCCACAGGCCGGCGTTCACCAAGCCGACATTGCGCCCCGAACCACCGTGGCCGGTGCGATGGGCTTCCAGCACGGCGACGCTTTTGCCCTGCTCCAGCAGATGAATGGCCGCCGACAAGCCGGTGATGCCGGCGCCGATCACGCACACATCCACCTTGAGTTCGCCTTTGAGTGCGGCGCGATCGGGGCGGCTTGGGGTGAGGTGCTCCCATAAACATGTTTCGCGTAATGCCATTGCCAGACTCCGGTGAGACCTAACAAACATCTATTCCGAACTGTAAATGCAATCAAATGTGGGAGCGGGCTTGCTCGCGAATGGGGTGTGTCAGTCAACAGATGTACAACTGATCTACCGCATTCGCGAGCAAGCCCGCTCCCACATTTTTAACCGCGTTAGTCGAAGGTGATGCCCTGTGCCAGCGGCAACTCCAGCGAATAGTTCACGGTATTGGTCTGGCGACGCATATACCCGCGCCACGCATCCGACCCCGATTCACGCCCGCCACCGGTTTCTTTCTCGCCACCAAACGCACCGCCGATTTCCGCGCCACTCGGGCCGATGTTGACGTTGGCGATGCCACAATCACTGCCCACCGCCGACATGAACTGCTCGGCTTCGCGCACATCGGTGGTGAAGATGCACGACGACAAACCTTGAGGCACTGCGTTGTTCAGGCGCAGGGCCTCAGCGAAGTCGGTGTAGCCGACCACGTAAAGGATCGGCGCGAAGGTTTCGGTACAAACCACGTCGCTTTGCTCGGGCATCTCCACGATGGCCGGCGACACGTAGTAGGCATTCGGGAACTTGTCTTCCAGCTGGCGCTTGCCGCCGAACACCTTGCCGCCTTCGCTCAAGGCTTGCTCCAGGGCATCCTGCATGTTTTCGAAACCATGCTTGTCGATCAGCGGGCCGATCAGGTTGCCTTCCAGCGGGTGGCCAATGCGCACCTTGGAATAGGCGGCCTTGAGGCGGGTGACGATCTCTTCTTTCACCGACTCATGGGCGATCAGGCGACGCAGGGTTGTGCAACGCTGGCCGGCGGTGCCGACCGCACTGAACAGGATGGCACGCACGGCCATGTCCAGGTCGGCGCTTGGGCCGAGGATCATCGCGTTGTTGCCGCCCAGTTCGAGGATGCTGCGAGCAAAACGCGCGGCGACTTTGGGCGCGACTTCGCGGCCCATGCGGGTACTGCCGGTGGCGCTGATCAGGGCCACACGCGGGTCATCGACCAACGCGGCGCCGGCATCGCGACCGCCGATGATCACTTGGCTGAGGTATTGCGGGGCGTCGTTGAAATTCTTCAGCACACGCTCGAACAGCGCCTGACAAGCCAGGGCGGTGAGCGGGGTCTTTTCCGACGGTTTCCAGATCACCGCGTTGCCGCACACCAGCGCCAGGGTGGTGTTCCACGCCCACACGGCCACCGGGAAGTTGAAGGCGCTGATCACGCCGACCACGCCCAGCGGGTGCCAGGTTTCACGCATGTGGTGGCCTGGGCGCTCAGAGGCGATGGTCAAGCCGTAGAGCTGGCGGGACAGGCCGACGGCGAAGTCGCAGATGTCGATCATTTCCTGCACTTCGCCCAGGCCTTCCTGGGTAATCTTGCCGGCTTCCCACGACACCAGTTCGCCGAGATCAGCCTTGTATTCGCGCAGCACGTCGCCGAACTGGCGCACCAGTTCACCGCGACGCGGGGCCGGCACTTTTCGCCAGGCGTCGAATGCATGCTCGGCGCGACTGACCTGTTGCTCCACTTCGGCGGCACCTTCCCACTGCACACTGCCGATACGGCTGCCGTCAATCGGCGAATGCACGGGGTGTTTGCCCGACTGGTACAACGCTGGGTCTACCCCGAGACGATCAAGCAATGCGGCAACCATGGGTCACTCCTTCAATCTGCAAACAGAAAATTCGCGCCGCGGCCCGCACGGCGATCCAGACCTTATTTGTAGCTGGCCCAAGACTTGCCAACAAACGACGATTAGGCGAGATATCATTCCGTTTATTCATGCAAAGCATAAAAAGAGGCACGCCGTGCTGAACAAAAGACATTTGCCCTCGATCACCGCCCTGCAGTGCTTCGAAGCCGCCACCCGCCACCTGAGCTTCACCCGCGCAGCCGAGGAGCTGAACCTCACGCAGAGCGCGGTGAGCAAGCAGGTGGCGCAGTTGGAAGAATTACTCCAGCACCTGCTGTTTCGCCGCGTGCGTCGCCGCTTGCAGATGACCCCAGCGGGCGATTTGTACTTGGTGGAAGTGAGAAAAATCCTCACGCAAGTGGAGATGTCCACCCACTACCTGCGCTCCTACGGTGGCGAGACCGAAGTGCTGCGGGTCTCCACGCCCTACACCTTCGGCGCACGTTGGCTGGTGCCGCGCCTTAAGGGATGGCGGCTGCGCCACCCGCAAATCCACCTGGACCTGTGCAACGAACAGGAGCCGGACGAACTGCTGCAAGGCAAGGCCGACATGGCGTTCTACTTTGGCCAGGGCTCACGCCCCGGTACCGAGACCCTCAAGCTGTTCAGCGAAGAGCTGGTGCCGGTGTGTGCGCCGGAGAGCCTGCCTGCGCGGCCGTTTACGGACCCAACGCAACTGAGCGACCTGGTGCTGCTGCAAAATGCCTCGCGGCCTCAGGGCTGGCATGACTGGTTTGCCAGCCAGGGCTTCCAGACCGAGCACAGTTACCACGGGCCGCGTTTCGATACGTTCTATATGTGCATTCGTGCGGCGCAAGTGGGCTGTGGCGTGGCGCTGCTGCCGCGCTTCCTGGTGGAAGAGGAATTGGCGGACGGCAAGCTGGTGATCCCGTGGCAACATGCGATGCCGAGCCAGGATGCGTATTACCTGGCTTATCCTGAGCATTCGGCGGAGGTGCCCAAGGTGCGCGAATTTGTGAAGTGGATGATGGAGCAGGTCTAGATTTATTCGGCCGCACCACCGCCATCGCAGGCAAGCCAGCTCCCACATTTGAAATGCATTCCAAGTGTGGGAGCTGGCTTGCCTGCGATGGGACAAGTGGCCATTCCAAAAAAATCACTGGCAAAACCCCACAGGTCTATGCGCCACTAGCCCCCTTCCTTAATTGTGCGTAAAGGTCGGCGCCCATCGCCGACTCGTCTGGAGATTCCCGTTATGAGCGAGAGTGTGTTTGCCGATCGCATCGTGCAGAACCTGCTCGACACCGACTTCTACAAGCTGACCATGATGCAGGCGGTGCTGCACAACTACCCGAACGTGGAAGTTGAATGGGAGTTTCGTTGCCGCAACAGTGAGGACCTGCGCCCGTACCTGGCGGAAATCCGCTACCAGATCGAGCGCCTTGCCGAGTTGAGCCTGAGCCCCGATCAACTGGGTTTCCTGGAGCGCATCAGCTTCATGAAGCCGGACTTTCTGCGCTTCCTCGGGTTGTTCCGCTTCAACCTGCGCTATGTGCAGACCGGCATCGAGAACGGCGAATTATTTATCCGCCTGCGCGGGCCGTGGCTGCATGTGATCCTGTTTGAAGTGCCGATGCTGGCCATCGTCAGCGAAGTGCGTAACCGCTACCGCTACCAGACCGTGATCCTCGAACAGGCCCGCGAGCAGTTGTACCGCAAGTTCGATTGGCTGACGGCCAATGCCAGCAGCGAAGAACTATCCGAGCTGCAAGTAGCCGACTTCGGCACCCGCCGACGCTTCTCGTACCGGGTGCAGGAAGAAGTGGTCAGCGTACTCAAGCACGACTTCCCCGGGCGTTTTGTCGGCACCAGCAACGTGCACCTGGCCCGCGAACTCGACATGAAACCCCTGGGCACCATGGCCCACGAGTGGATCATGGCCCACCAGCAACTCGGCCCGCGCCTGATCGACAGCCAGATCGCCGCCCTCGACTGCTGGGTCCGCGAATACCGTGGCCTGCTGGGCATCGCCCTGACCGATTGCATCACCACCGACGCGTTCCTCGGCGACTTCGACCTGTACTTCGCCAAGCTGTTCGACGGCCTGCGCCACGACTCCGGTGATCCGGTGCAGTGGGCAGAAAAAGCCATCGCCCACTACCATAAGCTCGGCATTGAGCCGATGAGCAAGACGTTGGTGTTCTCCGACAGCCTGTCGCTGCCCAAGGCCCTGGAGATCTTCCGGGCGCTGCGCGGTCGCATCAATGTGAGCTTCGGCATTGGCACCAACCTGACCTGCGATATCCCAGGTGTGGAGCCCATGAGCATCGTGCTTAAAATGACTGCCTGCAATGGCCAGCCTGTCGCCAAGATCTCCGACGAAGCGGGCAAGACCCATTGCACCGACCCGAATTTTGTCGCCTATTTGCGGCACGTTTTCAAAGTACCTGCCCTTTCCAGCAAGGAGTGAATCATGCAAGCCGTACAGCGTGAAATTGCGCAGCAGCTCAAGGTTCAAGCACCGTTCCAGGACCAGGCCGCCCTCGAAGCCGAGGTTGCCCGGCGCATCACCTTTATCCAGGATTGCCTGCGCAATTCCGGGCTCAAGACCTTGGTGCTGGGCATCAGCGGCGGTGTCGACTCCCTGACCGCAGGCCTGTTGGCCCAACGCGCGATGCAGGAACTGCGCGCCAGCACCGGCGACGAGGCCTACCGTTTTATCGCGGTGCGCCTGCCTTATGAAACTCAGTTCGATGAGATAGATGCCCAGGCCTCGGTGGACTTTATCGAGCCGGACGAGCGCCATACCGTGAATATCGGCCCGGCGGTAAAAGCCCTGGCCAGTGAAGTGGCGGCGTTTGAAGGCAAGGCGGCGGTGTCCCGTGATTTCGTGCTGGGCAACACCAAGGCACGCATGCGCATGGTGGCGCAGTACACCATCGCGGGCGCGGCCAGCGGCCTGGTGATTGGTACTGACCATGCGGCGGAAGCGGTGATGGGCTTTTTCACCAAGTTCGGTGATGGCGCGTGCGATCTGGCGCCGTTGAGCGGGCTGGTGAAGAACCAGGTGCGCTCGATTGCACGGCACTTTGGTGCACCGGAATCGTTGGTGGAGAAGGTGCCGACAGCGGATCTGGAAGACCTGTCGCCGGGCAAGCCGGACGAAGCGTCACATGGCGTGACCTATGCAGAGATCGATGCGTTTTTGCACGGAGAGCCGGTGCGCGAAGAGGCGTTCCGGATTATTTGCGAGACGTATCGCAAGACTGAGCACAAGCGGGTCATGCCGTTCGCGCCGTGAGCTAGACCGCCATCGCAGGCAAGCCAGCCCCCACATTTGAATGTGTTCACAAATCAAATGTGGGGGCTGGCTTGCCTGCGATGAACGATAACGCGGTCTTACTTAAGCACCACCGCGCCTTTCATCATCGAGTTGTGGCCTGGGAACGAGCAGAAGAACTCATATTCAGTGCCCGCCGCCAGCTTGGACACATCGAAGGTCACCGAATCTTTCTCACCAGCACCAATGATCTTGGTGTGGGCGATCACGCGGGTGTCGCCTTCCTTCAGGTAGTTCTTGTCGATGCCAGCGGCCATGCCGTCGGTAGCAACGCCAGCCATGTCGGCTTTGGTGGTCAGCACCCAGTTATGGCCCATGACGTTTTTCGGCAAGCTGCCCGAGTGTTCCAGGTTCACGGTGAAGGTCTTGCAGCTCTTGTCGATCGTGATTTCCTTGGTGTTGAAGGACATCTGGTCGGTGGAGTCGACGGTGACTGCGCACTCTGCAGCAAGCAACTGGCCGCTAGCCAGAGTCAGCAGGGAAACAGCAACGAGTTTGGCGAACATGTGAATCTCCAAGGCAGGGTTTAGAAAACGCGTATTGCGACAAGGGTGCCCGATGCGGGCGTGAATTCTTATGATCTGAGTCAACGGATTGTATACAACTTTAGGCTATCAGACTTATCAACACAATCTAACAGCCAAAGTAGTACGACCTTCCTATGATCGGCCCATCCCCCACTGGAGTCCGAGCCATGCACCTCGACCAACTGTTCAACGGCCTGCTGGCCGCGTACGCCTGCGGTAAGTGAAGGCCAAGCGCGCTGCTAAGCTGCTACCATAGCGACCCAAGGCAGCTGCGCGCCGCCACCCTCACCTTCGACCCTAGAGGATCGCCCATGGCCAAACCTAATTACTCCTTCGCCAAACGTCAGAGAGACTTGGCCAAGGAGCAGAAGAAAGAGGAAAAACTGCAACGCAAGAAAGCCGCTGCAGAAGAAGAGGCCAATGGGCTGAACGCAGATGTTGATGGTGAAGAAACGAGCGACGAGACCGAAACACCAAAAGATCCGGCTGAATAATTTCCTTTGTGGTGAACCGGCTTGCCCGGTTCGCCACAATCTGCCGTTATTGCAGCGGCATCACCGTCACCCGAACCTCCGGGTCATGGTTCCCTCCCCCCAGAATCACCCCCCGCAACGGCGACACATCAGAGAAATCCCGGCCCCAGGCCAAGGTGATGTGCTCCAGTGCCGGTTGCACATTATTCGTCGGATCAAAATCCACCCAACCCGACACCGGGCAATACACCGAGACCCACGCATGAGATGCATCGGCGCCGATCAGCCGTGGCTGGCCGGGCGGAGGCTGGGTAAGCAGGTAGCCGCTGATGTAACGCGCCGCCAGCCCGCGTGAGCGCAGGCAGGCGAGCATCAGGTGAGCGAAGTCCTGGCACACGCCACGACGGCGCTCCAGCACTTCCACCAACGGTGTGGCGACCTGGGTGGCCTCGGCATCAAAGGTGAACTCGTCAAAGATTTTCTCCATCAATGCCTGCACACCCAACAACAACGGGCATCCCGGCGGGAAGCAGTTTTCGGAGAATTCGACGAAGGTTTTTTTCAGGTGTACATAGGGCGATTCGAAGCGGTAGCGGCAGGCTTCGATCAGCTCATCGGACATCGGCTGGCTGCTGTAGGTCAGGCGGTCACGGGTCTGGTCCCAGGCTGGCGACTGTTGGAAGTCCAGCGCAGGCCGCGCCAGCACTTCAACGGTCAGCCCCGCATTCACCAATAATTCATCGTGGGGCCGCTCGAACGCCAGCCGCGTGATCGGGTTGCCAAACACGTCCAGCTCATCCCGCCGCGAGGACGGCTGCGGGCTGATGTCCAGTTGCTGCGCGCTGCAGCGCTGCCAGGCACACGGCCGTGGCCACAGGTGCGCCAACTGCTGCGCCAGGGACACCGGGCTGTCGTAGTGATAATGGGTATCGTGGAAAATCTGGTAGCGCGCACTCATCACACCGACACCGTTTGCTGGCTGACATCATCCACATGGGCAAAATGGCGCAACGCCAGGCGATCCGACACTTGCCCACTCTCATCGGCCACCGCTTGCAGCAGGTCGGCCAGGCCGTCCAACGCGGCACGCACGCTGGACTCGCCAAACAGCGGGTTCTCCAGGCAACCGAGATCGAACCGCGCCAAGCGCTCCACCAACGGCCCAAGACCGGTTTCACGGGGCACGCCAAAATCATCGTTGAGACGGCGCAACGTACGGCTCACCAGTTTCAACTGGAACAACACCGCATGGGGGTTCTGCTCGTCCAACAGCAACAGGTCGAGCACCGGGATCAACTGCGGCACCGCCAAGTAGCGAGAGCGATAGGTGATGCTGCTGTTGCCCAGTTCCAGCAACCACTCCAGGCCCGCCTGATCGAACACCGCCACGCCACGCAGGAACGCCGCGAGGCTGCTGCTGAGAAATTGCAGGCGCTCGATGCGCCGCCCCATCATCAAAAAGCGCCAGCCTTCATCGCGGGTCATGTCGTCCAGGGCAAACCCGGACAACGCTGCCAGCGACATCACCAGGCGGTTGAGGAAGTCCAGCAGCTCGCCAAAATCCGGGGTTTCGCTTTCCAGCTCCATGGCTTCGCGCTGCAACTCCACCAGGGCCTGCCAATTCTCGCGGGACAACTTGCCGCGCACTTGGGACGCTGCCCACTGCAAGCGCTGCAGGTTGGCGCGCAGGCTCGACGGCCAATCATCGCCCAGCAGCGCTGCCAACAGGCGCTCGGGCAACTCGCCCTCCTCCGGCAGCAAGCGCAAGGTTTCGCCCAGTTCGACAGCGGCCTGCAACGCCAATGGGTCATCGCCATCGACATAGCGCGCCAGCACGATACGCAGCCAGCGCGCGCTGTCATCGCAGCGCTCGCAATAACGACCAAACCAGAACAGGTTCTCCACCACGCGGGACGGCAAGTACGGGTCGCGACGCACCAGGTCATGGGCGCCAATCGCGCGCTGAGCACGCCAATGCTCGCCACCGGCGGCGCGTTCGCCGAGCACCCAGGTGTCTTTGCTGGCCCCGCCGCGCTGCATCGACACCACTTCGGCATCGGCTTCGGCGGCTACGCGGGTGAGGCCGCCGGGCAGCACGCGATACCCTTGATCGCTGGCCACGGCGTACACGCGCATGCCAATGGCGCGGTGTTGCAGATGGTCTTCCACGGTGTGCCACACCGGCGCCTGGGACAACTGCGCCAGCTCCTGGGCAACATAAGCGTAAGGCCGTGCGCGCATGCGTTCAGCCAGGGCCTCACGTTGTTTTTCGTCCAGGTCGCGACCGAACACCGGGCTAAAGCTTTGCGACGGAAACGCTGGTTTGATCAGCAGTTCGGGCAGTTTTTCCAAGGCTTCGGCAAGCACCGGCGCTTCACCACACCACCAGGTGGCGATGGATGGCAGGATCAGTTCCTCGCCGAACAAAAACTCGTTGATCTTGGGAAGGAAACCAAGCAAACCGGGGGACTCCAGCACGCCGCTGCCCAAAGCATTGGCCACCAGCACGTTGCCCTGGCGCACGGCATCGAGCAGGCCCGGCACGCCAAGAGCCGAGTCGGTGCGCAGCTCAAGCGGGTCGCAAAAGTCGTCGTCGAGGCGGCGCATGATCGCGTGCACCCGGCGCAGCCCGCTGAGGGTCTTCAGGAACACACAGCTGTCGCGCACCGTGAGGTCGCCCCCTTCTACCAGCGGGTAGCCGAGTTGGCGGGCGAGGTAGAGGTGTTCGAAATAGCTTTCGTTGAAACGCCCCGGCGTCAGTAACACGATCAACGGCGGCTGGTCATCGGCGGGCGCCTGACGGGCCAGGGTTTCCTGCAAGGTACGGAAGAAACCAGTGAGGTGCTGCACCTGCAAATCACGGTACAGGTCCGGGAACGCGCGGGACACGATGGTACGGTTTTCCAACGCGTAACCGGCGCCAGAGGGCGCCTGGGTACGGTCGGCGGTAACCCACCAGCGACCATCCGGCGTGCGCGCGAGGTCCACGGCGTAGAGGTGCAAAAACGCACCATCCGGCGGCTGGATGCCTTGGCATGGCCACAGGAAATTGTTGTGACCGAACACCAGCTCAGCCGGCAACAGGCCTTCCTTGATCAAGCGTTGCGGACCATACAGATCGGCCAACACGGCATTGAGCAAGCGCGCGCGCTGAGCGATCCCCGCCGACAGCTGCTGCCATTCTTCGGCCGCCAGCACGTGGGGCAGTAAATCCAGCTCCCACGGGCGGTCGGCGCCTTTTGGGTCGGCGTAGACGTTGTAGGTCACGCCGTTTTCCTGGATCTGCCGGGTCAGCAACGCTTGGCGCTGGGCCAGTTGCGCGGGAGTGCTGCGTTGCAGGTGGTCAAGCAGGCGCTGCCAATGGGCACGCACCGCACCGCTGTCATCGAGCAGTTCGTGATAAGTGCCCGCGGTCAGCGGGTAACGGTCGAGCAAGTCGGACATGGAACGCTCGGCAGAGGCAAAGAAGGTCAAGGTCAGCACAGTCTAATGTGGGAGCCGGCTTGCCAGCTCCCACATTTTGGATCGTGTTCAATCTTTTTTATGGGGGAAACGCCGCAAGTCCAATGTCATCGGCAACTCATCGTTGATGACAACCTGTGGCACCGGCTGCTTTCCTGGCGTATGCCCCAATCGGAAAAACCGCGCCATCCGCCGGCTCTCCGCTTCATTGGCATTCACCGGCAAGCTGTCGTAATTACGCCCACCCGGATGGGCAACATGGTACTGGCAACCACCCAAAGAGCGCTGCATCCAGGTGTCCAACAGATCAAACACCAACGGCGCATGCACCGGGATGGTCGGTTGCAGGCAGTTGGCCGGTTGCCAGGCGCGGTAGCGCACACCAGCGACAAACTCGCCCACGCGGCCAGTGGCTTGCAGCGGCACAGGGACGCCATTGCACGTCAGCAGATAGCGTTGCGGTGCCAACCCGGTCAACTTCACTTGCAGGCGCTCCAGGGACGAGTCCACGTAGCGCACCGTGCCGCCCACTGCGCCTTCTTCGCCCAACACGTGCCAGGGCTCCAAGGCCTGGCGCAGTTCCAGCTCGATGCCGCTGACAGCGTAGTCGCCCACCTTGGGGAAACGAAACTCCAAGTGCGCAGCAAACCATTCGGCGCGCAATGGGTAGCCGGCGGCGTTGAGCTCGACGATCACGTCGGCAAAGTCCTGCTCGATAAAGTGCGGCAGCAGGAAACGGTCATGCAACTCGGTGCCCCAACGCGCCAGTTTCGGCGGCGCATAGGGTTCGCGCCAGAACCGCGCGACCAGGGCACGCAACAGCAATTGTTGGGTCAGGCTCATGCGCGCGTGCGGCGGCATTTCAAACGCGCGCAGTTCCAGCAGGCCCAGGCGGCCAGTGGCGCCGTCCGGCGAGTAGAGCTTGTCGATGCAGAACTCGGCGCGGTGGGTATTGCCCGTCACGTCGATCAGCAGGTTGCGCAGCAAACGGTCCACCAACCACGGCGGGCATTCCTCCTCCGGCTCGGGCATTTGTGCGAAGGCGATTTCCAGCTCGTACAACGCGTCGTTGCGGGCTTCGTCCACTCTCGGTGCCTGGGAGGTCGGGCCGATAAACAGGCCGGAAAACAGGTACGACAGCGAGGGATGGTTGTGCCAGTAGCTGATCAGACTGCGCAGCAAATCCGGGCGACGTAGAAACGGTGAATCCTTGGGTGTCGCCCCCCCGAGCACAAAGTGGTTACCACCGCCGGTGCCCGTATGGCGCCCGTCGATCATGAATTTTTCGGTGGTGAGGCGGGTTTGCCGCGCTTCCTCGTAAAGAAACTCGGTGCGTTCGACCAACTCATCCCAGGTGGCGGACGGCTGCACATTCACCTCGATCACACCGGGGTCCGGCGTGACACGGAAGTTGCTCAACCGCGTATCGGCCGGTGGCTCGTAGCCTTCCAGCAACACCGGGCAGTGCAGCTCTTCGGCGGTGGCTTCGATAGCAGCGACCAGCTCAAGATAATCCTCGACCCGCTCCAACGGCGGCATGAACAGGTACAGCCTACCTTCGCGCGCTTCGGCACACAGGGCGGTGCGGGTGAGCCAATCGGCGGACTGGTCCACCTTCGGCACACGCTCATCGACGGGCGCGGCTTCATCATGGCGCTGCAGTTGTGCGGTGGTCGGCAGTTCCGGCTGATCCTGGTTCGGATCGGTGGGGTGCACAAACGGATATTCCGCCGCCGTCACCCAGGGTTGCGACGCCAATGGCAAGCGATAGCCTAGCGGCGAATCGCCTGGCACCAAGCGGCAGTGATTGTCGCGCAGGTACCAGCGCCCGCTCTGCCAGCGGTCATTGGCGGCAGTACGCGCCAGCGGCAGCACCTGACCGATGATTTTATCCAAACCCTGGCTGAACACTTTGCGCAGGCGCTCGCGCTCCAGCTCATCGCTCAGGCGCGGGTCCTGGGCGGTGACGTTTTGCGGCAGCGCGCCCTCACGCCACAGGTAGTAAAAATTATCTTCGAAGGCCGGGAACACAAAGCGTGCCGGTAGCTTCAAGCGTTCAGCAACGCTCGCCAGGAAACGCCCGGCCATCGTGCCGTCCGCGCCATAGTCTTCTTGCTCGTCGGCGATCAGCGCGCTGTTGTGCCAGATCGGCACACCGTCGCGGCGCCAGTAGCAATTGAGCGACCATCGCGGCAATTGCTCGCCGGGGTACCACTTGCCCTGGCCGAAGTGCACCAAGCCTTTTGGCGCGTAGTGCTTGCGCATACGCTGGAACAGTTCGGCGGACAGGCGACGTTTATCCGGCCCAAGCGCCGCGGTGTTCCATTCGGCGCCGTCAGGGTCGTCGATGGACACGAAGGTGGGCTCGCCGCCCATGGTCAGGCGCACGTCATCCTTGAGCAGGTCGCCATCGATCTGCCGGCCCAGGGCCTGGATCGCCAGCCATTGTTCTTCGGTGTAGGGCTTGGTGACGCGCGGCGCTTCCCAAATCCGCTCTACCGACATTTCGTGGGTGAATTCGCACTCGCAAGGCTCCACCAACCCACTGATGGGCGCAGCAGACGATGGATCGGGACTACAGGCCAATGGGATGTGGCCTTCACCGGCAAACAGACCGGACGTGGCGTCCAGGCCGATCCAGCCGGCACCGGGTAGATACACCTCACACCAGGCGTGCAGGTCGGTGAAGTCCACCTCGGTGCCGGACGGGCCGTCGAGGGCTTTTACGTCAGCGGTGAGCTGGATCAGGTAGCCCGACACAAACCGTGCGGCCAACCCCAGATTGCGCAGAATCTGCACCAACAGCCAGGCCGAGTCGCGGCACGAACCGGAAGCGTTTTCCAGGGTGAATTCCGGGGTCTGCACGCCCGGCTCCATGCGGATCAGGTAACCGATATCGGCGGCCAGGCGCTGGTTGAGACCCACCAGGAAATCCACCGCCGGCAGTGGCGTGCGGTCGATACCCGCCAGGTAGGCGGCAAACTTGGGCGTGAGCGGCAAGGTTTCCAGGTAGGGCGCCAGCTCACGCTGTTCATCGGCGGCGTAGCTGAAGGGGATTTTTTCAGCGTACGGTTCCAGGAAAAAATCGAACGGGTTGAACACCGCCATCTCGGCGACCAGGTCGACTTCGATACGCAGCTCGTCCGTCTTTTCCGGGAATACTAGCCGCGCCAGATAATTGCCCTGAGGGTCCTGCTGCCAGTTGATGAAATGCTGCTCGGGCAGCACTTTCAACGCGTAGGACAGAATCCGCGTGCGGCTATGAGCCGCCGGGCGCAAACGCACGATCTGTGGGCCGAGTTCAACGGCGCGGTCGTAGCGGTAATGCGTAACGTGGTGCAACGCGACATGAATCGACACGGCGGCCTCCTGCGAGCCAGGGCATGGGCTTGACGCGCGCAAGACTTATGCCAGAGCGGCAGTCATTGCGCTTTATCGTAAGACCCGGTGCAGTACAGCACCAAAACGGCGCGAACGGTGGCGCCATGGTGCAAGCGTCGCACCTATTTGTACCGTCCGTGTGACGGCGGGTGGTGAATCTACCCAACCACACACGTGGGTAGCCTGGCGCAAGCGACGCACTGTCACTGGAAAGCACGCCAAAAAAAACGCCAGCATCAGGCTGGCGTTTTTTTGTTCAGGTTGCGATCAACGCGGCACCACCGGCTTGCGCGCAGGCTTGCCGCCCTTGCCCTTGGCGGCATCGCTGCGTTCCTTGGCGGCCTGTTTGTTACGTGCCTGGGCCGCAGCCTTGGCTTGCTCACGCTTGTCCCATGGGTTGCTGCCATCGCTACCGCGCGGAGGCAAACCGGTGTGCTGGGTGAGGATCTTGGTGGTGGTTTCCTTGGCGACCTTGTGGCTGCCAGCCGGCGTCGAGTTCTTGCGACGGGCGCTCTGGTAGCTGTCGGTGGACGGCTGGTGCAGCGGGATCAACTGGTCCTTGCCCGGGCCGATCAGGTCACCGCGCCCCATGCGGGTCAACGCTTCACGCAGCATCGGCCAGCCTTTCGGGTCGTGGTAGCGCAGGAACGCCTTGTGCAAACGGCGCTGCTCTTCGCTCTTGACGATGGTCACCGCGTCGCTCTTGTAGGTGACCTTGCGCAGCGGGTTCTTGCCCGAGTGGTACATCGCGGTGGCAGTGGCCATCGGCGACGGGTAGAACGCCTGCACTTGGTCGGCGCGGAAGCCGTTGCCCTTGAGCCACAGGGCCAGGTTCATCATGTCTTCATCGGTGGTGCCTGGGTGGGCGGCGATAAAGTACGGGATCAGGTACTGCTCCTTGCCCGCTTCCTTGGTGTACTTCTCGAACATGCGCTTGAACTTGTCATAGCTGCCAATGCCAGGCTTCATCATCTGGTTGAGCGGACCTTCCTCGGTGTGTTCCGGGGCGATCTTGAGGTAACCACCGACGTGGTGGGTGACCAGTTCCTTGACGTATTCCGGCGACTCGACCGCAAGGTCATAGCGCAGACCGGACGCGATCAGAATCTTCTTCACCCCCGGCAATGCACGCGCGCTGCGGTACAGCTGGATCAACGAGGAGTGGTCGGTGTTCAGGTTCGGGCAGATGCCCGGGAATACGCACGATGGCTTGCGGCACGCGGATTCGATTTCCGGGCTCTTGCAGGCGATACGGTACATGTTCGCGGTCGGGCCGCCGAGGTCGGAGATCACGCCGGTAAAGCCTGGCACTTTGTCGCGAATCTCTTCGATTTCGCGAATGATCGACTCTTCGGAACGGTTCTGGATGATGCGGCCTTCGTGCTCGGTGATGGAGCAGAAGGTGCAGCCGCCAAAGCAGCCACGCATGATGTTCACCGAGAAACGGATCATGTCGTAGGCCGGGATCTTTTCCTTGCCGTACGCCGGGTGCGGGATACGTGCGTAAGGCATGCCAAACACGTAGTCCATTTCTTCGGTAGTCATCGGGATGGGCGGCGGGTTGAACCACACGTCCACTTCACCGTGCTTCTGCACCAGGGCGCGGGCGTTGCCTGGGTTGGTCTCCAGGTGCAGCACGCGGTTGGCGTGGGCGTAGAGCACCGCGTCACCACGGACTTTTTCCACTGACGGCAGGCGGATCACGGTCTTGTCGCGGGTCATCTTCGGGCTGGCCAGGATCTGTACGACCTTGGCTTCTTCAGGGTCATCCACCGGGCCTTTCTCTTGCTCGATGGCGCAGGCCTGGGTGTCCTGGGTGTTGACGTACGGGTTGATGATCTTGTCGATCTTGCCCGGGCGGTCGATACGCGTGGAGTCCACTTCGTACCAGCCCGCCGGCGTGTCACGGCGAATGAACGCGGTGCCACGTACATCGGTAATGTCTTCGATCTTGTGGCCCCACGACAGGCGTTGGGCAACCTCGACGATGGCCCGCTCGGCGTTGCCGTACAGCAGGATATCGGCGCTGGCGTCGATCAGGATCGAGTTGCGCACGCGGTCCTGCCAGTAGTCGTAGTGGGCGATTCGGCGCAGGGAGGCTTCGATGCCGCCGAGTACGATCGGCACGTGCTTGTAGGCTTCCTTGCAACGCTGGCTGTACACCAGGCTGGCGCGGTCCGGGCGTTTGCCGGCCATGCCGCCGGGGGTATAGGCGTCGTCGGAGCGAATCTTTTTGTCGGCGGTGTAGCGGTTGATCATCGAGTCCATGTTGCCGGCCGCGACGCCGAAGAACAGGTTCGGCTCGCCGAGCTTCATGAAGTCGTCTTTGGACTGCCAGTTCGGCTGGGCAATGATCCCGACGCGAAAGCCCTGGGACTCCAGCAGCCGGCCGATAATTGCCATGCCGAACGACGGATGGTCAACGTAGGCATCACCGGTAACGATGATGATGTCGCAGGAATCCCAGCCAAGCTGATCCATCTCCTCCCTGCTCATGGGCAGGAATGGCGCTGGACCGAAACATTCGGCCCAGTACTTGGGATAGTCAAATAACGGCTTGGCTGTTTGCATGACGGTGACCGGTGTTGAGATGAAAAATCGCGGGCGCGGAATATAGCACAAATTTTGACCAATTCCGACGGTAATGGTCGGCTTTGATCGAGGTTGTTCACAGCAGTGCCCATTACCCGATTTCATGGGGCGCGGGGTGTCAGCAGGCTAGCCGTTTGTCAGAGATTCCATGGGTAGTCTGGTACTGAACCACTCTTCCCATGGATACATCGATGAACGGTCACCATCCGCCTGCTCTTTCCGTCCACGCAGGCTTCATCCAGTCTCAACTGCCCACCTGGCTGGCTCGTGCCCCCGAAGCCATGCGCAAGGCTTTGCGTGACAGCCTGATCAGGAGCAACCAATCCAGGCACGATCTCCAGGCGCTCCTGCATCGGCTGCAAAGCCCCGAGGCCTTTGCCCGCCCGCTGCTGAGAAACGCGTTGAGGCGTAAATTCTACGGGCTGCTGAACGACGAAAAGAGCCTTCTGCGCCGGGAATGGAAAAACCACCACCTGTTCGGATTGATCAAAACCCACGCCCGCACGACCGAGCAAACGTTGCTAGAGGCCGCCCTGCAGAATTTTGATGCAGATGAGGCGCAAGAAGGTGGAATGGAAGCGGGATCCGGCGTCTATTCGAACAGCGGCATTCGAAATCCGATTTCGCCGGCACAGTTCGCCAGCTTTTGCCGCACTCTGGATATTGGACGGTACTACCAGTACCACCTGGATCAAGTGCTGGGCCCCAGAAAGCACGCCCGCCGAATATCCTCGGCAGAAAAGCGCTTCAATGATCAGGAGCGCACGACCTTCGAGGTCGCATTACACGTGACTTACTTGAAAGGCGGCCTCGCCAAGCCTCTTTATGAACAGTTGCTCGCCTTGCAAAAACAAGGGAGTCACCCGGATCTGTCCTGCTCACATCTGACCCTCGATAGCGTCGTGCTACCCAATGTTCTTGTCATCCAGACCGGTAGCAAACATCTGCTCTACATTCCCGAAGATCCAGTGACCCCCTTTCGCCCGCACCTCCACATGTCGGATCTGGAAAGCGAACTGGCCGCACGCCTCGACCAGAGCCTTGACTACCGGAAGTTTTTCAAACGCCTTGTGCCATTACAACACCGGGAAACACTACTGAATATAAAACCCGCCTGGACTGACTGGACCTCTGTAGGTGCCACCGGTAAACCGATGCCCATCAGCCTGGAAGCCCTCGTCAGCCGCACGACCATTGCAGGCGATCTGTTCCTGGCCATCACCCATCAACGAATCGACCAGATCAAACGTGATGCCCGCACCCTCGCCGTACCCACAGCGGACGCCGATGCAGCCGCCAGGCAAAAACGCCTGCAATGTTTTCTGGACCTTGGTCAGTCACTGCTGTTTTTCGCGGCGTCTTTCGTGCCAATCGTGGGCGAGGTGCTTCTGGTGGTCAGCGCAGCCCAGCTCGTGCACTCCATTTACCATGGCTTTGCCGCCTGGAGCCGTGGCGACAGTGACGAAGCGCTCAACGACTTGCTGGACGTAGTCGACAGCGTTGCGCTGGCTGCGGTGACTGCAGGAGCCGTCAAGACGGCCGGGTACACCGTCGGCCTGGTCAAGGTGAAGCTGCGACAGGGTGGCGAGCGCCTTTGGAACCCTGACCCGGCCCCCTACCGTCATCTCGATAAGACCTTGCCCGACGGGCTGCCGGCCAACGCGCAAGGCCTCTACACCCACGAACAGCAACAGTACATAAAGCTTGATGACCACCTGCACAGCGTCAAGCGCGACCCGCAAAGCCAAGCGTGGCAACTGCAACACCCCAAAAACCCCGACGCCTACACCCCGACGCTGCTCAGCAATGGCGTGGGCGGTTGGCGCATGGCGCAAGAAACGCCCCAGGACTGGGACAGCCTCAAGTTGATCAAGCGCCTGGGACCGGACGCGTCAAACATCACCCAGGCACAGGTAGAGCCGCTCCTCTTGCTGGGTGGCTTGGACAACGCCACGTTGCGCGAAACGCACCAGCAAATGCTGCGTCCGCCGCCCCTGCTACGCGACACGTTAAAACGCTTCAATCTTGATGAGGAAATCCAAGCGTTCGACACCTACCGGGCAGAAGGCTCACAAGTGACACCCTACACGCCCTTCATTCAGTTTCATTCTGTTTGCTCACTGGCAGAGTGGCCCAAAGCGTATCTGTTGAAGGTTGTCGATGAACACGGTGCCACCTTGCTCACCCACGGCACATCAGGCATAGAGATCAGAGTGCCGGAGGCACGGTTTCGCAAAGGCGATCTGCTGCACTGCCTGGCTGACCAGTTGCCCACCAGCCAATTCAACGAACTGCTGCCCGCCTCCCGCCTGGAAGGCTTGAGCAACGTTGAAAACCTGGCCCTGCGCCTAACCGAGCAAGCACACCAACACCCATCGAGACTGTTCAGTTGGCTGAACCAAACCCTGGGCAAAGCCACCTCCGCAAGCGCGCAACAAATCGGCGAACTGGTTCCCGAATTATCAACAAGCCACGTTGAAGAACTGGCCGCCGTGCTCTCCCCCGCACAACAGCGAAGGCTGCTGCAGGAAAAAAGCCTGACCGCCGAGCAGCACTGGGAGGCCGACCAATACCGGCAGCAGATGCGTGCCAGTCGAGCGAGGGCGAGTCTTCACATGGACTCGGCCGACACGACTGAAACACCAGCAATCATGCTGTCCACCCTGGAACAGGTCCCCGGCTGGCCGACTGCACTTCGAATTGAAATACGTGAGAAAGACGCCACAGGCCGTTTGCTGTTCTGCAGCGGTGCCGAAGAGGCGGCCTCACACTGTGTAATAACCCGCAGCGGCGAGCACTATCAACTCCAGGGCCGACAAGGCCTCTCCTATCAGGCGTCAACGAACTTGCTCGACGCGATCACTCACGGCCTGACTGACAGCCAACTGAAAGCCGTGTTGACCCAATCCAACACCCGCACGCTGAAACAGGCTCTGCACAATACCAACCTGCGCATCATGAGCAGAGGGTCACCGGCCATACGGGCGAACATACCCAGGCGGGCTTCCTTTCCATCGATCCGGCAGCTTGACCCCTTGTTCGCCGACCCAACGCCACCGGACAGCTTGAACCCAGGCTCCGACGGCGTCTATGAAGCCCCGGCGCTTCCCGGTGGTAGCTCGCGCTTTTACATTTTGCACAACGCAAAGTATTTCCAGGTGCGCTTCAACGACAACGGCTGGCAACTGATGGATAACCGCAGCCCGTTCCGGGCGTACCAACCCTTTATTCGTAAGCGCCAGGTAGGGGGGTGGGAACTGGACCAGAGCAATGTCGGAACGCTCGCCCCAGAGCCCTGGAACGCCCAAGGCACTAGCGCCAGAGAGGAATTCGAGTCAGCGGAATCGGACAGTGAATACCTATCGGCAGAAGAAGGCGCCACGGTCTACATGCGTCAGGAGATGCAGTCTATGCGTGCGATAAGAAGCTACCAGTTCAGCCAGAACTATCTGGGCATCTACGATCGAGCCAACAACGGCAGATACCCCTTGCGCAACGAGAAAGGGGAGCCGATGCGCATCAAAAAAATCGAGATAAACGGCCGCTCACGCAAAACCGGACAGGAATTTTCCAAGGCGCAAATTATGCCGTTCATTCAGTGGGAGGGGTTTGAAAAAGTCGCGGCGCTTTATGATGACAAGCTTAAAGTCGTGTCCTTCACAGCAGCCCATCAGCGGTTTCCAGAAGAAGTGAGCCTGATCGGCCAATCTACCGTGATCACGACTCGAGCAATCCGCAAGGATGAACCTCTTGGGGTGTATGGCGGGGAGTTGCTACCCGAGTACATCGCGGCGAACCGCCGCGACCCGTACTTGCTCGACGTTTACGTGGACATACGCCCCGGCACTACGACATCCAGCCCCATAAATCCCGCCCTGGCACTTTCGGGGGATAACCTGCTCTCAAGAATCAACACCCTGTTCGAGTACGAGAGCGGCAAGCCGGTCAAACAGGCTAAAACCGGATACAACGTCGTGGATGCGGCGTTTCTTGTGGACACCCAGGTCAAAGATCTGCCCATGGAGCGGCTGCAGCTCGTTGCGCTTTTTGCGGGAGAAGACCTGGAGCCCGGCACCGAACTGCGCTGGAATTACGGCTACGACGAAGCAATGATTGAAGGGTTGTTTGCAGAGCCTCGTTAAAACAACTTATTCGTCGTCGTCGAAGTTGTAGCTGCCCGGCGCGAGGTTTTCGAAACGGGTGTACTTACCGATAAACGCTAGGCGGATAAAGCCGATCGGCCCGTTTCGCTGCTTGCCGATGATGATCTCGGCAATGCCTTTGTGCTCGGTCTCGGGGTGGTACACCTCGTCGCGGTACACGAACATGATGACGTCGGCGTCCTGCTCGATCGCACCCGATTCCCGCAAGTCGGAGTTCACCGGGCGCTTGTTGGGACGTTGTTCCAGGGAACGGTTGAGCTGGGACAGCGCCACCACCGGGCAGTTGAATTCCTTGGCCAGGGCCTTTAGGGACCGGGAAATCTCGGAAATTTCGTTGGTGCGGTTATCACCGCTGGATCCCGGGATCTGCATCAACTGCAGGTAGTCGATCATGATCAGGGCGATATCGCCGTGCTCACGTACCAAACGCCGAGTACGTGCGCGCATCTCCGACGGGCTGATGCCCGCCGTGTCATCGATGAACAACTTGCGGTCGTTGAGCAGGTTGACCGCCGAGGTCAGGCGCGGCCAATCGTCATCTTCCAGGCGACCGGCCCGCACCTTGGTCTGGTCGATACGCCCCAGGGACGAGAGCATCCGCATGATCAGCGATTCACCTGGCATCTCCAGGGAGTACACCAGAACGGTCTTGTCGCTGCGCAGCACAGCGTTTTCCACTAGGTTCATCGCAAAGGTGGTCTTACCCATGGATGGACGGCCGGCGACGATGATCAGGTCAGCCGGCTGCAGGCCACTGGTCTTCTCGTCGAGGTCGGTGTAGCCGGTGGAAATACCGGTGATGGCGTTGTCGGTGTTGAACAGGGTGTCGATACGGTCGATAGCCTTGGTCAACAACTCGTTGACGCCCACCGGGCCGCCGGTTTTCGGACGGGCCTCGGCGATCTGGAAGATCTGGCGTTCGGCTTCGTCAAGGATCTCGGCAGCGGTGCGACCTTCGGGGTTGAAGGCGCTGTCGGCGATTTCGGTGCTGATGCCGATCAATTGGCGCAGGGTGGCCCGCTCGCGGACGATCTGAGCATACGCCTTGATGTTGGCCACGGAAGGCGTGTTTTTTGCCAGCTCGCCCAGGTAACCCAGGCCGCCGACTTGAGAGGTCTGGCCTTCCTTATCGAGCTGCTCGGCCAGGGTCACCACGTCGATCGGTGAGTTCTGGTCGGCCAGCTTGGCAATGGCGCGGAAGATCAGGCGGTGGTCATGGCGATAGAAATCACCGTCCGAGACTTGATCCAGCACGCGTTCCCAGGCGTTGTTGTCCAGCATCAGGCCACCGAGCACGGCCTGTTCGGCCTCGATGGAATGCGGCGGCACCTTTAGGGCAGCGGTTTGCAGATCGTATTGCTCAGGAGCTGAAATATCGTTCATGGCCACTTGGAATTAGGGGTTTGTAGAAAAACAAAAGGCACGACCTGTAAACAGGATCGTGCCCGATGTTAACCGCCTGGCACGCGAGGTGCCAGTCAGTTAGGTGTTGCTTAAGCTGCTACCACGACAACGCGTACGGTGGCTTCAACTTCGGCGTGCAGGTGCACGGCTACGTCGAATTCGCCTACGTTGCGGATGGTGCCGTTCGGCAGACGAACTTCGCTCTTCTGCACTTCAACGCCGGAGGCGGTCAGTGCATCAGCGATGTCGTGGGTGCCGATCGAACCGAACAGCTTGCCTTCGTCACCGGCGGTGGCAGTGATAGTCACTTCCAGCTCAGCCAGTTGGGCAGCGCGAGTTTCGGCCGAAGCTTTTTTGTCTGCTGCTGCTTTTTCCAGCTCAGCACGACGCTCTTCAAACGCAGCCAGGTTGGCAGCGGTTGCAGCGGTGGCTTTGCCGTATGGCAGCAGGTAGTTACGACCGTAACCGGCCTTAACGTTCACTTTGTCGCCCAGGTTGCCCAGGTTGGCGACTTTTTCCAGAAGGATCAGTTGCATGTGAAAATCCTCTAACTTTTAACCTTCACCGTTCGCGTTATCGGCGTCTTTCGACGCCAGACGACCGCGAAAATCAATCAGGCCGTCGACAATGGCCAGAACCACGAGTAACGGATAGATCAGCTGCATGAACAGCAACAGCGTGACGTACAACCCCACCAGCCAAAACTTGGCCAGGCGCTTTCGCGCAACGAGCCCATGAATCAGGGCCAACCCGGCAAACACCAGCGGTACGCTGCAAATCGGCGCCAGCAAGGCCATCTGAGGGCCAAAGTTCGGCCCGACAACCATGCACGCCAGCAGCAACATCGCCGGCCCCGCGGGGATTCTGATACTGCGAAACTCGCGACCAAAACCACCCGGGTTGTACAACAACGCCTGCCAATAACGCCCAAGAATCAGGCTCAGCACGCTGACGACCTGCAACAATGCCGCAATCAGGCCGGTCAGGACCGGGGCAATCAGTGACGCAAACCGCGCTCGCTCATCTACCGTCAACTGCTGGTAGAGATCCCCGAGAGCCAGCGGCAGGATCTTGACGATCTCTTGCGCCAGCGCCTCGATTTGCGGGCGGAAAGCCGCGCCAAGCATCACTGAGTACACCAACCCCAATGCCACGCTGACCAGCAGCGTGCGGACCCAGGACTCACTTGCGCGTAAAACCAACGCAAGGCTCGATGACCCCAGCAGTACCAGAAGTACCCGCGGATCACCCAATTGCAGCCACCAGATCAAGGCCGGCAACAATCCCAGGGCAAGAACGCCAAGGGCGTCCTTCAAACCGCGCCGCAGCAGCACAAGGCAACCTGCGGCAGCACCCAACCAATAAAGCAACGGCAATGCCGCACATCCAGCCACTACCAGAGTGGCCTGCACACGACCGCGCATGATGAACTCAGCTAAGGCGCGCATGCATTCAATCCCTTACTACTTGTCGACTGCCCGGTCTCAGCGGCCGTGGCTGTCGGTGT